>JBFWRL010000037.1:0-39208 GCA_050248915.1 Candidatus Sericytochromatia bacterium
AGCAGGCAAAGCTGCAGGTGCCGTAGGCGATGTGGCCGGTGCTGTCGGTGATGTTGTGTGCGATGCGGCAGGTGCTGTCGGAGATGTTGTCGGAGATGTGGCTGGCGCTGTCGGTGACCTCGCTGGTTCTGCCGCTGGCGCTATTGGCGATGTAGCCGGTGCCGTTACGGGTGCCGTGGGCGATGTAGCCGGTGCGGTGGGCGACTTGGCAGGCTCTGCCGCAGGGGCTGTTGGTGACCTTGTCGGAGATGCTGCCGGCGCGGTTGGTGATCTTGCAGGCAAAGCTGCAGGAGCCGTCGGCGATGTAGCCGGTGCTGTGGGTGACCTCGCAGGTGATGCAGTCGGCGCTGTAACTGGCGCTGTCAGTGATGTGGCTGGCGCCGTCGGTGACCTCGCTGGTTCCGCCGCTGGTGCTATTGGCGATGTAGCCGGTGCTGTGGGTGACCTCGCAGGTGATGCAGTCGGCGCTGTAACTGGCGCTGTCAGTGATGTGGCCGGAGCCGTCGGTGACCTCGCAGGTTCTGCCGCTGGCGCTATTGGCGATGTGGCCGGAGCCGTCGGTGACCTCGCAGGTTCTGCCGCTGGCGCTATTGGCGATGTGGCCGGAGCCGTCGGTGACCTCGCAGGTGATGCAGTAGGTGCTGTAACTGGCGCTGTCAGCGATGTAGCCGGTGCTGTGGGTGACCTCGCAGGTGATGCAGTCGGCGCTGTAACTGGCGCTGTCAGCGATGTGGCTGGCGCCGTCGGTGACCTCGCTGGTTCCGCCGCTGGTGCTATTGGCGATGTAGCCGGTGCCGTGGGTGACCTCGCAGGTGATGCAGTAGGCGCTGTAACTGGCGCTGTCAGCGATGTGGCCGGAGCCGTCGGAGGTGTAGTCAGTGATGCTGCTGGCGCTGTCGGAGATGTCGTGGGCGGTGCTGCAAGCGCCGTAGGCGATGTTGTCGGAGATGTGGCTGGCGCCGTCGGTGGCGCAGTCAGTGATGCTGCTGGCGCTGTCGGAGATGTCGTAGGTGGAGCAGCAAGTGCTGTTGGTGATGTCGTGAGCGATGTCGCAGGTGCTGTCGGTGGTGTGGTGAGTGATGCCGCAGGCGCTGTCAGTGATGCTGTCGGTGGAGCAGTAGATGCTGTCGGAGATGTTGTTGGTTCACTTACCGGTACCGGTGGAGCTCCAGCCGAGCAAGCCGCAGGTGCTGCGGGTGTTGCAGCGGCAGGCGTTCCCGGTGAAGGTGGTCCAGAGCCTGTTCTCGGTCAAGGTGAAGGTGGCGGCGGAATTGGCGAAAAACTCAAAGGCCTGGGTTCTGGCCTCTTAGACAAACTCAAATTTGCTACGGGTATTGGGCTCAGCGATGAGAAAAAAGAAGAGCGCCAAGCGGCCCAAGCCAGCATGAAAGAATTGGCCCAATTAATTGAAAAATTGCTGGAAGCCCTGGGGTTGCAAAAAGCAACCGGGGGTGCATTGGGCGACATTTCTCATAAACTCGGACAAATTAAAGATGTGGTCACCAAAGGTGAGTACAAAGATGACAACGGGCAAACAGTGGAAGGCAACGCATTGGCCGCAGGCATTAACAGTGCGATTGTCGATCCGCTCTCAAAAGTGGGCAAAGCAGCCACACAAGCCGTAGCAGGTGCTATTGGCACTGTTGCTGCCGGCGTGGGTTTAGCGGCCACATCCATTGTAGGCGCTGCAGGCACAGCCATTGGTGGTGGTTTATTGGCCGCCGGAGAGGGCATTGGCAAAGCCCTGGGTGTCGAAAAAGAAGGCACCGCAGGCAAAGCGATGTCAGACTCTTTTGGCCAAATTGGGGGAAAAATCGAAGGCTTTTTCAGTGGCGCATCTCCAGAAGGGGGCGCACCCGGTGAAGGTGCCCAGGCAGGTCTCGATCAAGCGCTGGCAGGCCTCACTCAAGGTGGTGCGATCACCGATGAGAGTATTGCCCAATTTACAACAGAAGCAAGCAAACTGTTTGAAGGTGCGACCAATGGAGAGCGCCTCTTAAGCCAACAAGAAATTGGCAGCAAAATTGGTGGTTTAATTCAAGCCGCCCAGCAAGGGGGGTTAGAAAACCTCCTCAAAGGCGCAGGGGTTGCTGGCTTAGGGCCCATTACTGCCGGTAAAGATGGTGGATTAAATGTCACTGTCGGTGGAAAAGTCATTGAACTGAGCAAAGATGACGTTAAAAAGTTGACCCAGGGTGGAGCAACAGCTCAAAGTGCGCTGGGCGGCCTCTTACAAAAGATCAGCGGAGCAGCCAGCACTGGCACCACCGCTCCAGCGACGGGAGCAGCTACGCCAACGGCAACCACCGGAGGGGCCCAAGTTGAAAGTGAGGGTGGCGGAGCAACCCAAACACCTGCTGTTCCAGGCATTGAGAGCTTGGTTGCAGCAGGCAGTCAAATCACCCAATTGGCGGGTGGTGGCGTCAATATCGGTGGCACGGCACCGGCACCGGTACCCGGCAGCCGTGGTGGCCAAACAGGTGGAGATGCTTCAGCTGCGCCGACCGGCGGCCTGACGCTCACCGGAGACCAAGCAAAACTCCTCGGCACCCTCAAACAAGCGGGCCTGGATATTGGCATCAGCAAAGAAGGCGGTCTGTCACTCGGTGGCAAAGCGGTCGATCTGGCTCAATTAGAAAGCCTGGGTCAATTAGCTGGTGAAGGTGGCATTGACCTGAGCAAAGCTGCTGCAGGACTGTCTGTTGGCGAAAATGGCCTCTCCCTCAATATCGGTGGAGAAAATGGCGCAACAATTGGTTTTGGTGAGGGCGGCAAGCTCTCAATCAGCGCCGGAGGAAAAACACAAGAAGGTGTCTCGATCGGAGACGCCAAAGGCGCTCTTGCCAACCTCAGCAGCCTGGCCAGCAGTGGGGCTTTGGCCAACGGAACAGGCTTAAAAGCCTCTCTCGGAGCCGATGGTGGCCTACAAATTGGCACAGGCAAAGGTGCGGGACTGGATCTCGGCAAGCTTGGCCAAGGCGCCATTCAGAGCTTAAACACCTTGGCTGGCCAAGGGGTGAATCTGGCGGGTGCAGAATTGAAAACCACCACCAAAGAAGGTGGTTCTCAAGGGCTGAGTGTGGGAGGTTCAGATGCGGGAACACTTTCAAGCGTTGTCTCAGCCTTGGGCCAAGCCGGTCGAGGTGCTTCGGTCAATGAAAATGGTGGCCTCAATTTGGCCAGTGGCGGAGCGATTGGAGCCTCTGCAATTTCCACTTTGGCCAGCGGAATTGAAGGTGGCAAAGCCTTGGGTACAGCACAAGCGGTCTTGGGATTGGCTGCCCAAGGCGCCAATATCCAATCATTGGCTTTGGGCACTGGGCTCGGCAATAAAGCGAGCGCGACAGGGGATGGTGTCACCATCAATGGAAATACCAATTTGAGCGCGCAGTCTGTGGGTGATTTACTTGCCGGCGGAGATAAAGCCAAAGCGGTCACAGACAGTGTCAAAACGGCTACCAATCCAGGGGGTCAAAGCTCAAGCCCTTCGACAGCATCCAGCTCACCGTCTTCTGGTTTAAGTTCGTCCAGCAAAGCGGTTCAAGACATTTTGGGGGGCACCCAATTTGCGAATCCAGCTGGCAATGGCGGAGGCAGCACGATCGGCAATCTCTTTAAACCCGCCTCTGATTCCTTCGGCCAGGTGGCGGATAGCTTTAAAGGGACCAATAATCCAATTGTGGGTCTCTTTACCGGAGATAACGCCAATGCCAAAGATGTCAAAGACATCCCAGGAACATTGCTTGAAAAAGGCGTGGGAGACGCAGCCAAAGCAATTAAAGGCGATCTGCAAGCAGCTCTAAAAACGGGTGATCGTTCAGCCATTGAAAAATTACTCACAGACAATGGTCTGATCGGTGGAAACACAGGCAAAACCTTTGACGATTTTGTCAAAACCAGCAAAGGTGAAAATGGCAAAGCTGACAGTTTCTCCTTTGCAGCCTTGGCCCCTGAGCGCCAGATTCGCAATGCGATCAAATCCCAATTTTCGGTTTCCAGCACCCAAGGCGAGAATGGCAATACATTCTCACTCAATCGCAATACAGGAAGCGGGCCCGCTCAAAATTTGGGCAGTGTCACAGTGGCAAAGTCAGGTCAGGTTTCAGGCACTGGAGAACAGGCCAGTACTGCGGGTGATCTCAGTTCGGGCCAACTCAACAATCGCCGCACCGAGCTCAAAGATGCCATCAACGGTGTCTTGCGCAAATCCGAGAACGATGCCGGCCTTGGTACCGTTGGATATCGCGTCAAGGCCTCCGATCTGCAATTGGATGATCAGGGCAATTTGGCAGGCATCAAAGTTGAGGGCAAAAGCCTGACCTTGGATCAATTCGCCCAGGTCTATGGCCAGGGTCGCAACCTGACAGCTCGCCAGACAGGGGGCATTGGCAGCGCTCTCAATTCAGCTGTAGAAGGCGCCATTTCAAAGAGCAACGCGTCTTTGCAAACCGGCGGCAGCGACAACAAAATTGGCAATGCCGTCTCTCAGGCATTGGCCAGCTTTAAAGCCGCAGGAGCCAAAACAGAGGGTGCTCAGGTCACTTATAGCCAAGATGGAAATGCCACCATTACTTTGGCCAGTGGTGAGAGCATCGGTGTGGATCAAAAAGGTCAATTATTTGGCGTCAACAAAGATCCACAAACAGATCCGACCACGACAACGCCCCAAAAGCCAGGTGCTTTTGGACAACAACTCACCACAACAAGTGCCAATGGGGGTATTATCGCTGGTCAGGAAGCAACGTTACAAAAATTCCTGGGCGGGCCAGAAGCCCTGGCTAAATTTACAGGAAATCAAAAGGCTGCAAATGACCTGAAAGCCCAACTCGACTCCGCCTTTAAATTCAGCCTCTTCAGTGGTCGCGAAGGGGGCGATGCAGTAGGGGCCTCAGCCTTTGGAGCCATTGCCCATCTGGGTACGTTTGGTCTCGGTGCGCTGATCGGTGAAGGTGCCTTGAGATTGTCGGCAAACCAAGATGTTTCCAAAATTGACTTTGCTTACGACGAGCAAGGCAATATCAACGGTGCCAACGTGGATTTTGGCAACGGCAGCAAACTGTCGTTGGGCCGCAACACCGATACAGGCCAATACAATGTTCGCGGCTATCAATCAGGAACGGTCGACAATAGCAAAGGCTTGGTCAATTTCCTGAACGGTCAACGCAAAGGTCAGGTTGAGGGCGCGCTGAAGGGATTGGGAATTGGAGATGTCAGCATTTCCACAAAAGACAATCCCAACTTGCCGCTCTCTGACCCCTCCAGAGGCGCATCAAGACCTGATGGCAATACTTACAACGATGGTTTTGCTCAAGAATCGCTGGTCAATTTCTCCCTTGGCGACCAAAAATTTGAAATTGGCATTGACTATGACCGCAACGGTGGTACCTTTGTCAATTTTGATGGTCTGAGTGAAGATCAGCGAAAATCTTTGGCAGGTGCAGCTTCGTCTCAGGGCCTGGTAAAACAGGGCCAAGACAAGATCACCACCGCTATTGGCGGACAAGCAGGTAAAATCAACGATTTGCTTAAAAATGGCAAAGGAGCGGAAGCCCAGGCCCTGGTCAATAGCATTATTGAATCCCAAGGCCTGAGAGCCACGGATCCCAATGGCAAAAGTCGGGTTTCGGTTGAATCCTTGCTGAAAGATGGTGCGATTGATCTCTCAAAAGTGGGCCCCGAAGTGGCAAAAACCTTGGGTACTCAAGCAGATGCCCTGGGCTTTGTGCGAGGGGCCTTGGGAGGTAAAGCCGCCCAGCTCAGCCAGGGACAAGTCGCCCAAGCTGAAGGTGATTTTATCAAATCCGTCAGAGAGAGCGGCTTTGCCAACGTGCGTTTTGCGACATCAGCAATCGCGGGTCTGGCCGATAACAAAGATTTCCAGGCGCTTGCTGGAGGCACATTGGACCAAGACAAAGCCAATACCTACCGCCAGCAATTGGGCCTTGGCAGCAATGCCACACAAGGAGATATTGCCAAAGCATTGTTGCGCCAAGCAGAGAAAAGCAGCGGCTTAAATGTCGGCGTCTTCCAGGTTTCCGATTTAAAAGGAAAAACGGGTGAACAGGCGCGCAAAGAGTTTGGCTCTGTTGATCTCAGTGTGGGCTACGATGGCCGTGTTTCCAAAATTACAGCCAATAATATCGAAGCCACCAGCGCACAAGATTTTCAAGCCAATCGGGCCGGAGAACGAGCAGCCCGAACAGCCGTTGAGAATTTGACTCAAGATACAGACTTTCAAGCTCTGGCAACAGGTCAGGCCTCGGATGATACGGTCAACAAATACCGCAAAGACCTGGGAGTGGGCTTCGAACAAGCCTCTCAGGGAGAAATTGCTCAAGCCCTGTTAAATCGTTCAATTCAGGCAACAGGCGTGAGCCCCATCAATTCTGAAGGCAAGGCAGTGGTAAATGTTGGCGATTTGGTGAAAACCGAATCCGGCAGAACCAGCATGAAAGGTGCCGCTGGGATCAAAGAAGTCCTGGATCAAAGCAGCTTTCAAAAAGGGGAACGCATCAACAATATCACCATTCGCCAAGATCCTTCTGGCCGCCGGACGGTTGAAGCGACAGGAGCACCTGAGAAACTCCAGGAAAATCTCAAAAAGAATTTCCCAGAAAACGAAGGCCCCTCCAAATTCAAGAAAACCGTGGACGGCATCGTCAAAGGCCTGGGAGAATCTCTGCCGGAGCTGATGAAAGCCTTACAGGCCTTGAAAAAAGCCATGGAAGATTTGCAAGAAGCCCAAATCAAGTTGGCTGCAGCTAAAAAGCAGTACAATGCGGCATTAAAATATGCAGCAGAAATGGGCGTTACGGCAGATGTCGGTGGCGCGGGTGGCGGTCCTGGCGGCGGTGCCGGGGGTGTCGGCAGCACGGGTATGGCTGGTGCCGTACAAACCGTGGGAGCCGCTGAAGCTGGCAAAGGTGGCGGCAAAGGCGGTGGACCAGAGCAAGCAGGCAAAGGCGGTCCCGAACAGGCTGGCAAAGGTGGCCCCGAAGAGACCGGTAAAGGTGGTGCCACGCCCACAGTAGATGAAAATGGCAATCCCATCACCCCAGGTGAAGTGGCCTCAGAACTGTTGAGCCAGGTTGCCAGCGATGCGGGTTTTGCCAATATGTCGGTCTTACTCGGTCTCCAACCCGGTCTGCTGATCGCGCAAGCGCAGCAGGAAGGTATGATCGAAGACCTCGCTAAGGTGATCAAACAATTGCAAAGTCCGAATGGGGATCCCATTCAAGAAATGCAAAGGTTCCTGGATCAGCTCAAGCAGCGCACAGGTGTTGAAGCCACACCGCCTTCGGATATGATTCCGTTCGCTGGTTAAAAACCTGATGCAGGTGGGTATATAGTGTCTGTAGAGAATTTTTGAGAAAAGGATTGAATCCCCATGGGTAATATTGGTTCATCAACACCCTCTTATTTCAACACACCTCAAACGGGTGCACAGTATCGGGTTACGCCTCAGAATTATCGTCAAATTCTCGGTGACCAAGCGGATATTGTGCTCAAACCCGAGCAAATGAAGGATATGTTTGAAAAAGGTTATCTCGATGTTCAGCGCCAATTTACGGAGCAGGAATCGAATGAAGGGATTTTTACAATTGCAGCCAAAGCCATGGCGGCCTTTATTGGGCCTTCCAAGAGCATTGGGGCAATTACCATCGATCCTAAATTTCTCGAAATGATCAAAGACCCCAATGCCGAGATCGGCTTTGGGTATACCCGCCTGCGTCAGGAGACCTTGTCGCCTCTGCCTTATCCTGCGGATCCGCCCCGGACAGAGACACCGCCAACGTCAACGGAACCGGCCTTGACCCAGACGGATATCCCTGTCACAACTCCGCAAGAACAGACAGAGCAACACAGAGACGAGTTGGTCAGATTCCGCAAAGAGCAAGAAGAGAGCAGCGAAACCCCTGGTACATCGGGCTCTTACATGGTGGAGCGCAACTCAGGTCAAAACAATGCAATTGCGGGCTGGAACAGCAAATACAATCCCACTGGCCAAATTGCGACCCGCCTGAGCAGTGAATACGGCGGTTTGATCAAAAAATATGAGGCTGCCGGTGTACCCAGCAATTGGAACGCCGAATTGGTCCAAGATGCGACTTGGGAGGGCGCTTATGTTGAAGCGATTACCCAAGATCGCGACGCCGCTGTGCGTTTTCAGTATGTGACCCGTGGCAGTGCCGATTTTAATACAGCCACCAATCGGGGAATGCCTCCGGAGCAGCGGGCAACAGCCCGAGCCCGAACTGAACAAATGATCAGTTATATCAACAAAGAGGGGGCCAAAGCCACCCCCCCGTTCTCTATGACCATGGCACAAGCTGAGGCCAACCCCAGTCTGTTTAAAGACAATATGGCCAAAGCCTTTGGTTTTAGCGGTGGCTACAGCGATATTCAAGCCATCAACAAACAGGCCCAAGACTTCCGCATCACAGGTTATATCAGCGGAGACAACCCACGGGTAGCAACCGAACAAGTCGGAGGCATGTCAAAGGGCACGGCCAATGGTATTTTAGACACACAAATTACCGGTCGCTCACAAAAAGCCGATGGCACTGAAAATTTCTACGATACCGTGGGTATGTTGGAAAGCCGGCCCTTGTCTTGGGAAATTGATATGCTCGTTCAACAGGGCGGGGGTGAAATCAAAGGCACCGGCGGTGAAGTCCTGGGCAGAGTTTCTGTCGACAGATCCGGCAATGCCGCTTTTATCAATAAAGAAGGCAAAAGTATCAGCCGTTCTGCCTTTGTGAATCAGGTCAAGCGGGATTACCAACCGGCCAATAATATCCCTGGCTTTAAAGAGCTGCAAGCCCAATATCCCAACGCACGGACCATGATGGATGTCTACGCACAACAGACAAAGACCATGCCGATCCCCGACAATGCCAAAGATGAATATGCAGCTATTTATACACGGGTGATGGGCAGTGCCCCTCCGGCTTCTCCGCCTCCTACCTTGCAAGACATGTATGTTTTGCGCACGGCTGAATTTAGAAACCCTGGCAACCCCAAGGCGTTTTTAGAGACCGGATCCGATGGACACCTCGCTCCCAAAAATCCGAATAATATGCGCGATGTTTTAAACGTGCGACTGGTTTTAGAAGCCAATAATGGCCGTGACCAGGTTCATCGCTTTGACCAAACCGCGATTGATGTGGTCAATGCCCGGGCCACCAGCAACTTTGCCAATGTGACCCTCAATCTGAGCGACAATCTGGGGCAAAACACCACCACCAGCAACGCCGCGACCATTAATCGGGTTCAGATCACAGCAGAAGACAGCGAAGCGGTGGATACCGTCAAGTTGGAATTGGGTCGTACAGGCGTGTTGAACTCTCCCACCGGAGAAAGACTGGCAACATTCCAGCCAGAGCCCGGCACCACAGCTCCCAAAGTACTCAAAGATGGTCAAGGCAATGTCATTCCCCCAGAAAGACAAGCGGCATTTTTGGCAGACGTTGCCCAGAAGTCGCTCAACCCAACCACAGGCCGTTCATCTACCCAATTGGAAGGCGGCGTGGGCTATGGCTATGTTGGGGGCACCACAGGAACCAGCACAACCACCCGTACCCAGACCCCCGAAGTCACCGTGCGCGCATCTGAGATGCAGCAATTGGCTGAGGGCAAAGCGCCCCAGGCCAGAGTGGATGCCTTAAAAGCCTCTTTGGGTATCACAGGAGAAATCTCGCAACAAGATCTGTTCAAACGTGTGCTGACAGAAGCCTTTGGTCAAAGTCCTGAGCAAGCAACAACCGCCTTGACAGGAGCCCAGAGTGGCACGGCGCCATTCAGTTTCCCAAAACCAGCAGAAACCAGCGCGGTCCAGTTTGGCACCCCCGGAGACCAGACCTTTACACCCATTCCGCCCACCGCAGAAGGGGTGGTCAAAACAGAAGCGGGCCCAACGACAACCCGCCCCCCCAGTGTCGAAGCGCGTACAGCATCGCTCAATGCCAATCTCAATGTCATGGGTGAATTGGACGATCAGGCAAAGCTGATCCCCAAAAACAAAGAATCCGTGGGCCAACTCAAGGCTCAAATTTTGGCTGATCTCACAGCCTTGGAGGGCAGCCCGCCCAATCCCAATGCCACGGTCAAAATTGGAGACCCCCCTGTTGACACACCGATCAGCACCGTTCGGGCCAGTGTCAATGAAAGTTTTGCCAAAATTGAAGCCAGTGTGGCTGAAGGCGAAAAAGCCCTTCGGGCCCAAGCCGTTCAAGCAGGTTTAGGCGCCGATGCTGATCCCAGCCAAGTTTTGGCATCGGGGGGATTGCCCGCTATTCCAGCCGCAAACACGGCAGACCCTGCTGGATTCCAAAAATCGGTCCAAGACTCGGTCAAGGCTTTTTCAGGCCAGTTGCGGGAGATGGTCCGTGATGGCGATATTTCGACAGAAGAGAAAGCCAAAATTGATGGGTGGTGGCAAAACAGCACCAACAACCTTTTGGCATCGGTTCAACCATTAACACAAGATCAGCTTTTTGGCAGTGATTTGGCGGGTACCCTGAGAGCCAATGGCATTACAGACCCCGCGACAATCAGCACCATTTCTCAAACAGCTGAATTACTCAAAAATGCCAAAGCCAATGTGAATATTACCCCAGAGGCGCGAAGCTTTCACAAGGTGCTCGACAATGTGCACAGTTTGCAGCAAAAAATCAAAGAATTTGAGACCGTGGGCGTTTTGCGTGCAGCCTTTGCGGGTGAAATGAAAGAGTTGGCCACCAATAATCCCGATCGCTTTAAAGCTGTGATTCAAGGGGCTTATAGCATTCCGGATACGGAGGCTGGCAAAAAGGTCATTGAAGACATGACCACCATGGCCAGAGAGGGCAATCTGCCGATTCCTCCCAATATCTCTTTTGTGGATCCGGCGGTGCTTCCAGGTGCCAATGCAGCTTATGCTGCCAAAGGTCCCGGCGAAGAACCCATGATCTTGCTGTCGCGCGACCTGCTGGATAAACCCGGTGCACTGCGTGATGCTTTTGCGGCAGAGATGTTCCACCATGCTGAAAGTTCCACCAGAGAGTTACATCAGGGCGATCTCGCTGCTGATGGCAGCTTTGACAGCATCGGCGACGAAGGGCAAGCTGGCTTGAAGGCCTTAAGAGCAGCTCAAAATATGGAGAGCACTGAAGCCATTGCCAAAGCTGCCGCAGATGGACGCAACACCACGGCAACGGCAGCAGGCATCAACAAACCCGAGAGCAGGCCTGCAGGCACAGAACTTGCGGGCTATGATCACGGCACAGTAACGCTGCCCGATCTCGGCACTTTTAAGGTCGAATTTCAATCTGCTGCGGCCGCCCCAGGCGCCGCGGTGCAAGGGAATCCGGCTGCACAACCCCGAGAAATCGGTGGTTTGGCAACCCCTGGTATCAACCCTCACGCCACGAGCAGACGGTACACAGAGGTAAAACACGTCGACAATTTACCTCCAACCAATGATCCGATCGAACTGAGACGGCGTGAGCATATCAGCTCCCTCGACGAACAAATGCGGACCTTTGAATCCACGCCGCAAAAAAACGAAGATGGCACGCCCATGACTGAGCCACAAAAGAACCAAAAGTTTCAGAAACTCCAGAAAGATCGCAATGATCTGGTGGGAATGAACGCCGTTCAATACGCTCAAACCTACAATATCCAGCCGCCCGCTGGCAGCACCCATCAGATGGAACAGCCGCCCGAAGATTTCTTGGGCAAAGCCAAAGAAATGGGTGGGCAGGCCATCAATGGCATCTTGCAATTCCTGTCGACAGGGGCCCCCGGCGCCCTGTGTGACCAGATTGCAGCTCAGATTGAGGGCGTCTGGAAAAGCTTTTACTCCAGTGTCACGCAAAACTCGTCAGCAGCGGATCGTTCAATTGCTGAAGATGTGGTTCAGAGTGGTTTTGATGTCGGCCGGGATGCCAATTACGAGGCCTCTCGCACCAACTTAATCAACCCACAAGGGAAAGGTGCTGTCGGTCAAAGTATTCAAAACTACCGCAACGCAAATCCGGGCCTCAGACAAGACAAAGGCATGTTGGGTGAGTTTGCAGATCAAGACGAGCGTCACCGCAAAGCCTTTAATGGCGTTTTTAATCGCTAAAAATGTTTAACTCCACACGGTTAAAATATGCCATTGAAACCCTGCGGGATTTAAACCAGGAACGCGGGCAGCTGAGTAAACAACTCGCTGCCCTGCGGGCCCGTTGCCAAATCCGAGAAAACATTGTCGACAATCTCTACGATTATTATGATATTGTCTCTGGTGATTATTATGCGGTCTTGGACGGCATGGTGCGCTATCACGAATCGCTGGAAATCCTCAGGGATTATATGAAAGAGCATTATGATGTGCTCGAAGAGCAGCTTCAAAAAACCCGTGAATATCTGGACCAGCCCGTTAAACCGATTCAAGCCCTTGAAAAAATCGAAAAGATCACCAGTTATGTCTTTTATATGAAAGATCCCCCCAAAGCCCCGGCAGATCCTGTTAACAAAGGTTAATCGGGCAAGCGAAAAGTGGGTGGATTGGGCTTGAATAAAGTACCCCTGCCGATTAAACTGAAAAAAGATCACATTCAAGAGGCGGGTTCATGAGCGTTGAAAACAATTCCACTCCCACTCCGCGCAGGCCTCCGGGTCCCCTGCCATCAGCGGGAGCATCCCCGTCTCAGCCCCAAGAAGTCGCAGAAGTAACCGTCAGCGATCAGGAATTGGTCGATTACAAGACCCAGACCCTGCTCAATGATGATGATTATGCCACCGAATTGCGCATGCAAATTGCCTTTTATGGCGAGCAATTGCTCAACCGGGTCAAATACGAAGTCGACGTCATGGAGCGGGAATTGGTGGCTTTGGCTACCGTCTTTAACGAATTCCTGGGCGAAGTCAAAAATCTGGATGGCCAGATCAACCAATTGACCAGCACCATCAATGCCGGAAAACTTCAGGCCGCCAAAGAACTCGATGCCACCATCAAACAAGAGGTGCAGGTGGTCGTAGACCAGTTGCGCATGGTGCAAAGCTCCGACTTGGAAAGTGTCGAGGTTCTCTACCAAAATCTCGATGCCCTGCAAGACAATTACTTGATTTTGCAGAAACAAATTGAAACCCTGGATGAAATTGGCATCAAAACAGACCATCTCAAAAAAGATTTGCCCGCCTTAGAAAAGGGCATTTCCCAATTTGGCAAATCGATCGAAGAACGTCAGCTCTCTTTGCTGGTGGGTGAAGATGGCCAGCAAGAAGAGAAAATCGATTACGAGAGTATTCGCGCAGAGCTCAAAGACATGTTGCAAAACCAGAGCAGGGCCATGATCGGCCACTTACGCCAAGCGCAGGTCATGGCCAATCCCCGCGAAGTGGAAATGCTCAAGCGCAATCATATGGGGTTTGAGGCCTCTCTCGAAGAGATTAACAATCAGATCAACAGTCTGGCTGAAGCCGGCCTGGATATCTCAGAACTCCAGGACATGGTCAAACCGATTGCCGCTGGACTCAAACAATTTGATCGGGCCCTGTCCTCCAATCAATTTCTCAAAATCACCGAACGGATTTATGCCGAAGTTGAAGTTGTGAGCCAACAAATTCGTGAAGCCCAATACATCAACAACCGTGACGACCTCGAAGTTCTCCAGGAAAATGTGGATATCCTCTACGAAAACTGTGACGCCTTTGCCGATGAACTGGACGAAGTTGCGGGCCAAGGGCTGGATATCACCCCCGTTTTGGAACATTACAATGTGCTCCGGGTCAATTTGGAACAATTTGAACGGGTCTTGCAAGATGCAGGCAACCGCATTGGTCTGAGCAGCGGCAACTTTTGACCCCCGCACCAAAACAGATCGACTGGCAAATCCACAGGAGAGCCCGTCTCGACTCAACCCAAACAGAGCTAAAAAAAGAGGCGCTGACATCCCCAGAAGGCACCGTGCTTGTGGCCGAGACCCAAACCGGGGGTTTGGGCAGAGAGGGAAGAATTTGGCATTCTGAACCAGGTGGCCTTTACCTATCAGTGCTGCTGAAACCCTCTCAGAGCTTAAATGACCTGCCGTTAAGCCTCTTATATGCCGTTTGCACCACATTGGAACAACTTGCTGGAAAAGTTTTAACCATCAAATGGCCCAACGATCTGCTGGCCAATGGTGCAAAATTAGCCGGCATGCTCATTGATTCACAGTTCACAGGCCACCAACCCCTGTATTATCTCTGCGGCATCGGCATCAATCTCAACCAGGCGAATTTCCCCGCTGAACTGGGAAAATCGGCTATATCACTGGCTCAACTCAGCTCAAAACATTGGCATCCGGATCAAATTTTAACCCCTTTGCTTGAGAGCATCGCTTTGGCCTACCAAAGATTGCAAGCCGATCCCCAGCTCTGGCGCAGGGCCGAACAGCCGCTTGGATTGAGACCGATTCAAATCGGGTATAATACACAGGAAACCAAAACACTGGGAGAGCTGCTTGTATATGACTGAACTGGATCCAAGCAAATGGGTGGAAATTTTGACCAATCCCAATCTGTCTGAAGCAGAGATGGAAACCTACCGCACCCTGTTTGATAACGACAAACTCTTCCAAGCCTATGTCAAATCCATGCATATGCAAGCGGTTTTGGAAGGCTTTCGCAAAATTGTGCTCTCCTTTTTTCAGCATGGATTTGAGGCCGAAACAGCGATTATTGCCAATGCCTATCTCTGGATGAAGATCACACAACGGCTTTATCCAGGCTTTGATGATGAAATGATTCAGAGCTGGATGCAACAATCCCTGCTCTTGACCCAATTGATCTTTCAATTTGCGATCGAGGGCTACCAAAGCGCCCTCAAAGAAGACCCCAGCATTTCACAGCGTATGTATTCAACCGAAATGGAAGAGATGTACGCCGTCTGGTCGGAACATATTTACTCCCTGGCCCAAGAAGAGACGATATCTGAAGAATTGTTGATTCAGCGCTCGGATCTGGTGATTCAAACCCTGAGCAAACTCCTGAACCAATATGAACATGAAGTGGGCCTCAAATTGGATTTGCAGGACTACCATAAGATCATCACCCATCTCATGCTTCAGACCTTTATTTTCACGTATCTCAACAACCCCAGTGTCTATTACGAACTGGCGGTGGCTTACGAAGAAGTCTATCTCACCCTGGGCTTTGATGTGCCTTCAGTCTTGATTCATCTCAAAGGCAAAGAAGAATTGATGCATCCCGATAAACAGGGGCAGCTACTCGCCCTGCTTGCCCAAGAAACCATGAATGTACAGAATCAGGCCAGCTCTGGGAGCAATTGAGGCTGTTCCAAGACACAGAGTGACCGCAAGCAAAGTGTGTCTGGGTCAAGTTGTCCCATGCCCAGAAACAGCCCCTCGGCATAGATCCTGAGCGGTTCAGAAATAGGGCCCGAAGCAGAGGGCACAAACAACTGCCCCATTTGAAAACGCCGGCCCTCAGCGGCGGTCAGCAGCAAATCTGGCAAATGGCTCAAAGGCGCGTCCATGGGCAAAAGCGGCAAAGAGGCTGGATCAGGTGTGACCGCCAAAAGCGGAATGGTTTGCGTCAAGGCCACGCCGTTGGCTTGGGTTCGGCAGAGACGCAATAAATGCGCCCCACAGCCCAGCTTTTGGCCCAAATCGTGGGCCAGGGTGCGAATATACGTGCCCGCAGAACAGCGCACTTCGATCTCCAGATCGGGCGAAGTCCAATTGAGCAACTCCAATTGCTGGATGGTAATTTCACGGGCAGGCCGTTCGGGCACCTCGATGCCTTGCCGCGCAAGTTGGTACAGACGTTTACCCTGAAAAGAAACAGCCGAAACCATCGGGGGCAACTGAAACTGACGGCCTAAAAAGCCCGCCAGAACAGCCCGCAGCGCCGCTTCACTCAAATCAGGCACGGGCTGCACATCCAGCACCTGACCCGAAGCGTCCTGGCTGTCAGTCGTGCTGCCAAGGCGAATAACGCCCCGATAGACCTTTTCTCCTGGCAAATATTGAATCAAACGGGTGGCTTTGCCCACTGCTAAAAGCAAGACACCGGTGACATCGGGATCGAGCGTGCCACTGTGACCTATTTTGCGAATGCCCAAAAGGCGGCGGGCTTTGGCCACCACATCGTGCGAGGTAAAAGCCACGGGCTTTTCAATCGGCAGCCAAAAGCCTGCAGGCCAGCTGGGCGCTTGGTTCTCAATCAATTCTGTCAAAGCTGGCCTTCTGCCCGCAATTTTTCGATCAGCGAAATGACCTTGGCCCCTTTTTCCAAGGCCAGATCCAATCTAAAATGCAGCTCGGGTGTAAAGCGCAAACGCACACGCCGACCGAGTTCACTGCGAATAAAGCCCTTGGCAGAGGTCAGCCCCTGCATAAAATCTTGTTGATCTTCGGGCTCACCAAAAACGCTGACATAAATCGTGGCATGGCTCAGATCGCGGGTCAAATCGACCCGTGTGATCGAGCCAAAATGTTCTGTGATACGGATATCATGTACTTCGGAGCGAAGAATATCGCTCAGGGCCCTGTGAATTTCTGCGGTTACCTTTTCGACGCGAATGCTATTGGCCATATAAATAGACCTGACTTTCTAAGAAAATAGCGGAAGTGCTTCTGAATGAGTGAAATAAGTGACAGGGGCACTACGCTGCAGCCTTAATCTTAACACAGGTCCCAGAGCGGATTCAGTTCTTTGACCAGTTCTTTGCCTGGCTCGTTGACCGCTTTAGGAGCCCTGCTCCTTGCCATTTAACATCACTTTAAAGGGCCCGTATTTGTGTTGCTGAGCAGAAAAAGCATCTGGCCAGGGGGGAAAAGCCGCATCCACCGGTTTTTTGCTGCGGTCGGGAAAGTCGTTTTCTAAGTGGGCTTTGGCTGGCCGCGTTTGGCTGTTGATATACGCCGCCACATCGAAGGCCTCTTCGGCACTGAGATTGGGATTGCCAAAGGGCATATTGGCTTTGATATATTTGGCCGCCGTGATCACCCGGTGCATGCCCGCGCCGGTATTGTAGCTGTCTTGGCCCCAGAGGGCCGGATAGACATACCCCATGGCTGGTTTTTTGGCATCCATCAGCAAGCCTGCCCCCGTGGGCTGATGGCAGACCGCACATTTGGCGGTGTAAACGGCCTTGCCTTTATTGGGATCCGCCGCCCTGTCAAGCAAGTCGATATCAGGCAATCCCTGGCCTTGTATTTTTGCCCCTTGAGGAATATCCTGGCTCATCCACTTCATATAAGCCAAAATATCTTGCATTTCCTGACTTTTTTCGGGCAGAGCCTTGCCGTTTAAGCTGCGTTCAAAACAGCCATTGACCCGCTCGGCCAACGCGACCTCGCGATTTTCCCGGCCCCGGTAGCGGGGATAACGGGCCGTGATACCGACAAAGCCCAGGGCATTGGCCTGCTTTCCGGCGTTGAGATGGCAACTCTTACAGGCCAAATGGCTGCCAGCAAATCGCTTGGCAGGATCAGCCACATCGGGCCCCAAGAACAAAGCCGTTTGACTGATCAGGCTTTCGCCCCGTTTGACCGATTCCGCATCGACCCCCACAGGCAGCTCAGTGGGCACTTTCCAAGGCAAGGGCTTGTTCTCTCCAGAGGCAGACACGGAGGCCTGAGGAGCGGGTGAAGCCTTGCTTTCTGTTGATTCTTTTTGAGGCGCACAGGCCATCAAGGTCAGTACCCAAAACACCCCGGCTTGTTTCAACAATTTGCTCATCGGCTTATTCTCCCCCAAGTAGATTGTGCGCCTGATCCGGCGGCGCAAAGAACAAAAACAGCATCAGAATATGATCGTGCTCCCAATTGCCTGTGGCACTCTTGCGCGCCCGCCACATATAGCCAATATCCAATTGATTGGCCCGATCCATCACATGGCGTACCCCGAGAAAGCTGCGGTTCTGATTAAAACCCTGGGGGTATTCCAGAAAGACCTCATTGGCCAGATAGGGAATCCATTCCTGAGACCATCCACTCCAGTTCAGACGCAATAAATTGCGCAAGCGCCAATTTGAATGGTCTGGAAAATAACGGTACTCCAAACGGGTGCGATCAATCCAGCTCAACTCTGGCAAAAACCTGCCGCGAAAGACCGGCTCAATATTCAAGCGGTATTCTTGGGTGTTTTTGCCACCGGGCACCCCCACATAAATAATATCTCCCAAAAGTCCCAAAGAGAAGTGGGGGTTGAATTCCCATTGAGGGCCCACACTGTAGCGCAAAATGCCCAACCCACTCTCAAAACGGGGGGCCAATTGGGCAATGGTAAAGACATTTAAACGCCTGGGGATCCAAACTTGATCATTGTTTTGAATTGGAATGCGCACATCGACAGCCTGCCAGGATTCGACATCCGCCCAGGCGGGCAGACTCAGCCAAAACAGGTTTAGTAAGAGCAGAAAAGCGTATAAGCGTTTCATATTTTAAGATCCTTATTACTATACCCAGTATAGTATATTAGTGAGATAAAATTTGCAAGCCTTTGTAATAAATTTGTGGATAACCAAAAGAACACCGTTTTTTAACTTAATGTTACATAAATGATAAGAAATAATTATGAGCCCCCTACCGATAGAGTATGTATAAATCAAATCTAAATTCGTAGAGAGTGAGACTTTATTCAAAATGGGAAATATTTCTTCAACCAACAACCAACCCCTGGTCAATACCCAGAATCTGCAGAAACCCGCTGCAACTAAGCCTGAATTGGGCAAATCCACCTTAGAAAAATTTGGCGACACCAAACTCGGCACCTTTTACAAAGACAGCCCCGTACTCTCGGGTGTGGCCACTGGCATCACCGCTCTCGGTGTGGTCGGTTTGGGAATTCAAAATCGTGGCCTGGGCGAATTGCTCTTCAGCCGGGGTACCGGTGGTGTTTTGGCTGGCGGCACCGGAGCCGTGCTCTTGGAAGATGGCATTAAAGATATTCGCGAAGGCAGTGAACTCAAAGGCAGTATCAAAGCCGGTGTCGGTGGCATTGGTGTGCTCGGCGGCGCCGAACTCTTGACCAAAATACCTGTTTTGAGCAAACCCGTCGAAGTCGTGTTTAAAAATGGCTTTGCCACCGGTGGTACGGCCTTGGCTGCCGGTTCTGCTTATATGATCAAAGAAGGTGTTGAAGACCTCGCCAATGGAGACAAGCTGGCAGGCGGCCTGAAGACCGCAGCAGGTGCTGTGGGTGGACTCGGTGCCACAGAATTGGTGGGCCGTCAATTTGGCAAAAGCCTGATTATCGATCCCCTGGTCAAACTCTCTTCCACCAAAGCCGCTCAAACCACAGGTGCAGCCCTCGGTGGGGTTGCTGCCGCTGGTTTAATGACAGATGGAGCCAAACGTCTGGCTGAAAATGGTTCTTTCTTAAACGATGCCGCTGGTCTGGCTGAAGTCGCTGGCGGAGCCCTCTTGGCCACAGGCAGTACCAGTTTGGCCGGTCATGCCCTGGGTTCAGAAGCCATGCAGGCCGTGATGCCCAAAACAGCCAAACACCTCGGTGGTGCGGCATTGGTCGGCACCAGCTATGTACTCGGCAAAGAAGCGATCAGAAATCTGAGTGAAAATGGCGTGACCTATTTGGGCACCGCCGCCGCCACCGGTGCAGCCCTCTCCGCCCTGGGTGCCGCTGAGACCTTTGGTGTCAGCCGGGCCTTTAGCAAAGGCGGTCAATTCGCCGCTGCAGCAGGTGTGGGTATCGCTTCGGGCCTGCTCGCCAAAGGAGCCATCGATGACCTGAGTGCAGGCAAATTGCACGAAGGTGCCCTGAAAGGCTTTGGCGCTGTGGTCGGTGGCGGCGCAGCTCTGGCTCTGGCTGATGTCCCCGGTGTTCGCCAAGTCGGTGAAAAAGTACTCAAAGGCGCTTGGGAAGGTGTCATTGCCCCTGTCGGTGAGTTTGCTGTCAAAAATCCCCTGGTCGCCATCCCCCTGGCTGTGGGCGGTGCTTATGCCGTCTACAAACTGACCAACACGGGTGACAAAGCTGAACAGGCTGAAGCCCCCCAGGCCAAACCTGCCACCGAAAAATAAACCTTGATTTTAAAGACCCCGTTTGACTGACGTCAAACGGGGTCTTTTGCATCGAAACGGTTTTTCTGCCTGGATTTCGGGCTAAAGCCTGTGCTATTCTGGACTTATAACTGCCTCTGTCAATGATTGCAAGCCAAACTTGGGGGCCCCAAAGTGAAACTGGTCTTTTACTACCCGTGTGAATTTGCCCACGCCCATGCCACCATCCATGGGCCGATGGGCCTAACCTATATCGCCGCCCATTTACAAAAAGAACTGGGGGTCGAAGACGTCAAAATTGAGGTAGATATCGATCAGGTCTTGGCCCACAAACCCGATTTGGTTGGGGTTTCTTCGTATACCCAGACCTATCCCAAAGCCCTGGCAGGGGCTTGGCGGGTCAAAAAAGAACTGGGTGTGCCGGTCATGTTGGGCGGGCCGCATATGAACGCCATGCCCGAAAACCTGCCTCTGGGTGGCCCTTTTGACGTTGGGGCTTATGGCGAAGGTGAACACACGGCTGTGGAACTTGTGCGTCGCTTGCTGCAAGACCAGTGGAACCCCACCGCCTTTGCTGAAATTCCGGGTGTGATCTTTTATGACGAAGACAGGCAACAGGTCAAAACCGCCCGCAAAGAAGAGACCGATCACCTCGACACCCTTTGTTATCCCCGGCGCGAATTGTTGCAGGCCTGGTTTCCACCCCAGGGAAAAGTCGGACAGTGGCGGCAGGGATTGTATACTTCCCGCGATTGCCCCTTTCGCTGCCGTTTTTGCATTCACAGCACGGTTCAAGGCATGCCCCGCTACCACAGCGTGGAGCGGGTGATCAGCGAATTGGAACAGATTATTCGCGATTACCCCGACCAGAAAATTGTCACAATCTACGACGATATTTTTGTGGTTTCAAAAAAGCGCCTGATTGAGCTGACCGATGCCATCCGAGACGCAGGTATTCACAAACGCCTGGGATTTGTCGCCATGATCAAACCCAGCACCTTCAATCACGAGATCGCCCTCTTGCTCAAAGACATGAATGTCAAATTGATCTCCTTTGGCTTTGAAACCGGCAGCGCTGAGGTGCTCAAATACCTCAAAGGCCGGGGGGCCCGGCTCAGTCAGCACCAAGAGTCTTTGGATATCTGCAAAAATCTGAATATTCGCACCACCGGCTATTTTATTATGGGCAGTCCGATCGAAACCCAGCAAGACCTCGCCAAAACCTATTGGTTTATCCGCCACAATATCCATGAGTTGCACACGGCGGGCATGTTTTGCCTGATCCCCTTCCCCGGCACCCGCTTTTGGAGTGATTATCAAGAATACACGGGCAAAACCCCCGATTATTTGGGCTGGGAAGTCTTTGACCACAAGTTTATGGACTGGGATGAAGGTTATCCCTTTTTTATCAACCAGCACTACAGCCCCGCATTTCTGCAAAACGCCTACCGTGAATTTGCCAAGCTGCGTCCCCGTCTGGCCTCGGACTTACATTGGGAGCGCGAAGAAGAGCGCGTAATGGGGTATAAACGGGCCCTCTACAACTATCTCCGCCCGATTATCGGCGAAAAAACCCAATTGCTTGAAATTGCCGCTTATGCCAATAGCTATTACGAATGGAGCATCTATTACGAGATGCCCGTGCAACTTTACCCCCTCAACAATCCCGAGCGGAGTTTGCCCAAGACACCCGTAGATGCACTTTATTTGAACCACTGCCTCGAAGACCAGCCGGATCCATTGGCTTTCATCCAGAATCTCTTGAGCCAAGTTGAGGTCAATGGGCCGATTTATCTCAGTTTTTACAATGCCCTGTTTTTGCCCGTAATCGAACGACTGCTCTCAGGCCAGACCCCAGATATTTTTGAGCCGCCCTATTGGCAGAACCAGCGCAAATTGTTTAGCTTTCCGCAGATGCTCAAGCTGCTCAAACAGGCAGGCTTAGAAATGACCGATGTCTACCGCAATCCCCAGCCTTTGGACGCCAGCAGTGAATTTTCGCGTTTGGTCCCCCCCCTCTTGCAGCAATTGGCCCACCCAGAATTGGCGCGCGAAATGAATATCTACAGCTATTTTCTGGTTTTGCAAAAAACCTAAATGCGGATTAAGCAGATTAACCCACTGCTAAGCCGGTTAAGGCAAAGCAAAGATACGAACAAGCCTTGGCTAAATGCCGCAAGCGCAGGCAAAAGTCCAGCTACAACCTTTTTATCAGAAGCGTAAATTGAGAGAAAATGGAAAGAGGAATCCCAAAATGTCAGATCTTCGCATCGGCAACGCCAGTTTAAGTGTAGAAGGCATCCGCCCCCTGAAAAAAGACGTTCAAATCGACGACAAACTCAAAAGCCAGTTGTCCAAAGATGGCTTTGACTCCATCATCTTCAAAAAAGGCGACGAAATGTTTATCGCCTACCAGAAAAATATGAAGCTCGACAACCTCAAGCTCAACCCCGATATCAACACCTTTGACGTGAACTCCGCTTACGATATGGGCCAGATGTCCGTTGATGGTGACGCCGTGCAAGTATTGCATGTCGATGACGAAAACAAAGATTCTTTCTGGGTCGCTCCATATAAAAGTGTGGCCAATGGCGTTAAAAGCTTGATCAATAATCCCTTTGGTAAAGCCGCTGTTTTGGGCTTTGTCGGCGGAGCCACCACCGCTTTGGTGGGTCAACATACAAGCAAAGTAGGCGAACGGGTTTTTAATGCCACCGTCTTGGGAACGGCTGGAGGCAGTATCATTGGCGGTCTCAAAGCCGGTGCTGAAAGTGACAAGCCTGAATTCTGGGATACCGGTGCAGGTTTAGGTTCCGCAGCATTGGGCTATGGCGCAGGCGCTTTGGTTGCCACTGGTGCTGATGAATTGGTCAAGTTGGCCGCTCAGAACGGCAAAGTAGCGGCCATGAGTGTGGGTATCGCAGCTGTAGTGGTAGGAACAGGCATTGCCATCGACGCCATGTCTGACAATGGCAAACCGGCTACCTACCGCGTGATCAACCAGATCTCCGCCAAATAAACAATTTCAATTTTTCTTTCCTTTTGCTCTCTCATCTAATGCCCGTGGCCTCTGCCACGGGCTTTTTATTGGCAGTTTTGTTAACAGAATCAATGAATCAAATGGTGAATATGCCCCAAGAACGAGCGGGGTTGACCGGACTTGAGCCCTTTTTGCGCGGCCCGCAAGACCTGACGCAGGGCTTGGCGCACGTCTGAACGGGAGAAGTCACGCAAGCTCAATTCCAGGCGCAGTGCGGCTTGAATTGTGCCTGCCAACCCCGATTGGGGAGGCTCTGGTTTCATGGAAAGCGCCTCCAGGGCTGTGACGGCGTCTTGATCGCGCAGGGCGTGTTCGCTCATGTGATCTTGCAGGGCCAGAATAAATTCAACCGTTGTGCCCAGCCCCTCGACAGCAGGAGCGGAGGCAGATTTCTCAGCGTACAATTGCTCTAAGGGCAAAAGTCCCAGGTGCAAGCCCTCTGAAATGACCACCTGATCGCTGGTCAGGCCTGTGCCTTCACGGCTGAGCAGGGCCATGCTCCAAGAGACATTGACCTTTTCGGGAGGGGCAAACCCTGTTTTTTCAATGAGGGTGTTGAGCAGCGCAGAATCAGACATAGCGGAACTCCTGACAGTTTTTGCTATCAGTGTACCCCAATTGGGAGAGAGGGATCAGGACTCAGCGAGGTATTGATCCAACATCGCCAGACTTTCGCGCATTTTGTCGCGGGTGCGCTTGAGGGTGTCGAGTTCAAATTGGTCAATATTCTCTTCCAACATGCGCAATTGGTGCATCAAAGAACCCGGTACCCCTTTGATCAGGTTTTCGCGGAAGCCGGGGTTCTTGTGCTTTTGCACCATGCGGCCCAGTTCACGGGTGGTCATATCGATCACGTTTTTGTATTCGTTTTCGTGAATCGGAAAGCGTTTGGCAAGAATGTCTTTGCGCTCTTCTTGGTCGAGTTGGGCAATCATCATCATTTTGGTGGTGCCCAACGGCTCGAGGGTTTTGATCTCATCGGGAGACATATAGGCAATGCGTTTTAGCCGGGTGAGGTAAGAGTATTCCAACTCGTTAAAATAATTCAAAGAATAATCTTTAAAACTGCGGTAGCCCAGCGCCAAATAGAGCTTTTTCTCTTCGAGATAACGCAAATAAAAGGCCACCAGGGTATTCTTTTTGACCAGGTCTTGCGCCATCGAGCGAATTTCAAACGACAGCCCCAGGGCATCGCGCTGTTTTTTCTCGAGAAAATGGCCAAACAGTGTGCGCGCCTGTTCGGGAATGTCTACCCGCGACAAGGTCGGCAAAGCCTGGGCAATCATTGCCCGGTGGCGGTCGAGGATTTCAGGGATGCGCTTTTTGACTTCGCGGTACGAATAGAGCGAAATCGGTTTTTCGGGCATAGCCAGAGAGCCAGCCTCAATAAAACTGAGCTGGGAGGGTTCTTCTAAAGGCAGTGGTTCGGCACTCATGTTGCTATTGTAACAAATGCCCAGATCTGCGCAAAGGGGCACAGAGTCAGGTTTTGCTCAGATCACGCGAATTCGGACTAAACTGACTCAAAAGGGCAAAGCCCAATAAACCCACCCCACCCACACTTAAAATAGGAATCATGGCAGCCAAAAGCGGGGCCATTCGCCCCTCTGAGCCCAGGACATGGGCCCCAGAATAGACAAAATACCAAGCCAAGACTGGCAAAAATGTACCCATCGAGAGCAGTTTTAGCCAGAAAAAACGCCAATTGCGCTGCAAGAAGCGAGCACTCAAAAGCCCCCAAAAGGCAAAGGCCAAAGCAGCAAAAGGCAAGCTGAATTTATTGTAAAAGTCGAGCCAGTCCCGTGGGCTGGGAGCCCCCGTTTCGGGGCCCACAGGCCGGTGCAAATGCCCCCAGGCCTCAGCGGCAGTCATCTGGCGAATATCCTGTTGGGGTTTAAATACCATATCGTCTGTGCGACTTTCCATCATCAGCTCCTGCAGCTGTTTAACGGTGGCTTGATTGGCTGCTGGCACAAGATTTTCTTGCACAAACAAGAGCAAAGCACTGAGAAACAGTCCCAGAGTCAGGCTCAGGGCCAAGAGACGGCGGGCCGAGAAATGATAAATCTTTTCCCATTTTTTGAGTAAAAACACCACTGGCCAGAGCAAAAGAAGGGGGCCAGAAACGACAAAAATAGCAGGCAAATTCGTCCAGAGCAATTGCAGTCCCTGCTTGAGAGGTTGCCGAGAAGATCCCAGCAATTCCCAGAAAATAAACAAAGTATTGCCCAGCATCAAAAGCAAAAAACAGCCCAGCAAAGACAGGGAGGGCAACCAAGTGGCTGAGAGCAAGAGCTTCAAATCTGAAGGCGTCTCAGGAGGTTCAAAAGAGGGCTCTTCAGAGACAGGTGGCTCAAGTAATGGGTCTGACATGGGATTTCTGTCAGCGTGTGTAGGTGCCAAGGAATTCGGCCTGGCCCAAAAGCACCGATGGCATGGCCTGCTCCAATTGCGCAGCGGGAATACCCGGTGCCAGCTTGAGGGCCCGCGAAAGGGCATAGAGCCTAAAAAAATAGCGGTGTTCACGGCCTTTGGGCGGTGCTGGGCCATCGTAGCCCAGGGTACGGTAGCTATTGCTGCCCTGCACGCTGCCGCTGAATTCGCGCAGACGGGGAAAACGCTCGGGCAATTCGGCCCAAGTCGCAGGCAAATTAAACAAGACCCAATGAATCCAGGTGCCACCAGGGGCATCCGGGTCGGAACAGATCAGCGCCAAAGACTGGGTGTCGGTGGGCAGATTCTTCCAGGTCAACGGCGGTGAGACATTGGCCCCATCGCGGGTATAGTCTTTGGGAATAGCTGCACCCGCTCTAAAAGCAGGGGAATAAATTTGAAATTGGGACTGAAGATCTGACATGCCCCTATTCTAACAAAAAACAAAAATCCGGGCTTTTCAAATTTATTCGTAATTGCCGCAAATCTGAGCGGTATGATGGGTTCAAATCGAAGCAAAGAGAGAGCACAAAGATGGACATTCACCCCCGTTTTTCGTTTGAGCCCGAATATAAATCCAGGCCTCAATCCGAATTGCTGCACAAACTCGGGCACCAATTGCTCGAAATGGGGGTGCTGGATTTGGCTCGTGAATACTTAAAAATGGCCAAACAGGTCTGCCCGCCGCTGAGCCCAGGCCTGCACTCAAAAGCCGAACAGATCGATTTGGACTTTTTGAATGACGGGCCATGCAGCGACAAAAACATTCAGGGACTTTAAGGCAAGCGTCGCTTGGTCATCACCTACAAGCAAGGTACAATGTAAAGATAAGCACGATTATCCAGGTTTATAAACCCCTATGCACATCCCCAAGCACACCAAGACACAAGCCTCTTCAAAGCGTCTCAAACCGCGTTTTCTGGCCAGTTTGGCCCTGATGCTGGCTGCCTGCAGCCCTTTTGCTCAGGTCACGGCTCCGCCACCGGCGGCCCAAAACCCCGCCACATTAACGGCCCAACGGGAGGCCATTTCTGCAATTGTGGGCGATGCACCCAATTTTGCCGCCAGCTCCAATGGCGACTTTTTGAGTGTGGTCTCTGGTCCCGATGGCCGAGGAGCTAAATCCGGCGCTTTGGTCGAGCTCTATTGGCCAAATTTGGGCGAAGACCATCTCTGGGACGCCTACAGCGGCGTGTCTTACAATGGCCAGTTTCTCTGGCTGCACCAATTTAAACTAGAGCGACAATGGGTTGAACCCGACACGGATATTGTCGTCAGCCGCTTTGTCAGCCCCGATGGAAAACTGCAGGCCGAGACCCGCGATCTGGCCCTGCGCAAAGCCCCTGTACACGTGCGCAATTTAACCTTGACCAATCGCTCAGCCACCCCGCTCGAAAATGTCGCCGTCTTTTTCTACGAATACCTGACCGCCAATTTGCTGCCCCAGGGCGATCACCTCGAATTTGTGCCCGCCAGCGGCAGTTTGCACCATTACGATAGCAATAGCCACTTCGCGATAGGCATGGACAAACCTCCGGCCCAATACCAATGCGGGGGCGTGCAAAATTACCTGACCCAGGCCACCGATGCCCGCCACGATGCCCAAGACGGCAAACTCAATAAAAATGCCAAGGTTTCTGCCTATGTTGGTTTGGGTGTGAATGGCACCCTGGCCACAGCGCCCGTGCGTCTGGCCCCTGGCCAAAGCCTGAGTGAGCGCAGTTTTATTGCCGCTGGCAATAGTTTGGCCAGCTCGCAGCAGGCCTTGCAACAGGCCCGGCAAATGCCCTGGGAGGCCATGGTTCAAGAAAATATCAGCACTTGGAAAAGTTATCTCAGCCAATCGCGTATGCCCGCTGGTCTGAGCCCCGAGGAGCAGGCGGTCTACCGCCGCGCCCTGATCGTCTTGCAACAGAACTCCGCAGCCACCGGTGCGCATATTGCCGCCCCCACCAGCACCAGTCCCCCCTATCGTTTTTCTTGGCCCCGCGACGGCAGTTTTATCGCTCTGACCCAATTGCTGACCGGCCATGCCGACGAAACCCGCAAGTTTTTGGAGTTTATGGCCCGCGGTCAAAAGAGCAATGGTGGCTGGGCGATCAATTACCGCACCAATGGCCAGGCCTGGTACGATTTTGGCGATCGCCAAAACGAACACGATCAAGTTGGCACCGTGCCCTGGATGATGGTGACCTACGCCAAAGAAACAGGCGATTGGGCCTGGCTGCAACAACAATGGCCCGGCATTCGCAAGGCCTGTGAGTTTTTACTACGTTACCAGGATTTCCGCACCGGTCTGATGGGCCCCACCCGCGATCTGTGGGAATTGTCCACCGCAGACAGCTGGACCTACAGCAACGCAGCCGTTTATGCGGGCTTTAAAGCCGGGGCCGAAACCGCCCGCCGGGCGGGCGCAGCCGCAGATGCCCAGCGCTACGAAGCAGCTGCCGAGCGGCTCAAACGCGGCATTCACGAACATCTTTGGAGCGAAAAAGCGGGCATGTACGTACGCGGTATCAATATCGACACGCTCAAACAAGACAACAAAACCGAAGCTGCCAATTTGGCGCTGGTCTGGCCCTTTGGCGTCTTCGAAGCCCAAGACCCCCGCATGGTCAAAATGGCCGAAAAAATTGGCGTTGATTTGGCCTCGCCCCAAGGTGGTATCCGCCGCTATACGGGCGACCGCTATTACGACGGACAGCCCTGGCCTGTGACCACCTCTTGGTTGGCCATTTATTATGCCCGCTTGGGCCAGCCCGAAAAGGCCCGCCGCCTGCAGGCCACCAATACAGCTTATGCCCAAACCACCGGCTCGCTGCAATTGGGCGAACAATACGATGAGCGCCTCAAGCGCTGGGTCTCCGCCACTCCCCTCACCTGGAGCGAAGCCAAGTATATTCTCACTGCCCTGGCCCTGGAAGACCCTGCCAGACTCAAACCTTAAGGGAAAATAACCATGATCATCCGCAATGTCTTGGGCACCAATTTGGAACCCTGCTGCATGAATCCGTTGACGGGTTTTTACCGCGATGGCTTTTGCCAAACGGGTCCCGAAGATCGTGGTTCTCACGTGATCTGCGTGCAGGTCAATGATGAATTTTTGAATTTTTCCAAAAGCCGGGGCAACGATCTCAGTACCCCTGCACCGATGTTTCAATTTCCAGGGCTTAAAGCCGGAGATTGTTGGTGTTTGTGCGCTCTGCGTTGGCGCGAGGCCTTAGAGGCAGGCATGGCCCCACCTGTTAAGTTGGAATCCACCCATGAATCGGCCTTGGAGTATGTCAGCTTAGAAGATTTACAGGCCTACGCCCTGCCTCACAAAGAACACAGTCAGGCCTAGAGCAACCGGCTATTTTCTGCCCACAGCCAAATACCCGTTTACCACTGCACGTTGTCCCCTTTTGACTTCAAGCGCTTTACGGTGCTGTCATTGCCGGTGTATTTGACATCAAAATTCTGCCCCGCTTCGTCGGGGAAAAAAGAGATCTGGAAGGGTCCTTCGCGCAGCACTTGGCCATTTTCGCGGTCAAAGAGGGCATAGTCCCCGTTGGGCAAGTCGATCCGCACGTGGTGCTCAGCCGTAAAGCTGATCTGGCTGGGTTTGTCTCCATTGACATGAAAAAAGACATTGGGAAATTTACTCGGCGAGGGAATATTAAAATTCATATCGGTCAGATTAAAGGTGTCGCGTTTGTCGTCGTGCTGGCGCAGCATCACACACAGACCTTGGTCTGAGAGCAGGTAATAATAATTGCCGGCGTCCATTTTGACATGGGTAATTTGCACCCCAAAGGCATTGCGGGAATAGGTGTAATTGTCGCGTTGCACCACTTCAATCGGGGGCAAAGCGGGCTCTGATTTTTGAAAAAGGGGCGCCAAAGCGGGAATCGCCCCTTTGGGGGCTGAGGCGGCCAAACGATCTTGAGGTGCCAGGACCGCGGGGGATTGGCCTGCTTTAAGAGCAAGGGGCTGAGAAACAGACTGAAGCGAACGGGCGGGCAAAACCTGTGAAGGCGCCATGGATACGGGGGATTTAACTGCCTGAGCCTGCATAAAAACAACCTCTTATTTACCTTTATTTAATCTATTCTTAATTTATAGAGAGTCAATTGCTCAAACTTGTTTCAAAAAATCCAGACAACACAAAAATGCAAAAAAAACAAAAAGCAGAAACCGGAGCACCCTCCGGTTTCTGCTTTTAAAGTTGAGACAAAGGCTGAACTGGAAAAATTAGCCCAGGGCTTTGAGATTGGAGATCTGAATCAATTGCTGACGCAAACGGGTGGCGTAAACCTGCCAGCTTTCGCCATTGGGGCGCAATTGCTGTTTCATGAAATCCAAAGAAGTGGGATAAAGTTCAATCAAGGTGTTGAGTGCATCGTACATATAGTAGCTGGCGTCATCAAATTCTTGGCAAAACATGCCCAATTGACTGAAATGATTGGCCACCTTTTGGGGTGTCAGGTAGAATTTTTCGCCGTCAAAATTGTCGATCAGGAATTTATAGGTCAGGGCATTAAAGATCTTCACATCGACATATTTGACGCTGAATTTATTGCTCCAGGTGCTGCGGGAATAGGTATTGCGCAATACGCGAATGGTGTAATGCACCAATTTCAGTTCTTCGGTGGCACTTAAATCTTCGATTTTGAGATTGGTGCGTTTGGTGTATTCATCGATCAATTTGGCATTGTCGTAATTGTCAGAGCCATCGGTCATGGGGGTCGAAACAGCCATATTGGCAAGGGCCTCAACCGCACTGCTCAAAACCATATAGGTTTGAACGTGATTGTCAGCAGCACCCCGAGGCAGGGCGCGCAGGGCCACGCTGAACTCACGGGGCGCTGGATTAAAATTGGGATCTGCGCCACGCACAGCAGGTGTGCGGAAGGTCAGGGTTTTGGCTGCGCCTACGGCATTCGGAGCCGCAAAGCTGCCGACGCGATTGGGGACCGCGCCCTGGGGAGACAGGGGCAAATTGGCAGAACAGGCCACCAAACTAAAAGCGGTTAAAGCCAAAAGGGATACAGAGGCAACAGATTTGACAGATTGAAACATGGGGAATCTCCTTGATTTTCTCTACGCTATTTTTTATCGAAAGTGATTATTTTTTCAATATCGGTCAGTGCTACACAGATATTGCCTGATTAAAGCTAAAAATAACCGGGGTTTAAACAAAATATGAACTATTCGCCGCGAAGCCGCTCGCCAATCGCACGATGAAGCTCTTCATGCAAGCTGTGATTGGCTTCGCGCTGGGTTCTGACTTCAATCAAGGTCGTGGTTCGGGTCGCCAAAGCGCCTTGATAAGCCGCTTTAAAAGCCTCTTGATCGTCTGGCGCAGCATAAGCCAAACCAAACATGGCGGCAGCCTGTTCAAAGCGCCATGGGTGGGGTGTGCCCCAGAAGGATTCAAACAAATCAGGAACGGCACTGGCCACCGGCAAAAACGAAAAAATGCCGCCGCCCTGATTGTTGATCACCACCAATACCAGTGGAAACTGGGCAGATGCGACCAGGGCCAAGGAATTCAAATCGTGCAAAAGTGCCAAGTCACCCAAAAGGAGTGTCACTGGGCAATTTAAGCCCGCCATCAGCCCCAGTGCCGTCGCCAAATTGCCATCAATCCCGCTGCAGCCCCGGTTTCCTGCCAAACGAACCTTGGGGGTTGATTTACCCGCAAACATGTCCCAATCGCGAATAGGCATGCTATTGCCCACAAACAGCGCAGTCCCCTGAGGCAGCAAGGCCGAAATTTGGCGCACCACAGCGGGCTCACTCAAATGGGTATTTTGATCCAAGATCTCACTCAGGGTCACACTGGCTTTTTCTGAGTGGGCAAACAGGGTTTTGACCCAAACCCGATTGATACTCGGAGCCAAAAGCGGTTGAAGTTCCCTGCAAAAAATTGTCAATTCGCAGACATAACGTTCTGTCACATGGTGCAGATAGTCTTCGCGCTCGGGATAAGCAGCCACCCGCAGATAGTGATCGGTATGGTAACTGGCCAGATGCTGTTGGACCCGCATAGAGATCATTTCTCCCCCCACATGCAAAATGGTGTCGGGCTGACACACTGCCTGAAACTCAGGGTGCAATAAAAGCGGGTCAAAATGTCCAATTTTGTTTTCCAGGCGCGGATCCTGCGCCAAAGAGGAAAGACTGTCTGCAAAAACAGGCCAACCCAAGCCATTGGCCAAAGCCAATACCGCTTCCCTTTCGGACTCAGAGGCCAGACGCCCCACCAATAACAATCCCCGGCGAGCAGGGTTGAGCATCCCCGCAATTTCGGCAAATGTCTCGGAGCTCAATTGGGGGAGACCGACTCCGTAACGGGTATAAGGGGAGGTATCCTGCAACCAATGGCTGACCGAATCCAAATAATGGGCAGGCATGGCCGGACCGGTGGGAGCCAAAGGTTCGCGAAAAGCGCAGTTGAGTTGAACCGGCCCAGCCTGTGCCCCCAAACAACGGGCCACAGCCTGATCCACAGTGGTCAAAACCATTTCAGGTGCAATGGCCGCATCGGGACAAGGCAGAGCAAATTCCCAACGCAGATAATCCCCAAAAAGTCCCATTTGCCGAATCGCCTGATTGGCACCGGCTTGCAAAAGTTCAGGAGGCCGATCAGCAGAGAGAATCAGCAGAGGCACATGATCTTGAGAGGCCTCGATTACCGCAGGCAAATAATGGGCGGGAGCCGTGCCTGAGGTGCAGATCAAAACAGCTGGACGCTGAGTGGCCCGGGCATAACCCAAAGCGTGAAAAGCAGCTCCCCGCTCATCCAAGCAAATCTGGGTCAACAGCTCGGGATGTTGAGCCGCGGCCAAAGTCAAGGGTGTCGAGCGCGAGCCCGGAGAAATACAGGCGTAGCGAACCCCTGAACGGACCAGTTCTTCAATGATGAGACTGGCCCAGGCCAGGTTGATATTTGCAGCATTTAGGATCATTGCGGGTTTTCTCTAGCTTTATCAGAATATCTTGTTCAGAATGTCGGGAAAACAAAAAGTGTTACTTCAGTGTACCTGATTCAGAAGGGCCTGTGTCAAACGCCCGCTTTTCTGCCAAGAACCTGTTGAAAAAGGGCAGGCAAATGTTAAGATACCTGCTGCGGAGGAATCATCAACTATGTCAGCAGCAGCATCTGAGCAAATCGGCGTTTTATTGGTCAATCTGGGATCCCCCGATTCTCCCAAGGTCAACGATGTGAAACGCTATCTGGATGAATTTTTAATGGACGAAAAGGTAATAGATATCCCTTGGGCCCTGCGGGCCTTGCTGGTCAAAGGCATTATTCTCAACACCCGTCCGCAAAAATCAGCTGAGGCCTACGCCAAAATTTGGACCCCAGCGGGCTCTCCGCTGATCACCATCAGCCAAGACCTGCACAAAGCCCTCCAAGCCAAAAATCATTTTCCGGTTGAACTGGCCATGCGCTATGGCAGTCCCAGCATCCAAGCGGGTCTCAAAAAACTGCTGGCACAAGGGGTCACCCGTTTACTTCTGCTGCCACTTTACCCCCATTACGCCATGTCCAGCGTGGAAACCGTTGTCAACAAAGTGAAGGCCGAACTCCAAGCACTCAATGCCCCCTTAAAGCTGGAGATCTTCCCACCGTTTTATGCTCACCCGCGCTATATCGAGGCCCTGGTTGAAAATACCCGCCCCTGGCTGGAAGACCCTTATGATCTGTTGGTTTTCAGCTATCACGGTCTGCCTGTGCGCCATTTGCTTAAAAGTGACACCACAGGCAGCCATTGCCAAAAAGTCGCAGACTGCTGCAACGTGCCCTCACCCGCCCACGCGACCTGTTATCGGGCCCAGGTTTTTGCGACAACCCAGGCCTTTGTCGAAAAAGCAGGCATTCCTCCCGAAAAATACCGTGTCACCTTTCAATCCCGTCTTGGCCGCACCCCTTGGCTGGAACCTTTTACAGATATCGAATTGGAAGCCTGGCCAAAACAGGGATTCAAACGGATCAAAGTCATGTGTCCGGCTTTTGTCTCCGATTGCCTCGAAACCCTCGAAGAAATTGCCCTCCGCGGAAAAGAGAGCTTCTTGGCCGCTGGGGGAGAAGATCTGCAATTGATCCCGTGCTTAAATACCCACCCCCTTTGGATTGAGGTCGTACAAGAGTGGATTGCGGCCTTTGCAGACAGCTCCTTGGTCAAAACATGAGCACTCGCCTGTGGCAAGAATTGCCTTCCGACTGGCAGTGTCTGCTGGCAGAGGCCGAGACGAGCGCTTGGTGGCAAAAGCTCGCTGCCTTTGTTGAAGCTGAATACACGCAGCAGACGATCTATCCTGCCCGCTCAGACCTCTTCCAGGCCCTCAAACTCACCCCCGTCAGCCAAGTGAAAGTGGTCATTTTGGGCCAAGATCCGTATCCTGGGGCAGGCCAGGCCCACGGCCTGAGTTTTTCTGTTGAGCGTGGCACCGCCCTGCCACGTTCGCTCAAAAATATTTACAGCGAGCTCAGTGCCGATTTAAATCTGCCCGCTCCACAATCGGGTTGCCTAAATAGCTGGGCCGAACAAGGGGTGCTTTTGTTGAATACGGTTCTGACTGTGCGGGCAGGCGCGAGTTTCTCACATCGCAAACAGGGCTGGGAAACCTTTACAGATCTGTTGCTCAAAACACTGGCCGACCGGGAAGCCCCTTGTGCCTTTTTGCTCTGGGGCAACCCTGCCCGCAGCAAAAAAGCCCTGCTCAATGCCCCCCAGCACCTGATCTTAGAAAGTGCACACCCCTCCCCGCTTTCCGCGCGCCATGGTTTTTTTGGTTCGAAGCCCTTTTCAACTCTCAATCGCTGGTTAGAAGCCCAGGGGCAAACACCGATTCGCTGGCAAATGAACTGAAATGTGCCCAAAGAAAAGAGCCCCGGCGGGGGCTCTTTGACCGTTGACAATCAATGGGGATCGAATTAACGAATAATGCTGGTAAAGCTGCGGCTTTCGTCTTGAATGGATTCAAGCAAACGCACCAAGAGCTGAACCGAGGCGCTGATGCGACTCATTTCGTCTTGGGCACGGGCCAAGGTCGCGCCTTCTTTGGCTTTGAAGGTAATGCGGCCCACCGGGCGGGCATAGTGTGCAATGGTAATGGGGCTCGGCACCGAAGCCAGACCGGTTCCACCGAACGGCGCACCCGTATTGGCCACACGCCACTGACCGGTACCACCGGGCTGGGCGTGGACGAGACTGTCATAAACAACCCCATCTGATTTCACAATAAAGCGGGGGGTGGATTGCAATTGGGCAGAACCACCGGCACTGGGATCTTCAATCATGATCTCTTTGCCAGAACCGTCGGTGACCACATAGCGGGGACCATCAGCCGTTGAAATTTGTTTGACAGCCACAGGATCACCATCGATCCCGTTGTTCAGGCTGACATAACCTTCTGCGTCTGCGTCAGTGATACGCCGGGCCAAGCCATTGGTATTGCCAATCGCACCGCCAAACATGGGGCGGGTGGGATCATCCAGGTCGATGGCGGTGGAAAAGAATAAATTATCAGCGGCTTTCAGCTGGGAATCAAATCCCACACCTACAGCCAGGAGCAAGTTGCCAACGGAAAGGGTTGCCATGGTGTATCTACCTCATTACAGATATACGTATCCGTTTCGGATTGTCGAAGGAAAAACATTCAACTTGTTTGGGCCATTTCATATTTAACAGAGTTTTAATGAAATGGCCCAATGGATAACAAGTTTTTAATTATTGCTGGCTTTGATCTGTTTCACAGCTTCGGTCAGCTGGGGCAGAATCTCAAAGACATCACCCACCAAACCATAGGTGGCCGCTTTAAAAATCGGCGCATCGGGATCGGTGTTGATCGCCACAATATTCTTTGAAGAGGACATGCCAGCCAAATGCTGCATAGCACCCGAGACGGCACAGGCCACGTAGAGCGTGGGGCTCACAGTTTTGCCCGTTTGCCCAACCTGCTCACCATGGGGACGCCAACCGGCATCCACGACTGCGCGCGAGGCGCCCACAGCACCGCCCATGGCATTGGCCAACGCTTCCACAAGGTGGAAATTTTCTGGGCCCTTAAAGCCACGGCCACCGGTGACCACGATATCCGCTTCAGCCACGTCGAGTTTGCCGGCATCGGCTTTTTCAACAGACACCACCTTGGCACGGATATCTGCATCACTCAGGTTGACAGCAAAGCTCATCACTTCTGCCGAGCGGGACTCATCAGGCGCAGCAACGGGGGTCACATTGGGGCGCAAGCTCACCAAGGCTTTGCCCTGAATCGAGACTTTGGCATAGGCTTTACCGGCATACATCGGGCGAACAGCGACAAATTTGCTGCCATCATGGCTCAATTCAATCGCGTCGGAGATCAGTCCGGCATCCAGGCGGGCAGACAGACGGGGAGCCAGGTCTTTGCCATTGGAAGAGGCGGCAAAGAGAATCAGATCGGGCTGAATTTGGTCGACCATGTCTTTGATGACTTTGGTATAACCATCGGTCGTGTAGTGTTCCAGCAGATCATGTTCTGCCACGAGCACTTTGTGAGCGCCATAATGGCCCAAACGGGCGGCTTGACCAGCCACGCCTTTGCCAATCAGGGCTGCGGTAATCGAAGAGCCATTCAGGGCTTTGGCCTGAGAGAGCATTTCCAAACTGGTTTTACGGAGGGTTCCGTCTTTGGTTTCGGCAATGACTAAAATATTCATAATTGATGCTCCTTTGCCTTAAATAACCTTGATTTCTTCGTGCAGGGCCTTGACCAGCTCTGCAACGCTGCCAACAATCTTGCCAGCCGGACGGGCCGGGGGCAGACGCAGCTCTTCAAGCACCACACGGGGGGTGAGATCGACACCCAGATCAGCGGCTTTGAGTTCGGTGATCTCTTTTTTGCGGGCTTTGAGGATCCCCTTCATCGAAGGATAACGGGGCTCGTTCAGGCCTTTTTGAGCGGTGATCAATGCGGGCAGGCGGGATTCAACCACTTGGGTACCGCCTTCAATGGTGCGGGAGGCTTTGATCTGTTCGCCGTTGATTTCCAATTTGATCACCAGTGAAATCTGGGGCACATTCAGAAATTCAGCAACCAGAGAGCCAATTTGCAGGGCGTCGTCATCAATGGCCTGACGGCCACAGAAAACGAGATCATATTTTTTGCCTTCCAACGCTTTGGCGATCAGCTTGGCGGTGGTCAGGGAATCCAGCTGAGAAGGGGCACCTTCATACAGCACATGAATGGCTTCATCAGCCCCCATGGCCAGCCCGGTGCGCAGGGCCTCTTTGGCAGATTCGGGTCCAACGGTCAGCACAGTGACGGTGCCTTCGCCCGCTTCTTTGAGCTTCAGGGCTTCTTCAATGGCAAATTCGTCATAGGGACTGACAATATAGGTAATACCATCACGGACAATATCTTTGCCCGAGGGGTCAATTTGAATGACGGTCGTTGTATCGGGAACTTGTTTGATGCAAACGATGATATCCATTCGTCTCCTCCTTGAAAATATACACATTGCATCATACCACTGGGCAAAGGTTAAGACAATCTTATATTTACTTAAAATCAGCAAAAAAGCATGAATTCAACATCCCCATCTTCCATGTTAAAATACGCACACATACAGACCGGAGTTCTTCCTCATGAACCTCTCAGCTCCTTTAACCCCCTTGGCCGAGCGCATGCGCCCACAAACAGCCCTGGCATTTATTGGCCAAAGCCACCTGATGTCCAGCGCTGCCCCCCTACAGGAAATTCTCAGCACGGGCCAACTCACTTCTTTGATCTTTTGGGGCCCGCCTGGCTGTGGCAAAACCACCCTGGCACGCCTGATCGCCCAAAATTTAGAGGCCGATTTTTATGAACTGAGCGCCGTTTCAGCGGGAGTCAAAGAAATTCGCCAAGTCATAGAACAGGCCAAAGCCAATCAGGGTGGGCTCTTTGCCAAACCCACTTTGCTCTTTATCGACGAGATCCACCGCTTCAACAAATCACAGCAAGATGCCCTGCTGCACAGCGTCGAAACTGGTGAGGTTTTTTTGATTGGCGCCACCACCGAAAACCCCTCTTTTGAAGTCAATCCGGCCCTGATCTCCCGCTGTCAGGTCTATACGCTGCAACCCCACAGCCCGGCAGAATTGGAAAAAATTCTCGCGCGGGCCCTAACAGAGGATGTCTGGCTCAGACAATTTAAAATCGAATTCGAAGACCGGGACTTACTCTTTCAATATGCAGGCGGTGATGCCCGGATTTTACTCAATCGTTTGGAATTGGCGGTTAAAATGGCCAGCCGCTCTGGCCAAAGTGAACTGCTTCTCGACAAGGCCATGCTGCAACGGGTCTTTCAAAACCCCACACTCAAATATGATCACAGTGGCGAAGAGCACTATAATTTGATTTCAGCCCTGATCAAAAGTGTGCGCGGCTCTGATCCAGATGGGGCCGTCTACTGGCTGGCGCGCATGCTCGAAGGCGGCGAAGACCCACTTTTTATTGCCCGCCGTCTGCTGATTCTGGCCAGCGAAGATGTGGGCAATGCCGAGCCCTATGCGCTCTCGCTGGCCAATGCCTGTTTTCAATCGGTGCATGTGATCGGCATGCCCGAGGCCCGAATTTTATTGGCCCAAGTCACAACATATCTGGCGGCCTGTCCCAAAAGCAACGCAGCTTATGTTGCGATCGAGGCTGCCCGCAAAGATGTCAAAAGACACATGCACTTGCCTGTGCCGCTGCATTTGCGCAATGCGCCCACCGCCTTAATGAAAGATCTGGGTTATGGTCAAAACTACCAATACAGCCACGACCAACCCGAACACTTTGGCCCGCAACAATACCTGCCAGACCAACTGCGCAACCGCACCTATTACCAGCCCTCCCAACAGGGCAAAGAAAAAACCCTGCGCCGCCATTTGCAACAATTGTGGCCAGAACGTTACCCCGAAGGCGATTCAGAGCAGGGCTAAAACACATTTTGCGTGTGCCCCAGCGCACGCTCAGTGCTGTAAAGTTCCCCTATAATCGCCTATAATGGTGGAGATTATTTTTTGATGGTGTAAAGGATGCTTGGTATGAAACAGATTTCTCGGTCATTAGTTACAGCCCTTGCTGGAGCAGCATTTTTGCTCACAACCGCTTGTCAGGAGCAAAATGCGTTAACCGCCCGTTCCAAAGGAGCCCTGAGTTTTACCGTTGCCTGGCCCCAAGGCCCTTCAGCAGCCAAAACGGGTTTTGTGATTCAAGCCATTCCTGATCAAACCCAGAAAATCAATTTGCGCATTGAAGGCGAGGGCTTGGCGGCCCCGATTGAGCGCAGTCTGAGCCGCGACGCAGGTGAAAACAGCGACAGTGTGCGAATTGATCTGCCCACCGGCCGCAAAGTCGTCAAAGTAGAGGCCTTTGATGCCAAAGGCCAAGCCCTGGCTGTAGATGTCCGCAGCGTGGTGATCGTGGGAGGCCAAACCCAACGCCTGGAAATGACCTTGCAGCCACTCGGCCTGCCCACCCCCAGCCCTGAAGCCACTTTGCCCCCAGTGTTGCCCACTCTTCCAGGCAGCACAACGGGTACAAGCAGCGGGGCACAAGCCCCCACCGGTCTTTTGCCCATCCCGCCTAGCCTGCCCCAGGACAGCACTTAGCCCCCATCTTCGCCGCCCATCGCCCCTCAACCAGCGCCAGCACCCGTCGCACAGCCGCTCCCAATCAACCCTGCACCCACCGACACCACTACCAGCACTTCTTCCAGCTCCAGCAGTTCTTCGTC
>JBFWRL010000038.1:0-38536 GCA_050248915.1 Candidatus Sericytochromatia bacterium
CCCCCGTTCCGAATTGTCTAAGGCTTTTTGCCGCTCATTGCAATAGGCCCGATTATACCCTGGGGTGGGAGAACTTGCTGGCGTAATGGTCCGTGGCAAGGGCAGTTTGAGATGATAAAGGTGTGCTACCACTTGGTGTTCTTGGGAAACTTTGTTCCAAGTTTGCCAAGTCACGACAAATTGGTATTGATCAATCACCCCCACACTCGGACGGCCTTCAAAGCTGTGATTAAAAAAATTAACCCGAAATTCAGTTTCGCTGGCCACCCCTTGGGGATTAAATCGACGGGCATAAATATTGCCCCCTGAATTTTGAGGGGACTGATTTCCCCAAACCACAACAAAATCCCCTTCAGGTCCAACAGCCAGGTCCACTTTCTGGAGCGCAGGCCCCAGTGGGCGGCTGTTGATCTTAAACGGCTTTGCCAAAGGTTTGAGATCTGACGTGAAGATGGTTCCCATCAGTTGGTTTGGGTTGTCTTTTGTCGGGCCTTCCACAATCATTGGCTGGTTTTGGGCATTTACTTCCAGGTCCAAGATGTTGGCTTGCTGGGAAATCTCTCGATTTATTGCTCGGCTTTGGCCCTTCGGGCTGTATAAAGCAATTGTATTGTCAGATTTTAAGACAAAATCGCCATTTGACAGACTGCGAAGCAGCGGTTTTTGCTTGGCCTGTGCTGAAACACGCTTTTCCCACTTTTTTTGCCCTTCAAGACTGTATTTCATCAAGAGAATATCTCCACCCTCAATCACAAAAGCCAGGAGCAAATCCCCTTTTGGGTCAAAACAGAGGTCTCTTTTGCCGCCATCAAGGGTCGCTTTTGAAACGGGCATTTGCACTTCAACGGCTGCTATTTTGGGATCCAATCTGTTTTGGGGATCCGGACGCAGTATTTGAAACCAAATTTCTTGGTCGGTGGACCAGAGAATGACTTTGTCATTGGCTTGATTTATTACTACCTGGGGCAGAGAAGGATGAATCAAATCTGCGGAACTGTCTGCCTGTTTAACGGGATGAGAAATGGCCAGTTGATTGACTTTCCATTCGTTGCCAGTCAAGCGCCCACCTTGATCAAAAGATTGGGCATAAATATTGTGGCTTTGATCCGCTTCTTGCTGGTCCCAGACGATCAGAAAATTCCCCTTTAAATCACTGGCAACGGAAGGGTCCCCCTTGTAAAATTCATGGGAAGAACCGGTTTGAATTTCAGAGGCCTCAATGCGATCTGGCCCATCCAAAAGATTCATCAAATGAGCGTCCAGATCCTGACAATTGACCAAAAAGCTGACTATAATGGCCAAGCAGAACCAAAATTGGCAAGAGTGTAATTTCATCAGACAATTATACGCTTGATTCCCAATTTAATAAATACCCGAATCAAAGGCCACGCCATGTCTGACCCCTGCTCACTCTATCTCGAATTGCTCAAAAAAACGGTGGGCAATTTTATCTATGGTGGGGATTTGGATTTGATGCTGGGTACACCCACTTTGGATCCCCCCTCGGGCAAAGTCCACAGTCTCAATTCGCCCCCTGCTGACCCAGCCAAAAAAGTGGCAGGGGGCATCTGGCCCTCTCAGGCCCACACCATGATTGGTCTGCACCGCCTCAACAATCTCCAATCCTGTCTCGAAGAAGTGCATAGAGCCCAAATTCCGGGTGATCTGATTGAAACGGGCGTTTGGCGCGGGGGGGCCGGGATTTTTATGGCGGGCTTTTTAAAGGCCCATGGCATTTCTGAACGCAAATTGTGGCTGGCTGATTCGTTTGAGGGCTTGCCTCCCCCCAATTTTAAGCGCTATCCCCGCGAGTCAGATATGGGCCTGCATATGGTCAAACATCTGGCCGTTTCAATCGATGAGGTGCGTGCCAATTTTGAGAAATACGGCCTTTTGAGTGAGCAGGTCATTTTCCTCAAAGGCTGGTTCAGAGAGACCTTGCCCACCGTCCCCATTCAGGCCTTGGCCATTCTGCGCCTCGATGGCGATATGTATGAATCGACGATGGATGCCCTGATTCATTTATATCCCAAATTATCGCCGGGGGGCTTTATTATTATCGATGATTATAATTCTTTTCAGCCCTGCAACGAGGCCCTGCACGATTACCGCCACGCGCATCAGATTCAGACTGAACTGCAGTTGATACCCAAAGGCGGTGCCTTTTGGCGCAAAGCGGCCTTGAGTTAGTTTTTGGCGGCGGCAGGCGTGTCTTTGTCTGCGCCTTTGAGTGTGCGAATGGCTTCTGTGAGCTTTTTCACCCCGATAATTTCAATCCCTTCGACTTTTTCCTTTAAAGGCAAATTAGAGGTGGGCACCACCGCCCGCGTAAAACCCAATTTACAGGCCTCAATCAGGCGGCGCTCAAGCTGGGCCACAGAGCGGATTTCCCCCGCAAGTCCCACTTCACCCAAAAACACGGTGCGGCCTTCGAGCGGCAGATCACGCACTCCCGAAACCAGGGCCATGGCCACGGCCAAATCTGCGGCGGGCTCTTCGATCGCCAGCCCGCCGACAACATTGACCAGCACGTCGGATTTGGAGAGATTGAGCCCCACCCGTTTTTCGAGCACGGCCAAAATTTGAATCAGGCGCTGGTGGCCAATGCCATTGGCTGAACGCTTGGGAAAATTGGCAAAAGAAGAATAGCTCAGGGCCTGAATTTCGACCAAAAGTGGGCGACTGCCCTCCATGGTCACACCAATGGCTGAGCCACTGATCTCTGCGGTGTATTCAGATAAAAACAGGGCCGAGGGGTTTTCGACGGCTTCGAGGCCACTGCCACGCATTTCAAAAACCCCCACTTCGTGGGTGGCCCCAAAGCGGTTTTTGATTGTGCGCAAGAGCCGAAAAGAACGGTAGCGCTCACCTTCAAAATAGAGCACGGCATCGACCATGTGTTCGAGTACCTTGGGCCCGGCGATATCTCCGTCTTTGTTGACATGGCCAATAATCCAAATGCTGATCTGCTTTTGTTTCGCCAATTTTAAGAGCAAATTGCAGGTATTTTTTACCTGGCTGATACCCCCAGGGGGTGACTCCAGGCGGGAATCATAGACGGCTTGAATCGAATCCAAGATCGCGACAGCAGGCCGTTTTTGGTCGAGAATACCCATGATCGCCTGCATTTCGGTTTCAGCCAAGAGAAAAAAGTTTTGAGACTGCTCAAATCCCAGGCGTTGGGCCCGCGATTTGATCTGTTGGGCCGACTCTTCTCCCGAGACATAAATCACAGGCTGGCCTTGGTTTTCGGCCATGTGAAAGGCCGATTGCAACAAAAGGGTGGATTTGCCGATGCCCGGCTCTCCCCCCAAAAGCACCAATGAGCCAGGCACCAATCCACCGCCCAAGGTGCGGTCCAATTCACCCATGCCGGTTTTGAGACGATCTTCTTCGCTGTAGACAATTTCTTGCAAGCGCAGCAATTCCACCAGATCAGTGGGTTGATAGTGTTCAACCAGGTCCATGCGGTTTTTTTTGTCTTGCACAACTTGCTCTTCTAAACTGTTCCAAGCCCCACATTCGGGGCATTTGCCCAACCATCTGGGTGTGTCTGCGCCACAGCTATTGCAGACATATCGGGTCTTGATTTTGGGGGTACTTTTTGCCATCTTTTTTTCGGGCCTATTCCCTAACATTCCAGACATCTTTGACTTTTTTTGACCATCACTGCAACATTCATTGCCGAATCACAGGCACGAATCACATACGCGAAAACCACATACACACGCATACACCTTATATTTCAGTATAACCATTCTTTCACAAGTGAACAAGTCCCTTCCCGCCATGAATTTTTCGCGTTAAGGTATTTAGATGCAGCACAAACACGCCACTTTTCGGATCGTCTTAACTTCGCTCTGGCAAGAAGTGCGTCTGCCTCTGTTTTTGCTTACGGGCACGTTCTTTGGGGGAGCCTTGGGCTACCGCTTGCTCTATCCAGAACAGTCCTGGACCCTGATTTTTTACATGACGGGAATCACCCTCGCAACGGTGGGTTATGGTGATGTTTTGGGCACTGAAAAAACACCCCTGACGGCTGCCTACACCCTGATTTTGATGCTGGCAGGCATGTCGATGGTGGTCTATGGGCTGTCGAGTGTCACAGCTTTTATAGTCGAAGGGCGACTCAGCCGCTTATTGATGGAAAACCGCATTCGGAGGAAAATTGCACGTATGCAAGGGCATTTTATTGTTTGTGGTGCGGGCACCTTGGGAGAACATGTCATCCGTGAAATGCTCAATTCCCATGCCCAGGTGGTGGTGATCGACTCGGATCTTGTACATTTAAACCAACTCAAAGAGGAATATCCCGAGCTGATCGCTTTACATGGCGATGCCACAAATGATGAAGATTTAAATGAGGCCAATATTGCCAATGCCCGTGGCTTGGTGGCGGCTCTGAGCAATGACAAAGACAATTTGTTTTTAACCCTGACGGCCCGTCAGATCAACCCCGCGCTCAAAATTGTCTCGCGGGCCGTGGATGTCAATTTGCACAATCGCCTCAAAATAGCCGGAGCGGATTACATAGTCAGTCCCAATTATATTGGCGGCATGCGCATGGCATCCGAAATTCTCAGGCCCAACGTGGTTAGCTTCCTCGACCGCATGTTGCGCGGCAAAGATCCCTCGATTCGGGTCTCAGAAGTGGTGATCTCTCCCCAATGTCCCTACCAAGGCAAACGCTTGGGTGAAGTGCCAATTTATGCCCAGACTGGGCTGAATATGTTGGCCTGGTCTGCCACGGGCAAAGACGAAGATATTTGTTATAATCCAGGGCCAGAGACCCGTTTGGATGTAGGCGGTTTTTTGCTTTTTATCGGCAATTTTGACCAAATTCATAAATTAGAGCATTTATTGGACTCAACATCAAGTCATTTTGCTTAAATCCATACAGATAGAAATGCTTGACCCTCGCAATCCTCAAAACTTATACTTGTTATAAGCAAAAAAACGATTTTGCATATTTCCCCACTCCACAACTTAAACTGAAGGGCAGGCGCGCTGCTGCTTGGAAATTGTGTTATTAAAAGAATTGATTGTGATCTTGGGCCTCTCCACCGTGGTGGTGCTGGTCTGTCAAAAGCTTAAAATCCCTTCGATCATGGGTTTTTTGCTCACAGGTGTGGTGGCTGGCCCCCACGGTTTGGGTCTGGTGCATTCATTGCACGAAGTGGAAATGATCGCCGAAATTGGCATTGTCTTTTTGCTGTTTACCATTGGCATTGAATTTTCGTTTGAACACCTCTTGTATATTCGCCGCACGGTTTTACAGGGGGGATTTTTACAGGTTGGGCTGACCATTTTGGCCATTGCAGGGGGCTTTACTTTATTGGGGCAGCAACCCAATGTGGGCATTTTTGCAGGTTGTCTGATTGCCTTAAGCAGCACCGCCATTGTGCTCAAATTGATGCAGGCCCGCCTCGAAATGGACAGCCCCCATGGCAAAATTGTCTTGGGAGTCTTGATTTTTCAAGATTTGGTGATTGTACCCATGATGCTCTTGACCCCGCTCTTGGCAGGCAAAGCAGACAATCCCGGCCTGAGCCTGATGATTCTGGGTCTCAAGTCTGTGGCTGTGGGTCTGGGGGTCTGGATCGCAAGCAAATGGCTGATGCCCCGCCTGCTTTTTCAGATTGTCAAAAGCCGCAACTCTGAGCTGTTTTTGCTCAGCATTATCTCCATTTGTATGGTGGTTGCCTGGCTGACATCCAGCCTGGGCCTGTCACTCTCATTGGGGGCCTTTTTGGCCGGTTTGATCATCTCCGAATCCGAATACAGCCATCAGGCCATGAGCAATATTTTGCCCTTTCGCGATATTTTTATTAGCTTCTTTTTTGTCTCGATAGGCATGTTGCTGGATATGCATTTTTTCCTGGCAAATGCAGGCCTGATTCTGGCTTTGGTGGCGGGGGTTTTGCTGCTCAAATTTGTGACAGGTTATATTGCCTCAGCCTCGCTGGGTTATCCATTGCGCACCAATCTTCTCAGCGCTTTGGCCCTCTGCCAAGTGGGTGAATTTGCCTTTGTGCTCTCCAAAAGTGGGGTAGAATTTGGCCTGCTTTCTCCCCAAAATTACCAACTCTTTTTGGCCGTTTCGATTTGCACCATGGCCCTGACCCCACCTTTGATTGCCATGGGTCCCAAAACCTCTGAAATGGTCACCCGTTTGCCCATTCCCAAGCGCTTTACCGGACATTTAACCCTGCCCGATCAGCCCGAATCCGCTGCCGAAGCGGAGAGTTTGCGTAACCATTTGGTGATCATCGGCTATGGTGTCAATGGCCAAAATCTCTCACGGGCCGCCAAAGCGGGCGGCATAGCTTATGCCGTTTTGGAGGCCAATGCCCAAACCGTGCAGGCCTTTAAGGCCCAGGGCGAGCCCGTTCATTTTGGGGATGCTGCCCAGCCCCTGATTCTCGAACAGGTCAGACTCTCTCAGGCCCGAGTGGCGGTGATCGCCATTTCCGACCCAGACGCCACCCGTCGGATCATTGCCGCAATTCGCCAATTAAATGATCGGCTCTATTTGATTGTGCGCACCCGCTTTGTCAAAGAAATACCCGAATTGCTCAAATTGGGAGCCGATCGGGTTGTGCCTGAAGAATTTGAAACCTCGGTTGAAATTTTTAGTTTGGTCTTGCGCAAGTACTTTGTGCCCGAAGAAGAAATCCTCAACTTTGTTGAAGAGGTCCGGGCCGATAGCTATGGCATGTTGCGCGGACACAAACGGGAAAAAGTCTCAGTCAGCGAATTGCAAGAAGAGGAAGAGATCGAAATTTTTTCTCGCCGTCTGGAAGAAGGTAGCCCCTTGGTGGGGCAGACTTTGCTGGAAAGCAATTTGCGCCAAAATTATGGCGTGACTGTTCTGGCCATTCGCCGCGAGGCCCAATTGATCAGCAATTTGGACATTCATTCCCGCTTTCGCTCAGGGGATGTGCTGGTGATGATGGGACACGCCCAGATTTTGACCGACACGGCCAGTTTGTTCCGTGCAGCAGAGGTTTAAGTTTTGGGATATGACCTAAGTCATCTCATTCAGCAAGAGCCCCATTCTAGGGACATTCGGAAAAAAATGGTAGACTGAAACACTTCTTTCCCCACCTGCAAAATCCCGTTTTGGGTATCTATTGGGGCAGAAATTCTAGGAGGTCAAGGCATTGGATATTCTCTCGCTCATGGAAGTAATTATTGGATTTCTATGGGGGCCGTGGACATTCTTTGTCTTGATGGGCACAGGAATTCTCTTCACAATCTGGACAAAATTTATCCAGTTTCGCGCAGTCACCCACGGGGTGACGGTCATTCGGGGGGTTTATGACAGCCCCGATGACCCTGGCGCGATCAACCACTTTCAAGCCCTTTCGGCGGCCCTGTCGGCCACCGTCGGGCTCGGCAATATTGGTGGGGTTGCCATGGCTATTGCCTTGGGCGGTCCCGGTTCGCTGTTTTGGATGTGGGTGGTAGGATTTCTCGGCATGGCCATCAAGACGGTCGAAGTCACTCTGGCACTCATGTACCGCAATACCGACAATCCCGACGACCCCCACGGGGGAGCCATGTGGGTGATCGACAAAACCCTCGGCAAACACGACGATTGGCGCAAAGTCGCAGGCCGAATTCTGGCCTATTTTTTCTGTTGTACCCTCTTAATTTCCACCATGACTGGTGGCAATATGTTTCAGTCTTGGAACGTGGGTGAAATTCTCAACGTCTATTTTGGCGTCCCCCAGATTGCCACAGGCATCGTGCTGGCAATTGTGGTGGGTGCGGTCATTATTGGCGGGATCAAACGCATTGGCGATGTGGCTGAGAAAATTGTGCCACTGATGTGTGGCATGTATATCCTCTCAGGGCTGGCTGTTTTGGCGATCAATATCGACAAAATCCCTTCTATGTTTATGCTGATCATTCAATCGGCATTTACGCCCGTGGCTGCTGGCGGCGCTTTTGTCGGCGTTAGCGTTTATACTGCCTTTGAAATGGGCCTGCAGCGCGCGCTTTTTTCAAATGAAGCGGGTCAAGGCTCTGCTCCGATTGCCCACTCGGCGGCCAAAACCGACGAACCCTCCCGTGAAGGGGTTGTGGCGGGCCTGGAGCCCTTTATCGACACCTTGATGATCTGTACACTCACCGCGATGGTGATTTTGTGTACAGGCACTTGGAACCGTCCTGCGATTGGGGAAATCAAAGGCCCTGTGGCGATTGTTCAAGCCGAAGGCAAGGTCAAATTGGAGGCCCCCACCTCTGTCAAAGCCCTGCCTGAATTGCCCAGTTGGGAAAAATGGCAGCCCGGTTCCCAGGTCTTTATTTTGGCAGATGCCCCTGATGCCAAAACTGGAGAAAAGAAACGGGTCAAAATTTATGGCGCAATCAAAGCCGGTGCCACAGCAGGCCAAGACCATATCGAATGGGGCGAAGTCCCTGCCGGGGCAGTTTTAGCCAAAAAAGCCAATGGCCAAACCGACCAAAGTGTCTTCCGCAATTTTGTGGGGGCCAGTTTGACCGGGCATGCCTTCGACCGGGCCTTTCCGGGGCTGGGCAAATGGTTGGTCACGGCAGCAGCACTGCTCTTTGCCATCTCGACCATGATCTCTTGGAGCTATTATGGCGAACAGGGCATCATATTTATGTTTAATGGCAAAGGGACCCTGATCTACAAAGGGATTTTCCTCTTGGGGGCCTTAATTGCCCCTGTCATGATCAGCACCGATCGCGAGTTGGGGATTTTGGCGGATTTTGGCACAGGCTGGATGCTTTGGGCCAATATCCCGATCCTACTCACCATGGGCTATCTTGCTGTGAACGATCTCGATGGTTACTTCAAGAAATTGAAAGCTGGCGAGTTTAAGGCCCACAAGCCGATCAATCCGTTTACCAAACAATAACCTCTGCGTTATTTTTATGCGTACTGGGGGCCGTTGAAAAATTCAACGGCCCCCAGGAACTTTTTTGGCGGGAGTGGGTCTAAGAACCTGAAACCCGATGACGAAAAGAGCGGGCTTCGATTATACTAAAAGCATCGCTCCACATTGGATTCACACCCTTCACCCAAGCGTTTAAACACGCTTTCGGCTTCGCGCTGAAATTAATCTCCTTTTAACAAAACTCCCACACACTTAATTTTCTGTTAATTTTTTTAAAGCTGTGACGGCAGACTTAATCTTTTAATAAAGGTATGATATACTCCTAAGGGTAAATTGAAAGTGAAAACCCCCCAGTAATGCACGTAATTCCTAGACTACAGCAGCAAAAACAGCAAGAAATTCACCCTGATATCCCTTCGGGCATGTGGTTGAAGTCACTGAGGCTGCCACCCTTGTTACAGCATGATGGATCTATCAACAACGAAGAATGGAATGCAGAGATGAATTTGGATAGACTCAAAATCAACGGCGGCGTAGCACTTAATGGCCATGTCACCATTAACGGGGCGAAAAACTCCGCACTGGTCCTGATGGCCGCTGCGATTCTCGGCAGCGAAGAAATTGTGCTCGAAAACGTTCCCCGACTGGCTGACGTTGAAATCATGGTGGATGTTTTACGCAGTTTGGGCGCCCGTGCTCATTTCATTGAACACAACGTTTTGCTGATTGATCCCCGCCACATTGCCAACTCTGTTGCCCCTTATGATTTGGTTACAAAAATGCGCGCTTCTTTCTTCGTTCTCGGCCCCCTGGTTGGCAAACTGGGCCAAGCCAAGGTCTCTCTGCCCGGTGGCTGTGCCATTGGTTCCCGCCCCGTCGATTTACACCTCAAAGGCCTCGAAGCCATGGGCGCAGACATTGTGCTCGAACATGGCGACGTGATTGCCAACGCCCCCCATTTGCGTGGCGCAGATATTTATCTCAACTTCCCCAGCGTGGGTGCCACTGAAAATATCATGATGGCCGCCTCTCTGGCCGATGGCACCACCACCATTCGCAATGCGGCCCAAGAGCCCGAAATTGATGATTTGGCTCAGTTCTTGATCAGCATGGGCGCCCGCATCCAAGGGGCTGGCAGCGACACCATCGTAATTGAAGGCGTCAAAAAACTTGACAAAGCCTCCACCTATCGGGTCATGTCTGACCGGATTGAAGCAGGGACATTTATGATTGGTGCCGCCATGACCCGCGGCGACATTATTCTCGAAAAATGCCCCACCCATTCGCTGATGGCTTTAATCGGCAAAATGCGTGAATGCGGCGTTTTCTTTGACCAAATTGATGCCCAGACCCTGCGCGTTTGTGGTCCCGCCAAAATTCTGGCCCGCGATGCCCGCACCATGCCCCACCCCGGTTTCCCCACCGACATTCAGGCCCAATATGCGGCCATGATGGCGATGGCCGAAGGCACCAGTCTCTTAACCGAAACCGTCTTCGAAAACCGCTTTATGTATGTCGATGAACTTCAACGCATGGGCGCTCAGATTCGCATCGAAGGCAATACCGCGATTATCAAAGGGCAGCCCATTCTCTCTGGCGCTCCCGTGATTGCCACAGATTTGCGCGCTGCTGCTGCACTGGTACTGGCAGGCTTGGTGGCCGATGGTGAAACCCTCGTGGCCAACCTCTGCTATCTCGACCGCGGCTATGAATCTTTTGAACAAAAACTGGCCAATCTCGGCGCCCGCATCTGCAGGATTGCGGTCAAAGCTGAAAAAAAGGAAGAAGTGCTGCTGACGATGTAAAACCCGTCTGAAGCAGAAACCGCCTTTTAGGTTTTCGGGCCCGGCAGAAATGTCGGGCCTGTTTGTTTTGAAATTCAAGTTAGCTTTTGACATTGGGTCTTGTTCTAAGGCTTTAATTTCAGTAAACTGAATCACCTTTTGTGAGGGAAAACCAAAGGTTACAGGACTGATATGCTCAATAGCTTTAAAAAACGAATCTTTGGATTGGGATGTTTGATTCTGGCTTTAATTCCAGGTTGTGGATTAGGCCTTTTGAATGCCCCTGCCCCTTTGAACATGAATCTATCTTGTCAGCAAAAATCCAATCAAGAACCAAATAGTATTTCGTTGCAAGAGATAGAACTGGTTAAACGCTTAAAAAACCCAGATCCTTCGGCTTTGGATGTTTATCTCCAAACAAATCCGACGCTACTTGAAAACCTGTCTGGGAACTTTATACCCCTTCATTTAGCTGCCTACTTTGGCAATGTGGAGATCATGAAAAGTTTACTCAAGCAAGGCGCGCAGATAGATCGGGTCAATTGTGATGGGAATACGGCATTGCACTTTGCAGCCTTTGCGCTGCAAACCCAATCGGTGGATTATTTGTTGGCAAATGGGGCCAACCCAAAAGTAGCAAATACATCTGGCGATACCCCTTTGCACTTTGTCAGTGGCGCGCCTGTAGAATGGCTGTTTGGAAGTATGTTCAGCAGCAAACCTTTATCATTGGTTATTTTGCCTGAATCTTTGCGTTCAGAATTACAACTCAAACCAAGTTCAGCACGTTCCTCATTGGCAAATTTTAAACAGTCCCAAAAACAGATTATCACCACGTTTTTAAGCAAAGGGATCCCTGTCGATGTCAAAAACTTGCAGGGTCGCACCCCTTTATTTTATGCAGCCATGTCCAAGGAAGTTGATGTTTTCAGACAAATCAATTTGGCCGATGGCTATATTTTGGTTAAAGATAACATCGGCAGTAATCTTTTGCACCAATTGGCTTTGGGGCCTTTGCCATTAGAAGCCATGCTGAATCCCCCATCAGAAAAAAAACAATGGCAGGATGCTGCTACGTATCACTCTACAACTGAACGCGAACAACCCCTGCTCAACTTGATCAAACAGATGATTCAATTGGGTGTGCCTTTTGATGAAGCAGATCAACAAAATTCACGTCCAATACATGCAGCAGCTAAGACAGGCCAAGAAAATATCCTGAACCTCTTGTTAACAGCGGGGGCGAAAGTGAATGCTCCGGAGGATCAAGTTGATCCTTTGGCATTGGCCAGTTCCATCGGTGATTTGACCTCTGTAAAACTGCTGGTCAATGCCGGAGCACAACTGAATCTTGTCTTGCGCAACAGGCATGCATTGGCCGAGGCTGCGACTTATGGACAAGAAAGTGTTGTGAACTATCTCATCGATCGGGGCTACCAAATTGAAGCAGGTGGCATTTCTGCACTCACAGCTGCTGTGGAAGGCAATCAAGAAAAAATGGTCAAAGCCCTTTTGCAGCGCAAAGCCCAGATCAATTTTGTCGATATCTCCAATCGGAGCCCCCTCATTGCCGCTTTTCAAACCAGAAATGTTGAAATGGTCAAACTGCTGTTGGCATCAGGTGCCAATCTGAGAGAAATGGATGACATGGGCAATACACCCTTGTATCACTTGGGTAAAAAGAACTCACCTGGATTGCCTTTTTTTGATTTTCCCTCTTTGGAGCCCCAAGAAAAAAAAATAGATGCGTTGACTTTTCTTAAAAACCTCTCATTGAATTTGGATTTTCAACATCAAAACAACGAAGGAAACAGTCTTCTTCACCAATGGATCTTAGACAATCAAACCGTTTTGATAACCTCTAGTGGCGCATTGACCCGAGAAAGTGTGAATTTACCTAACAGTCAGGGAAACACAGCATTGCATTTGGCTGTAGAGCAAAAAAATCCAGAATTGGTTAAAGCCCTGATCGCACAGGGCGCAGATATCAATCTTGCCAATACACAGGGTCAAACGGCCTTAGATTTTGCGATTCGTTTGGGTCAGATTGAAATCGCCCATATTTTAGCCTCTATGCCTAATCAGTCCTTACATTTTAATCGGCATGTTCCAGCTTATCTTCAGGCCCTCTGGAACTTACAAATCGCTAGTTTGGAAATGTTGGTCAAACAACCGGATTGGAATCCAGCTTACAAAGACGGCCAAGGTAAAACTATCTTGAGTTATGTTTTGACCCATGATCGCAGCAATAGTGACAATTTGTATCTTCTGTTGAAAGGCCTATTAGATGCGGGGGTAAGCCCAAACCAATTATTATCTCCTGTGGGGCAAACCCCTTTGGCATGGCTTGCTAAGAACCGCTTTTCTCAAGCAGTTCAACTCTTTTTAGACAAAGGCGCAGATCCCAATCTAATGACAACACAGAATGACGAATCTGCGACTCGGGGAACCCCCATTCACGAGGCTGCTCGCAATAAAGATCAGGAAATGTGTCAAAACTTATTGAAGTACAAAGCAAATCCAAGCTTGCATGATGGGCTGGGATACACAGCTCTCCATTATTTTGCCCAAAACGGCCAGTTAGACCTCTTAAAACTGGCCCAGGAACAAGGTTGGCAGATGGATGTCAGCGATTGGCAGGGAAGAGGTTTGATGTATTGGGCCCTGGAAAATAACAAATACAGTGTGTTGTTTTGGTTGCTTGATAAAATGCCTCAAACTCAGATTTTAACGGATCTCGATAAAACGCTCAAAATTTCATTACTCCAAAAAGACATTCTCGAAAAAAATGAATTCACCAAAAGCTATGTGCAAAAAAAATTGGGAGGGAAGTGATGAGCCTGAGTTTCTTTCCCAAATTTTCAATAGCGCTTTTCTTAGGAGCGTTTAGTTTGCAGGGGTGTGCAGTGACTGAAAACGCTACACCTACTCAGATTGGCTCGTCAGTCAATGCATCCAAGGCAGAAATAAAGGATATCTCAGACGGGGTATGGTATGGAGACGTCCCCAGCCTCAAAGCATGGCTAAACAAAGGGCATCATATCAATGAGCCCAGTTTTCAGGGCAATACGCTTCTCTGCATGTCTTCCCGCTCATATTCCAAAGTTAAAACTTTACTTGCTCTAGGAGCAGATCCAAATGCCCTCAATGGCAAAGGAGAGAGCCCACTGGGTTTGAGCGCCAGTTCTCATTTCAATGTGGCTCAACTTCTCTTAAATAATGGGGCAGATCCCAATCTCAAAGATAAAAACGGTTCTACTCCGCTTAAACAGGCACTAATATCTGGACATTTGAATACCATTCAACTCTTGTTGGATAAAGGAGCCCGTTTCGACTTCCCGATTGGCCGTGATACGGTTATTTTTTCTCGACCAGGTATTGTGAAATTGTTAATCGACAAAGGATTTCCCTTGAAAATACGTGATGATGACGGCAATAGCCTCATTCACTTGATTCAAGATGTGGATATACTCAAGATATTAATAAACAAAGGGATAGATCCAAATATACAGAACGAAGCTGGAGAATCAGTTTTATTTTCTGAAAATATTGAAAAAGTTAAATTTTTTATTGATTTAAACAAAAATATTTCGAGAATAAATAATAAAAAGCAAAGCCCAATTCACAGAGCTGCTGAAAACGGTCGTATGGATCTTTTGGAATATTGGTTAAATGACCAAAAAGAAAATATCAATTTGACAGATGAAGCAAATCAATCGCCTCTCTATCTTGCGGTAAAACAAAAACACTTACATCAGGTTGAATATTTGTTGCAAAAGGGAGCTGATCCCAATATATTGACACTGGCGCAAGACTCATCTCTCTTGCTCAGTTTATGGCGAAAGGATTTTTCGATCATTCAAGCTCTCTTAAACGAGGGGGCCAATGCCAAAATCCGAGATCGTCAAGGGCGTTCGACCCTTGATTTAGCCAGGGCATATCAAATTGAAGATCTGATCCCCTTGCTCAAACAACACGGTGCCACAGAATAACCCTATTTCCCCAGCAACGCCGCTCCCCGCAGCGCCAGTGCCCGCCAAGCCAACTCGCTGCAACGGCTGGCACGAAAAAGATCCCAGAGCACGGCCCAACTGAGATCTGGGGAGCCGTAAAGATAAACTGACCGCCACCAGGGCCGAAATTTGGCCTTAAATTTAAACAGCCCTTCTGCCGAATAGACGGGATCCAGGCTGCGACCGGCCTGCTGTAACAGGGACTCTTTGAGGTTTTGGGGCGGAAGGAGTGGGTAAAAAGGCACCTCACCCAGGCTTAAGTAGGCATATCCCTCCGCTTGCAAGCGCAGAAAAACCGCTTCGAGCAAGGCCGCCATCATGCCCACAGGGGCATCGGGGCGGCGCAACATTTGCTCTGTGTGCCAAGTTTGCTGCCCCGAACGGCTCAGGCTGATCAGACCCAACAATTGGCCCGCTTCAGATTCAAAACCCATCAGCCGGAGCGGGGGCATGCCAGAGTCACGGTAGAGATGCCTGAGTTGCACGGGATAACGCGCAAAGACCCGTTCACAGAGTTGCAAAACCTGAGCTTGTCGACTGTTTGAAAAAGGGGAGATTTCAATCACCCGCCCATGGCGGTTGCCCCTGCGAATCAAAGCGCGGATTTTTTTGCGCTCAAAATGATCTCCCTGCAAATCCAGCAGGGCTTCGCGGCCCGAGCAGAGACTTTGACCCATTTGCCTTTGTTTTAAGGCTCCGATCAAAGCCGGTGGGCAGCCACGCAAGACAAAACCCTCAGGCGCCAATTGAGAGAGGCTGTGTACCAAGTCTTGGACAGAAGCTGTCGCATGGGGAGGCAGATCGGCAAATGGCAACCACAGGCGCTTGGCATTGGGCAACAGAATCCGCTCAAAGACAGGTTCAGGTCGTTCTTTGGCCGGGGCCATGATCCAACTCAGGGGCAAAAAAGCGGACTCAGCATCTCTTTCGGAGTGCCAAATGCGCTCTTGAAAGGCCTGAACGGATGTCAGACCATCTCCCTTTCGACCACATCCACCAATTTTTGCACCACGGCTTCCACCTGCTCCAGGCTGCGACCCTCAGCCATCACCCGGATTTTGGGTTCGGTGCCCGAAGCGCGCACCAAAATGCGGCCCTCTTGGCCCATTTCAGCTTCACAGGTGGCAATCGCGGCTTTGAGCACCGGATTGTCTTGCCAAGATCGGTGTGCTTCTGGTGAAACAACCACGTTTTTGAGCAATTGGGGGTAGCTGGGCACATCTTCGAGCAGGGCTTCCCAGCTCATGCCGCTGAGTTTCCAAGCACAGAGCAATTGTAATGCCGTCAAAAGGCCATCGCCAGTGATTTGGTGTTGCAAAAAGATCACATGGCCCGATTGCTCACCGCCGAGCAATAATTCTTCTGCCCGCATGGTTTCGAGTACATAGCGGTCACCGACCTGGGTGCGCAGCAATTTTTTGCCCTGTTTTTCGAGGGCTTTTTCAAAGCCCAAATTGCTCATCACAGTGGCCACCACCTGGGTCTGAGCTTTGAGATCGGGCAAAAAGCGCGAACAAAAATAGAGGATTTTGTCGCCATCGATTTCAGCGCCATTGGGCGTAACGGCCAAACAGCGGTCGCCATCGCCATCAAAGGCAATCCCCAGATCAAATTCACCCATTTTGAGCGCTGCTTTGAGCGGTTCCAGATGGGTCGAGCCACAGCCTTCGTTGATATTCAGGCCATCGGGCAAATTGTGAATCACGGTCACATTCAGCCCCAAATGTTGGAACAAAAAGGGGGCCAAATGGCTGGTGGCCCCATGGGCGGTATCCAGCAAAACACGCACCCCTTTGAGGGAGACTGGCGCGGTGACGGCCAGGGCATCGATATACGGTTTGAGCGTCAGCGGGGTTGTTTGAGCCAAGCTGCCCAACGCAGCACCCACCGGGCGGGCGGCATCGATAGCACCGGCATCTTCCAAAAGTGCTTCAATCGCGTGTTCGCGTTCGTCGCTGAGTTTTTCACCCGAGCCATTAAAAAACTTCAGACCATTGTCGGGAGCCGGATTGTGGGACGCTGAGATCATCACTCCCCCCACCGCCTCTCCGGCACGGACAAGCCAGGCCACAGCAGGGGTGGGCACCACTCCCAACAGTTCAACTTGGCATCCCACAGACGTAAAGCCAGCCACCATGGCCGCTTCGAGCATATCTCCCGAACGCCGGGTATCTTTGCCAATTAAAACCAGCGGGGGGTGATTCTCTGAGGGTTGCTCAGGCAAGGTCAAAATAAAGGCCTGGGCCAATTTTAATGCCAATTCTGGGGTCAAATCACGATTGGCGACCCCACGCACACCGTCGGTGCCAAAATAATGCCTCATGATTGGCTCTGTTCTTTCATGCGCGAAATCTCTTTGTCGATTTCAATGGCTTCGATCGAAGATTTGAGCTTGGCCTCGCGGGCCGTTTCTTCCATGGCCTCGCGCTGTTGCTTCAATTCAGCTTCGACCCGCAATCGCTGTTGTTCAATTTTACTCAGCCGCTCTTCGGCCTTGTGAAATTGCTGTTCGGCTTTTTGAATTTGGGCCTGTAAGACATCATATTCGGCCTGCAGAGGATCCGGTTTTTTCTCTTGGTGCTTTGCTTCGCTCTGGCCTTCGCTTTTCGCTTCGTCCGATTCCTGTTCTGAGCCGTGCGCCACGCCATCTTGGGCAGCCGCCTCTGCTTGGAGGCGCGTGGCTGAAACGGCGGGCAATTTAAGCGTAGCGCCAATCAGAGGCACGTTTTCTTTTTTCAGGCGAATAAAACAGATATCGCGCAGGTCAAAGAGCAACTCATCATAAGTGGTCGACAGATGAAACAGACCAATGGCTGCGTCGAGTTTGGCATCCATGGCCTGTTTCATAAAACGCAGGGCTGTTTCGCGATCTTCAAGCGGCACAATCACCCCTTGGCCATTGTTAAACAATACTTCCAATTCAATCATGGGTCATTCTCCTTTGGCGGGTTATCTAGCTAACGCGGGCACCGGGTGCCACATCGTCGAGCAGGGTCAAAATGCTGAACTGGGTCTCGTTTTTGGCGGCCAATAACATGCCCCGCGATTCCAAGCCACGCAATTTGGCGGGTTTGAGATTGGCCACGACAATCACTTTTTTGCCGAGCAATTGCTCAGGACTGTAATAGGCGGCAATACCAGCCACAATCTGGCGCTGTTCGCCGCCCAAATCGACGATCAAACGCATCAATTTATCTGTTTTGGGAACGCGTTCGGCCTCTTGGATTTGGGCGACCCGCAGCTCAACTTTGGCAAAGTCTTCGATGCCAATCAAAAGATTGGCGCCATTTTCTTCTGCTCCCGTAGGCGGGGTTACAGCAGGGCTGGCCGGAGTTGTCATTGTTTCAGTAGGCGCGGGAATGGCCGTTTCAGTTGAAGCTTCAGTTTGCATTTTTACTTCCTCAGTTTTTAATTCTTGGCGGGGAAACAAGACACGGGGCTCGCGGGTCAAGGTGCCAGGGGGTAAAATTCCCCATTCGAGTTTCAGAGAACTGGGTTCAAGCCCGAGTTGGTCGAGCAAATCTGCGATTTTGCCAGGGATCACCGGGGCCAAAAGCGCGGCTGCCAGTCGAAAGATCTCCAGCACATGCCAAAGAATGGTGCCTGTGCGGGGCAGATCGGTTTTGGCGGTCTTCCAGGGAGCGGTCTGTTCCATGTATTTATTGGCCCTGCGCACCAATTGCAGGGCTTCTTCGAGGGCGGCATGTAATTTAAAGTCAAGCACCAGCGCTTTGACATTGGCAATGGTCTGAATCCCGAGATGCTCCAATTCAAGCTCCAATTCACCTTTTTCGCCAGGGTTGGGTATCACCCCTTCAAAATTGCGTTTGAGCAGATTGAGGGTGCGGTTGAGCAAATTGCCAAAATCGTTGGCCAGATCGCTGTTGATGCGCTCCACCAGAGCTTTTTCACTAAAATTGCTGTCCAGCCCCAAGGTCATATCGCGGATCAAAAAATAGCGAAAGGCATCGACGCCATATTTGTCCATCAGTTCCAGGGGTTTGACCACATTGCCTTTGGATTTACTCATTTTGGCAGAATCCAAGAGCCACCAACCGTGGGCCAATATGGTCTTGGGCTGAGTGTACCCCGCCGCTTCTAACATGGTTGTCCAATAGACGCAATGGGTGGTGAGAATGTCTTTGCCAATTAAATGCAAAGATCCAGGCCACCATTTTTGCAGTTCCGCTTCGCCGCCGCGATCGAGGTGCACAGAGATATAGTTGATTAAGGCATCAAACCAGACATAAGTCACGTAGTCTTTGTCAAACGGCAGTTCAATGCCCCAACTCAGGCGGGACTTGGGCCGAGAGATACATAGATCCCCCAAAGGCTGCCGCAAAAAACCCAAAATTTCGTTTTTGCGGCTTTCGGGGCGGATAAAATCAGGGTGACTTTGGATGTAATCAACCAGCCATTCCTGATATGCGCTCATTTTAAAGAAGTAATTCTTCTCTTTGATAAAGCTGATCTCAGGGCTGTCTTTGGTATAGCCTTTTTCTTCGATCTCTTTGTCGGTCAAAAAGCGCTCTTCGGAGACCTCGTACCACCCCTCGTAGGTGGCATCGTAGATCAGCCCCTTATCCCATATACGCTGTAAAATGTCGGTTACAACCGCTTTGTGGCGGGCTTCGGTCGTGCGTACAAAATCGTCCGGCACAATGCCCATTTTCTCCCACAGGGCCTGAAAACGGGGAGCCATGCGGTCACAATGTTCTTGGGGGGATATGCCCAATTTATCTGCGGCCTGTTGCACTTTTTGGCCATGTTCATCCAATCCCGTCAGGAAAAACGTCTCTTCTCCCATAATGCGATGGTAGCCTCTGAGCACATCAGCCAGGGTGGTGGTATACGCATGGCCAATATGGGCCTCGTCGTTGACATAATAAATGGGGGTGGTGACATAAAAACGGGAGGGGGGGGTGGTTTCAGTCATGGTTTTGAATTGGGGCTGCCTTCCTGCGTGATCCTGCTGACATTATACCGGCCACGGGTGATATAGTGGGAGGGAATCTCAACCTGGAGTAACGTTTGATGCGTCTATTGCCACTCATTTTGGGCTTTTCACTCTTCTCCCTTTCGGCCCCGCTGGCCTCAGACAGCTTGGCTGCAACTTCACATCAACGGGCCTCATTGGGCCAAGTTGAAAAACTCCTGCGCTATTGCAATGCCAAATACGATTATTGTTTAAGTGTGCCGACATTTTTAATTCCCCAGGGCGAGCCTGCCGCCCAAGATGGCCAAGTCTTTCTTTCAGCAGATAAACAAGCAGAATTGCGGGTTTGGGGTCAATGGGATGTGCTGGGCCAGAGCTTAGATGAATCACTCAAGACAGCAGGCCGAGGCAAAACAGTCACTTACCAAATGCGACTTAAAAATGGCTATGTCTTATCTGGCTACAGCGGCAAACAGATCTTTTATCAAATAACCTTCTTAGAGGCAGGCCGCTATCGCCATCTGAGCTTGCGGTACCCTGTACAAGCAAAAGCCCAATTTGATCAACTTATTCCTGTGCTGTTAAAGTCCTTTGTGGGCTCAGAAAGCCCTGCTTGGGCTGGGCTCTGGAAATTTGCTGAAAAAGATCCCAAACAGAGCCATTATTTGTTGCTCAAAGGCAGTGAGGCCCAGCCCGCTGGTGTGTATACCGGCAGTGAATCGGATGAATACCTCTTTTATTTCAAAGTGGGGATTTCTCAATTGCACATCTCACCCCAAGGCCGGATAACCTTTAAACTCGGGCCGCGCCACCTGTTTCAAACCCCGCAAAACCCCCAAACCCCACCCCTGATCAAAGCCCCTTTGAATGCGGGCATGACAGGCGTGGAATTTAAATATGTGGGCCAAATCTCTGGCAATCAACTCACATTGCGTTGTACCCTTGGCGAAAAAGGCATACCCGGCATAGATGCCTGCTGGCTACCAGAAATGACCTTTGTCAAAGTTAAACCTCAACCTTAGCCCCTGAATTCAACCGCTCGCTCTGTCTGGCACTGAGCTACCCAGCAATGGATATTGACAAAAAAGTGAATGTAGTTCACAATTTAAACATGATTCAAAATAACACTTCACCACGCATTGAACGCAAACGGGAACAGCGCATCCAGTCTTTGTTGCAATCCGCCCTTGAATTGATCAAACAAGACGGCTTGGCCGGATTGACCATGCAAAAACTGGCGGACCGTCAGGACTACGCAGTGGGGGCCCTCTACCGCTATTTCAAGTCCAAAGACGCACTGCTGGCAGCTTTGCAACGACAGATTTTAACAGCGTTTGCAGAAGTCATTCACACAGCTGATCAGGTTTTTATCCAAACACAGTCAGACAAGCATCTGGAACCCAAAACCCAAACGATTGAACGGGCGAGGGCATTAACCCGTTTGCTTTTGGCTTCAGAAGTGTATTTTCATTTGCCCAAAATCTGCCCCCAGCGCTTTCGTCTGCTCTACGAAATGACATTCAGTCCTCAGCCCTTATTGGGTTTACACGAGGGTCTGCTCGTTTTGCAAGTGGCTTTGCCCCTGTTTAAAGAACTCGAAGACCGCTTTGCAGAAGCAGCACTGGTCATGGCCTTAAGTGGGGGCACAGCCAGCCAAAGGGCGATTTTATACTGGTCTTCGCTGCAGGGCCTATTGCCGCTTGAGAAACTGACCCGCTTTGTGCCAGGGTATGATTTACCCAAACTGCGGACCGAACTCGAAAATACCCTTTTGCTCGGCATGGGGGCTCAGATCAGCGATTTGCAAGCGGCCCGTCAAAATCTAAAGACATTTAGAACATTGCCCCAGTATCACGTTTTGTTTGAATCCCTGTCAGAAAGGACACAACCATGATTCTCTCTCTCACGCTCAGCCTGCTTGCAGGTGTTTTCAGTTGGAGCTTTGCCGAATACGCCCTGCACAACTGGGTCGGCCATGTCGCCAAAGGAAAAAATGAATTTTCCCGCGAGCATTTACGCCACCATGCCCAAAAAGACTATTTTGCCCCCACACTCAAAAAATGGTTGTTGGCGCTGCCTGTTTTGTTGGGAGCAGGACTGATTGCGAATCTCTTTGCGGGCCCAGTCTGGGGTGGGATCTATGCGCTGGGATTTGGCCTTACTTGGCTTTGGTATGAACAATTGCATTACCGCCTGCACACGGTGGCACCTCGCGGGCCTCTCAGCCGTTTTTTGCGCCGCCACCACTTTGCCCACCATTTTCAAAATCCCCACAAAAACCACGGTGTGACTTCTCCGCTTTGGGATTTTGTCTTTGGCAGTTTTATGCCTGTTCAAGGGCCGTTAATGGTGCCGCGCAGCCATGCCATGGATTGGTTGTTTGATGCACAGGGACAAATCAAAGGCGAATACATGGCAGATTACCAACTCAAAACTTACCCAAACAAACCCACTGCCCCAACGAACCATTAAATAAAACAGAACCGGAAGTGACCTCTTCCGGTTCTGTAGAATGAAAAGTCTAATAATTTAACGATTGAGTAAGGGCATCAATTTCTCTTGATCGCTGCCTTTGAGGGCGCTGATAGCCCCGCCTCCGACATACGTGACCGCAGCGCCACCAGCCAGCAAGGGAGCAATTGCCATGCCCGACATCACCATGCCAAGGGCATTATCACCTTGGCCGATGGCTCCACCGACAATCACCATGCCCACGGCTGCAGCGGTCAAAGCCAAGGCACCTTTGGTGCCCCAGTTCCAGCCACCTTCACTAAAGGTATTTTTTTCATTGTCGACACCTTTTAATTCGGCCAAAACAGAGCCTTTGTCGGTATGTAATTGCAAAACAGGCATATCGCCTTTTTTCTGAAGGGATTTGATATCCAAGCCATCGCCTTGAAGCACATAATTTTTGCCATCGGCTTTAAAATAGACCTGATCGAGACCGTCTTTTTTACCCGCCTGAAAAGCCTGTTCCAGAGATACACCGGGTTTGAGTTCATGTAAGCTACCACCGAGAGGTTTGCCGTTAATTGAGACTACATTCAGATTCATTTCTCTACACCACCTGGGATTTTAATTAATGAGGTTATCTGCCTAGAATTGTAAAAACTGAATCGATTTAACTATTATTTTGATTTATCTTAAACTATTTTTAAATTCTTGATTCTATTTTTTTCCCCCTTTTTTAGGGCCAACCAACGGGGATCTGGACATTTTTAAGAGTTTAGGCTACTATGCCCATAAGGCTTTTGAAGTCATTGAACTTTTTGATGAAGGTATTGTAAATAGATGAATATTTATGTTGGTAATCTGTCATTCCAGGCCGATGAGGAAAGTCTCTATCAACTTTTTGCCGAATATGGCGAAGTGAAGAGCTGCCGCATCATTACCGATCGGGAAACAGGCCGTTCTAAAGGCTTTGCCTTTGTAGAAATGACCTCCGACGATGACGCCCGGAATGCCATCAGCGCCCTGAACGGTGCCGATTATATGCGTCGTCCTCTGACCGTGAACGAAGCTCGCCCGCGTGAAGATCGCGGCTTCGGTGGTGGAGGAAATCGCGGTGGTGGTGGAAACCGCGGTGGCGGTGGTGGTGGCGGCTACCGTCGCTGATTGCCTCAACCCCTTCTGAATTGCCCCGCACCCGGATTAGATTTTGATCCTGGGTGCGGGGTATTCTTCTTTCTTGTACCGGTTTTTAGGGGCCTGAAGGTATACTGTAGCCATGTTACCTCGCGACGACACCCTCAATACCCATCAAAAAGCCCTTCAGATCAATCTGGAACCCATTCGCTATGGCACTTTTGCTGAAATTGGCGCAGGCCAAGAGGTCGTGCGCTGGTTTTTTACGGTCGGCGGGGCAGCGGGTACGATCGCCAAAAGCATCTCAGCCTACGATATGCAGGTCAGTGATGCCATTTATGGCCGATGCAAGCGTTATGTCTGTCGCGAACGGCTCGAAAGCATGTTGGAATACGAACACCGCTTAAACTTGGAACGGCTGCGCGATGAACGCGGAAACACGACCGCCTTTTTCACCTTTGCCGACACCGTATCGGCCCAATCATACAAAGGCAATAGCGATTGCCATGGCTGGATGGGTGTGCGTTACCAGGCCCATCCCCGGGATGCAGATAGCCAAATTATCTTACACGTGCGCATGCGTGACAAAGAAAATGCCCTGCAACAAGAGGCCCTGGGCATTGTCGGCGTCAATTTGCTCTATGGGGCCTTTTTCCTGCATCACCGTCCCGAAGATTTAATTCGCTCGCTCAAAGACAACCTTTCAGCGGGCCGAATTGTGATCGACATGATTGAATTTTCGGGCATTGAATTTCGCAATGTCGACAACCGCTTGATGAGCCTGCGTTTGGTTCAAGAGGGGCTGGCAAACGCTGCGATGTTTGATGCCGATGGTCAAGTTCTGCAGCCCTCTGAGGTCTTTTACAAAAAGCCGATTTTGGTTGAACGGGGTAGTTTTCACCCCGTGCGAAAGGTTCATCTCGACCTGATGCGCGCCGCCCATGAAAAATTTGTGGCCCAGCCCGATGTCAAAGCAGAAGAGGTGGTGCGGGTCATGGAAGTAACCATGCACCATTTACACGCCTCTGGGGGGCTGGAACCCCGGGAATTTTTGGCCCGTGCCGATGCGCTCAATGCCTGTGGTTTTCAGGTCTTGATCTCCAACTATTACGAATATTACCGGCTTGCAGCGTATCTGGCCCGCTTCAGCAAAAACAAAATGGCCCTGGCTTTGGGCGTGCGCAGTTTACAGACCCTTTTCGACGAAAAATATTACACCGAGCTTGAAGGGGGTATTTTGGAGTCGTTGGGTCGGCTGTTTAAAAACGACCTCAAACTCTATGTTTATCCCACCCAAGACCCAGAAACGGGTGAACTGCTAACCATCAACTCCCTCAAAATTGCACCGGGCCTGGACAAACTCTTTGGATATTTAGTTGAAAAAGGCCATATTGTCGCTTTGGATAATTACAATCCCGATTGTCTCGATGATTACTCCCGCGATCTTCTACGACAGCTCGAAACCAATCAGCCCGGATGGGAAGAAATGGTGCCTGAACCCGTTGTCGAATTGATCAAAACCCGCCATTACTTTGGCTATCGCCCCCCCTTGGAAGAAGAGAACCATGCTTGAAATTAACCAGCTGACAGTCGAATTTGGTGACCGGGCCCTGTTTAGAGATGTCGGTTTGCTCTTTTACGACAAAAAGCGCTATGGTCTGGTGGGGGCCAATGGGGCCGGAAAATCCACATTTTTGCGGATTTTAACCGGGCAAGAGCACCATTATAGTGGCCAAATCCAGTGGCCCAAAGACGTCAAAGTGGGTGTCCTCAATCAAGACCATTTTGCCTTCGAAGACCAGCCCATCATGGCAGTCGTTAACCAGGGCAAAAAAGCACTCTGGCAGGCCCTTCAGACCCAAGATCGGCTCTCACAGAAATCCGATCTCAGTTTGGAAGAGAGCAGCATCTATGCTGAAGCGGAGGCCGTGATCCAACGGGAGTCTGGTTATACCGCTGAGAGTGAAGCCGCCAAATTGCTGATGGGTTTGGGTATCCCCGACAATCACCACAACCAGCCACTCAAGACCCTCTCAGGCGGTTATAAGTTACGGGTCCTCTTGGCGCAATTGCTGTTTAGCCAGCCTGAAATTCTTCTGCTCGACGAGCCCACCAATCACTTGGACATCTACTCGATCAAATGGCTGGAATCGTACCTCAATTTATACCCTGGTCTCTTGATCGTGGTCTCCCACGACCGGGGCTTTTTGAATGGGGTCTGCACCCACACCGTGGATATTGACTACGGCACGATCCGCATTTATACCGGCAATTATGATGCCTTTGAAGCGGCCAAGGTCTTGGAGCGCGAACAAAAAGAAAAGGCCCTCGAAAGCCAAAACGAGCGCAAAGAAGAGCTGCAGGCCTTTGTGGATCGCTTTCGTGCCAAAGCCACCAAAGCCTCTGCCGCTCAGTCGCGGGTCAAAATGATCGAAAAAATGGAGGCGATTGAAATCCCGCCTTCTTCCAGGCGCTCCCCCAGCTTTCGCTTTGCCCCCCACACCACTTCGGGGATCATCCCCCTGCAGGTCAAAGGGCTGAGCAAAGCCTATGGTGACAAACAGGTGCTCTCAGATGTGACCTTTGAGGTCGAACGCGGCGACCGCATCGCCCTGATTGGCCCCAATGGCGTGGGCAAGTCCACCCTGTTAAAAATGTTAATGGAAGAAATCCCCTCCGATGCGGGCAGCTTTAACTGGGGCCACGAGGTTTTGCCGGGGTATTTTCCCCAAGACTATCACTCCCAGCTTGAAAAAAACTGCACAGTCTTTGAATGGCTCTACGATTATGATGCCACTGCCACTGTGGCTCAGATTCGCGGCCTGCTGGGCATGGCGCTGTTTACAGGCGACAGTGTCAAAAACAAACTCTCAACTTTAAGTGGGGGCGAGGCCACACGTTTGGTTTTTTCCAAACTCATGCTTTTGCCCTCGAATTTTCTGGTCCTGGACGAACCCACCAATCACCTGGATATGGAGTCGATTGAATCCCTGACCGAATCGCTGAAGACCTACAAAGGCACCCTGTTGGTGGTCAGCCACAACCGCTATTTTGTCTCAGAAGTTGCCACGCGCATTCTCGAACTCAAACCCGAAGGCCTGGTGGACTTTAAAGGCTCGTATGCCGAATACCTCGAAAAAGAAGGCACCGACCACCTCAGCCGCGAGGTCAATCTCAAGCAACGCACGGTCTTGAGTCAACAGAGCCAGGCCATTGCTGAGAAAAACGACAATGCCTTAAATTATGAGGCGCGCAAACAACAGCAGCGCCGAATCAAACAGCTCGAAAAGCGTATTCCCGAACTCGAAGCGCTCTGTCTCCAACTCGAAGATAAAATTCAGGCCTGCGAGCCGCTTTTGGCTGAGGCCTATGTCAGCGGCACGGAGGCCGATCAGCAGCGCCTGCTCAGACAAAAAGAACAATTTGACGCCAAAATGGCCAGCAGCATGGAAGAGTGGGAAGCGGCGGAGCAAGAGCTGATTGAATTGCAGGCGCTGGAGAGCTAAGATTGCCTTAACCGTGGCGTAATTGGCGTATCAAAGGATAACCCGATTCAGTTTTTAGACTGGCTCATCGGGTGCTTCAATAAGACCTCAAACCCAGCTCGAATCAGCTCAAATTCGCTGGGGCCAAAGAGCGTCATTAGCACCTCATAACCGCCAGCCGCCTGTTCTTCGGGCAGGGTGCAATAAAACATATAATTATTGGCCAAACCCACCACGAGTGGATAGGTTTTCTCACTATCCAGGGCCAATTGGCGCAGATTTTCTCCGGCCTGTGCCGTTAATTCAAGAGGAACAGCAAGCAAGGTGAGCGCACCAAAATCAAGCAACTGAAGTGGCATGGTCTCAAAATATCCCTGTGTCCAGTCGTTTGAGAGCGGTATACCCAGCAAATGGGGCATGGGCAATGGTTGTTGCTGCCAACCTGTTTTCACTTCAGCCAGCTCAATTTCTGAGCTCTCAGCAGCCTGGGCCAAAACCCTCTGAGCTACTTTTTGACCAATCTGCTCCAGATAGGCCTGATCACTTTGCTGATTGGTCAGCATGATTGGGGTCAGATCGGCTTCGGCGCCATTAAGATAGAGGGCCTGCAGACCTGGCCGCTGGTTTGCCAGTTCACGACGGGCGACCCCTGCCCAATCGGCGGAAAGCAGGACATTGTCTGCGCCATAAACAGTATTGTGCATAGGCAAATGAAATACCACAGCGAAGGGAATGCCTTGGAGCGATTCAAACCAAATCGTGGATAAGACCGGCGGTTTAAACTGGCCAACTGCCCGTTTGGCCCAATGCTGAAAGCGGCGAGACCCATGGTCAAAGGCGGCATAGGGATCTCTACGATTCCAGATCAGATCGTAAACAGGTTGGTGGCCCAGCTTCACACGGGCTTTTTGGCTGTTCAGCCGGGCTTTTTTAACCGCAGATACAATCGCTGAGGCGATTAGCTCAGTATAGGCCTCCTGGTAAGTTCCAAAGCCCGCTGCAAACAAGGGCAAGTCATGGAATCCACCTGGACCTGAATGTGTGTGGGTGGCAGTTAACATCAAGTTTTCAGAGCGGATTCCCAAAGGAGCCAGTTTTTGGCTGACTTTTTGCCGCAAAATGGCTGAAATACCCACCAAATCACAACTCACCACGGCTGTTTCCTGTGAAGTTTGGCGCAGCACCAATGCCTGGCAGAAAATGGGATCGTGGACACCTTGGGCCGTTTGGCCCAGCCGGCTGATATACCCAGCCAAGGGCACCTGGGCAGGTGTTTTGGGTGTGATATTCACTGTGGCCATTCCAGCTTCTAAAGGCATATCAGAATAGGCAAAGGCAGGCCCTGCCCCTAGACAGGTACATAGACCAACCCATAGCAAAATCCAAGCGAGATTGGCAATAAACATGCTGGGGTTCATCCCCCGGTTTTAGCGCCTCGTCTGGCGGGCCTGCAGATGGGCTGACATGCCTCTGCTGGACTGCGTTTTGACTGGGTTGCCATCCCCGGTAGTGCAATTGTCGAGATAAGGGCCGATGCAGCGCAATCTGATCGCGCCGTTTTGGGCATCCATTTGAAAATAGAGGTGCTGTTTGAGGCCTGAAATATGCCAGGTGTCTTCCCAGAGCGTGGCCAGATATGTATCGTCTTGCAGGCCATTGCTTTGGGCCAGGGCGTAAATGGCTTCGCTGTCTAGCTTCCAGTAATCGCGATTGACCAACTGGGTTTGGGTGCCCTGGGCGGACTCTTCAACTCTGACTACTTGGCTTTCTACATCTATGAATACGCGCAGGGCAGGGCCTTTGCCCGGCACAGATGGCAAAAATCCGTATTGCAAGCTCTTGCCTGAGGGCTCTTGCCAGATGTCAATTTCGTAGAGCTGGGCAGTGGGATCCAGTTTTTGAACTGCTTGTAGGGCAATGGGAAAGCCACTTTGGGCCGAATTGAACTGACGGGCTTTGCCAAGGCGCTGCACTTGAACTGATGAGGCTTGGTTCAGCGCTGTGGGGGCCAGCGCGGGGCCCGTGCAAGCGGTAAGCAAGAAAGCCAGTGTCGATGCCAATGTCAATACAAGTGTGGTTTTTTTCACGTCGAGAAACCTGTGTGTTTAGAGTTTGTGAATCGAGGGAATGCATTCACCATAAACCATGTCGCTGACTTTGGCAAACAGTGACAAGGCAGTATCAGAGACTTTCAGCTTTTTTAAAATCTGCGTTGGCTTTGGCGGTTTCTCCCATGGCCAAAAAACAATGGCCGCGATTGAGATAGGCATTTTTGTATTTGGGGTTGAGCTTGATGGCCTGGTTATAATCGGCAAGGGCTTTGACAAATAACTTCAGTTTAAAATATGACCAACCGCGATTGTTAAAGGCTTTTTCTGACTTGGGATCAATTTGAATCACAGCGCTATAATCGGCCAAGGAGAGGACAAGTTCACCCAAATCATAATGGGTAATACCCCGATTAAAGTAGGCGAGGGCCATTTGGGGATCACTTTTGATGGCTAAGTCGTAATCTTTGAGGGCTTTTTCGTATTGTTTGAGCGTGTGATAGGTATAGCCCCGGTTATTATAAGCCCAGGCATATTGGGGGGCGTTTTCAATACAACGGGTATAGTCTTCAATGGCCTTCGCGGGTTGGCCCAGCTCAAAATAGACCAAGCCACGGTTGTAATAGGCCTCTGCATTATTGGGACTGAGTTCAAGCGCCTTGTTATAAGTAGCCAAAGCCTGTTTAAAATCCCGTTTATTCAACTGTTCCAGGCCCTGCTTTAAATAATCGTCGACAGTCAGTTGGGGATCCACTGAGAGGGCTTCCGATGAAAATGCAGGGAGCTGTCCAGATGAGATTGTCAGACCTACCATGCCCACCGAGAGTGTCAAAATCGTCAGTGCTCGTTTCATTTTCTCACTCCATCTCTGCGTTTTTATCAAGGGTGTTTTCATGATAACACGGCCGTTTTGGCAGCGATTATTTTGCGGCATCCACCATTTGGATGGTTTTTTCTTCTACCTCGCGCGCCACAGCTTGCAATTCGGGGGCCTGAGAAAGCGCTGAGAGCATGGCTTCGGGCTTGATCAGTCCGATTTTTGTGACACCCGCCTCGGTATAAACCGAAATCCGGCAGGGCAGGGCCATATTGAGGCGCATATCCGTGCTGAGCACGCGGGCGGCTTGAGCGGGATTGCAAACCTCAAAGACCTTACATTCCTCTTTAAACTCAATGCCTTTGCTGCGCAAAGTTGCACCCAAATTATGGATATGCAAAACCCCAAATCCCCCGGCTTTAACGGCCCCTTCCAAATCTTGGGATGCGCTTTCAAAACTTTTTTCGCTGGTAACAATGTAATACATAAGGCCTCTTCAACTGACTGTAATGGAGTCATAGTATCCTGAATACGGAGGGGGGTGTCAATCCTGTCTCAATCTGAAATGCTGACTTGAAGTTGCTCCCAAAGCAGGTCAGGATCATCGAAAAAAAGGCCTCTATCAATGAATAAACAAGAGAAAATCCAATGGATACCCAAAGACGATTGCAAAAATTTGTCAGAGGCTGAACTCAGCCAATTAAAAGCACTTTTCGCAGACAGCCCCTTGTTGCATTATTATCCCGCCAAATCGAAAGTAAACATCCAAATTGAGATCCGCAAACGCATCCCGATCGGCAGCCAAATTTTGAATGGCACCATTTGGAATTTGGATTTTGTCAACGACAACCCAACCCCCGCAGGTTTTCCCAGAGCGACTTTGGACCAATTTGCCGAGCATGAATTACTCTTGGTGGAAATCCTGCATATCACTGGGAAAACAGGAGGCATGGGCTCTTATTTCGGCTATCTTGGCTATTATTACTCGGTCATTGTCGACTTAGGTCAAGCCCAAGTTTTGGATGTGCGTGGCCAAAAAATGTCTTAAATCAAAGATATCTAACAGGGTTAGATATCGAATTTAATGCCTTGAGCCAAGGGCAATTCCGTGCCGTAATTGAGGGTATTGGTCTGGCGGCGCATATACGCTTTCCAAGCATCGGAGCCCGACTCTCGACCGCCTCCCGTTTCTTTCTCGCCGCCAAAGGCCCCGCCAATTTCTGCACCTGAGGTGCCGATATTGACATTGGCAATACCACAATCTGAGCCCATCGCAGATAAAAATCGCTCGGATTCTCGCATATCTGTGGTAAAGATGGCCGAAGAAAGGCCCTGTTTGACCTGATTCTGGATGGCAATGGCATCTGTTACATCCCCGCTGTACTGGGTCAGATAGAGGATCGGAGCAAAGGTTTCATCTTGCACAATTTGCATTTCGGGTCTGGCTTCAGCCACGGCGGGCATCACATAACAGCCGCTTTCAAAGCCTTCGCCAGTTAAAGGTTGTCCGCCATAAATGACCTGACCGCCCTGTTCTTTGACGGCCACCAGGGCTTTTTGCATCAAAGCCACAGCATCTGTATCTATCAGGGGACCCACATGGTTGTTTTCGTCGAGGGGATTGCCAATACGCAGGCCTTTATAGGCATTGATAATAATTTCTTTGACTTGGGTGTAGATCGACTCATGAATGATCAAACGGCGCGTAGAAGTACAGCGCTGGCCACAAGTTCCGACAGCGCCAAAGACAATTGCTGGCAGGGCCATTTTGAGATCAGCCTTGGGGCTGAGAATGATGGCATTATTGCCCCCCAATTCGAGAATGGATTTGCCCAATCGGGCCCCAACAACCGCTCCCACGCGTTTGCCCATGCGGGTCGAACCCGTGGCAGAAATCAAGGCGATGCGGTGATCCGCAATCAGGGTTTCGCCGATATTGGCGACATCCCCGACAATCAAACCCATCACGCCTTCGGGAACATTGTTGTCTTTGAGCACCTTGGCCATGATATTAAAACAGGCCACAGCTGTTAAAGGGGTCTTTTCTGAGGGCTTCCAAATGCTCACATCGCCGCAGACAGCAGCAATCATCGAATTCCAAGCCCAAACCGCCACCGGGAAATTAAACGCGGAGATGATCCCCACCAGACCCAGCGGGTGCCATTGTTCGTACATGCGGTGATTGGGGCGCTCAGAGTGCATGGTCAAACCATAGAGTTGGCGGGAGAGACCCACAGCAAAATCACAGATATCAATCATCTCTTGCACTTCGCCGAGGCCCTCTTGCAGGGATTTGCCCATTTCGTAAGAAACCAACATACCCAGATCCGCTTTAGCCTCTCGCAGCGCATTGCCAATCTGGCGCACAATTTCTCCCCTTTTGGGCGCAGGGGTACTGGCCCAAGCAGCTTTGGCATTTTCTGCCGTTTGAATCAAGTGTTCGTAATCGGCCAATGTGGCTTTGCCAACAGCGCCAATTTCTTTGCCATCAACGGGTGAATGGGAGACGTACTTTTCAGCAGTGTTGCCAAACCAGTTCAAACCAGTGGAACAGGGGGGAGAGACAGACTCAATCCCCAGGGCGTTTAAAAATGACTGTGTATCTTGCATGCGGCTCTCCTGGGCAGGTAAGTGGAAGACCTGCCATTTTAATTCATTGCCTTCAAATTTTACCACCTCTGCCAGGTGCTTGCGCATGGGATACAGCGGATTCGGCTCAGGTCAGAACAAAGCCTGTTACACTGTAACCCAAGAACACCGGCTTCAGAGGTAATGTTTATGGCTCGCGGACTCGAAGAACACCAGGCCCGATTAGATGAACTCAATCAATTGGGCAAAGGCCTGGCCAGGAGAGCAAAATCCTCCTGTGAACTCTGTGGTGCATCTAGCGCCTTGCAAATTTTTGAAGTGCCCCCCGTCCAGGAGCCGAATATGGACGCGGCGCTGTTGATTTGTGAAGTGTGTGCAGAGCAACTCAAACACCCCGAATCGATGGATGGCAATCATTGGTTTGGTTTGCAAGAGCGCATCTGGAGCGAAGTGCCTGCAATTCAGGTGATGGCCTGGCGCATCTTACAGCAACTCAAGGAACAAACCTGGGCCACAGATCTGCTCGATCAGGTCTATTTGGACGATCAGGTCTTACACTGGGCACAAATGGGGGCAGAGAGTGATGCCCCCGGCAGAAAGACCTTTGACAGCAATGGCACCGCCTTACAAGACGGAGACAATGTGCATATTATCAAAGACCTGGATGTGAAAGGCACCAACTTTACAGCGAAACGGGGTACTTTGGTGAAGGCCATTCGCTTGGGAGACGATCCAGAATTGGTCGAAGGCCGGGTCAATGGCACGGCCATTATGCTCAAGACCTGTTTTCTCAAAAAAGTCTAATTGGGCAGAGGGCACAACTTAAACAGATTGTGTGAACTTGATCCAGCGCAAAAAAGCCCCCGTTTGGACATGGTATAACATCATTATGATCAGTGTGACAGAAGCCGAAAGGCAGATTTTCAATGAATTGATGCAGGGCCCAAAGGTTCAGTTCGAACAGGCCCCATTGGACACATCGCCCTGTGCGGTTTTGCAAGAAGACCTCTGTGCAGATCGGCCCTTGCCTCCCTTTGATCGGGTGGCCATGGATGGCATCGCCCTGGTGTGGCAAGCTTGGCAAGCCGGTCAGCGCAAATTTCCGATCGCGGGCATGCAACAAGCGGGCCAAGCCCCCTTGAGTATACAGGATCCCCTCCACTGTTTTCAGGTGATGACAGGTGCAGTGCTTCCGCTGGGTTGTGATACGGTGGTGCCGATTGAAATGATCAAGATTGAAGCAGACCAAGCAGAACTTTTGCCCGATCTCCAACTACAGGCAGGCACACATATCCATCGCTGTGGCAGCGACGCGGCACTTGGGCAGGTTTTGTTGGCTGCCCAGAGTCGCTTATTGGCTCCCCAATGGGCCGTTGCAGCCTCGATAGGTGCAACTGAGGTCAAGGTTTCAGCCTTGCCAAAGATGGCGATCATCAGCACAGGGGACGAATTGGTTTCCCCAGAAATGACCCCACTTCCCCATCAAATCCGCAGTTCAAACCGCTATTTTTTGGCTGCGGCTTTGGCCCAAGCCGGTTATAAACAGGTTTCTGCCTACCATTATGCCGATCAAAAAACACAACTCAAAAGTGGACTTGATGCCATTTTGGCTGAACATGGCCTCTTGATTCTCTCTGGCGGCGTATCCATGGGAGAGTTTGATTTTGTGCCTTCTGTTTTAAAAGAATTGGGGGTGCGAGAGGTCTTTCACAAGGTCCGGCAACGCCCTGGCAAACCACTTTGGTTTGGGGTCGGGCCACAAGGGCAGTTGGTTTTTGGCCTGCCTGGCAATCCTGTCTCTGCCGCCATCTGCTTTTATCGCTACGTCTTGCCTGCCCTTTGGCAATTGGAGCAGCGCCCAGTGAAACCCAAATATGCCATTTTGACCGAGGCCTATCATTTTGGCAAAAATTTGACTTGTTTTTTGCCTGTAAGCGTGGATTATGCAAAGACCGGCCAGATCTTGGCAACCCCTTTAAAAGGCAATGGTTCCGGGGATTTTGTCTCCCTCGCAGGCAGCGATGGTTTTTTGGAATTGCCTCCTGGCCCGTGTGACTATGAACAGGGCGCAGCTTTTCCGCTTTGGCTCTGGCAGACTTAATAAGGAGAAATACAAAGATGTTGAGCCATATTGATTCGCAAAATCTGCCCACAATGGTAGACATCGGCGAGAAAGCCGTCACCCGGCGTGAAGCACGGGCTGTCAGCTCTGTTTTTTTGCCCGAGGCAGTGATCTCCATCTTAAATGCCTCTGGAGAACTGATTTCAGCCAAAGGTCCCGTCTTTCAGACCGCCATTATTGCTGGCACGATGGCCGCAAAACGCACCCACGAACTGATCCCCTTTTGCCATCCCTTGCCTTTGGAGCAAATTGAATTTGAGATCCAGCTCAAAAGTGAGGCACCAGCTCAGGTCGATATTTATTGCCGGGTCCGTGTTCATCACAAAACCGGGGTTGAAATGGAGGCCTTAACCGGAGCCAGTATTGCAGCCTTAACGGTTTATGATATGTGCAAAGCCCTCTCACACGAAATGGTCATTCTCGAAACCCGCCTGATTGGCAAAAGCGGAGGGAAACGTGACATTGGCCAAAGCTGATAGCTTTCATCCCTGGGTGATTGCCATCGAAGGGGGCGAAGACCCTGCCTGGGAAAAATGGCGGGCAGATCTGCGTGAGGGTTTGGAAAAATTGGGCTGGGTGGTTGGGTTCTTGCATTTGTCAAAAGATCAACCAGAAGTCAATTTACTGGCCCGACGGGCCCCGTTTCTCGATTGTGATTTGCTGCTGATCGTGGGCAAAGTACAAGATCCGCTGATTCGTCTCAATTGTTGCGATCCAGAAACAGATGCCCCTCCCCTTGCAGACCGTGACAGGGCTTGGACGGCACAAATTGGCACAACTCGGAGCGAAGGCACAGCCCCACAAAAACCCGTCTTTGGACGCGAAGATTTACAGGGGTTGCTCTGCGCTCTGGGCGATGTTTTGGCGACACGCTTGGCCGAAACACCGCTTTATGGCCTGATTCTGGCCGGTGGCCACAGCCGACGCATGCAACAAGACAAAGCGCTGATCCATTACCATGGCCAGAGTCAATTGGTACATAGTTATCAGCTATTGAGCCACCTCTGTCAGACGGTTTTGATCGCCTGTCGTGAGTCACAAGCAGAACAGGATTGGCCTTTGTTTCCCGAATTGCCCGCTTTGCCTTGGTCTTATGACCGCATTCCAGAATTGGGGCCGCTGGGAGGGATACTCACAGCGATGATGGCCCACCCCCATGCGGCATTTTTGGTTGTGGCCGTGGATTTGCCCTGGTTGGATCTGGCCACCCTCGCTCATTTAATTCAAGTGCGCAAGCCACTGGGACCAGCAACAGCTTATTTGAGCAGTTCAGACGGTCTACCTGAGCCACTTTGCGCCATTTATGAGCCCCGCATGCGCGAGCGGCTGTTTGCCTTTTGGGGACTTGGCCTGACCTGTCCCCGCAAAGCCCTGATTCATTCAGCCACCCATCTCGTTCCTTTGCCTGAAGCTTTTCGGCTGGACAATGCCAATACTCCCGACGATTTTGGCGCTATCTCACGGGCCTTGAAAAGGGAGCAAAAATGAAAATGGGGGTGAGGTTTCAGCAGATTTGGTTTTGCTTTGGATTAATGGCCCTGAGCGGCTGGGGCTCCGGCTTTGCCCAAGCCGCAGAAATCAGGGTGGCAGCGGCCTCGGATTTGCAATTTGTGTTTAAACAATTGGCTCCCCTGTTTGAACGCCAAAGTGGACACCAACTGCGTGTCAGTTTTGGTTCTTCGGGCAAATTTATGAGCCAAATCCAACAGGGTGCGCCCTTTGACCTCTTTTTGTCTGCAGATCAAAAATATGTTCAGCACTTACACAGCCAAGGGCTCACTCAAGATGCCGGAAAACTGTATGCCATTGGACGGATTGTCCTCTTTGCGCCAAAGGGATCGCCCCTGAAACCCGCAAAAGGGCTGAGCGGTTTAACTGCACTTCTCAGTCAAAAAAAACTCACCTATTTGGCAATGGCCAATCCCAGCCATGCCCCTTATGGCCGGGCAGCCCAAGAGGCCTTAACAGTCAGTGGTCTCTGGAGCCGCTTACAGGGCCATTTATTATTGGGAGAAAACGCTGCTCAAGCGACACAATTTGCCTTAAGTGGCTCCTGTGAAGGGGGGATTTTACCCCTCTCACTGGTGCTCTCGGCAGAGATGAAAGGCCAAGGTCAATTTGCCTTGATTCCAGAAAATTTGCATCAACCCTTGCGTCAACGCATGGTTTTAACCAAAGGTGCAGGAGCAGCCCCCCGAGAACTGTATCAATTTTTACAAACAGGTACCGTCCGTCAGATTTTTCTAAGATCGGGCTTTGGCCTGCCAGAAACCGAAAAATAAGATGAACCTTTATCCCAGCGCCCTTTGCGCCCTTTGGCTTTCGCTCAAACTGGCTCTGTTCACAGTCTTGAGTCTGTTGCCTGCGGCTCTTTTACTGGGCCGTTGGCTGGCTTGGACAAAAAGCCCTTTGCGGGCTTGGATTGAAGCAGGGGTGCTGCTACCACTGGTTTTGCCCCCCACAGTGATGGGCTTTTATTTATTACAGGCCCTGGGTCGCCCCTCTTGGCTGGGCGGTCTGTATGAATCGCTCACAGGCCAGACCCTGGTCTTTGGCTTTGAAGGGATTTTATGTGCCTCCATTTTGTTTAATCTGCCCTTTGCTGTTCAGCCCGTACAAAGGGCCTTTGCAACCATTCCACCCGAACTGCGTGAAGCAGCAGCCTGCTGTGGGCTCACCCCCGCGCGCAGCTTTTGGCTCTTGGAATGGCCCCTGGCTTGGCCAGGCATATTGGCAGCCATGTTGCTGACTTTTGCCCATACCTTGGGGGAGTTTGGGGTGGTGCTGATGGTGGGCGGCAATATTCCCGGCAAAACCCAAACCTTGGCGTTGGTGATTTACGATCGGGTTCAAGCCATGGAAATGACAGAGGCCCACCTCTTATCTTTGGGACTGGTGGGCATTTCATTTTTATCGCTGGCGGGCCTCTATCTTTTGTCTGGCCCCCGTCAATCCGGCCCTTTTCGCGCCTAAATCATGCCAGATCATACAATCATTCAGATCCAGCAAAGCAAACCGATCCCGCTGCAACTAAAACTGGGCCTCAAACAAAGGGAATTTTTGGCTCTGGTAGGCCCATCTGGCGCAGGCAAAACAACGCTTTTGCGGATTTTGGCTGGCCTGTCTCAGCCCGAAAGTGGCTTTATACAAATAGGGTCACAATGCTGCCTCAATACCCAAGAGGGTATCATGCTTTCACCCCGAGAGCGCCCTGTGGGACTGGTCTTTCAAAATTATGCCCTCTTTCCACATTTAAATGCCTTGGAAAATATAGAGATGGCACTTCAATCATTGCCACGTAAATTGCGCCGGGCAAAAGCCCGACATTGGCTCGAAAGGGTGCAGTTAAGTCACCGTGCTAAGGCCCGTCCCAATACCCTTTCAGGGGGAGAAATGCAGCGCTTGGCTTTGGCGCGCGCCCTGGCCCGTGAGCCCCAATTGCTTTTATTGGATGAACCGTTTGCAGCCATTGATCAAAGCCTGCGCAAACAACTCTATCTAGAATTGGCCCAGTGGCGCGATGACTTGAATTTGAGCCTGATTCTGGTCACCCATGAGATTCAAGAAGCCCTTGCATATGCCGACCAAATGGCACTGATCAAAAATGGCAAATTGCTCCAGTGGGGGCCCCCTTGTGAGATTCAAACCCACCCCCGCCACCCAGATGTGGTCAAAATGTTGGGAAATGAAAATTTATTTCGTGTGACACGGGCCAGTTCTGGTCAGTTTTACTGGCAAGAAGGGCCAATCAATTTGAATCTTCCGCGCGAATTTGCGCAGGCCGAGGCAGGCCATTTCTGGGTATGGATTCCCGAAGCCGAGATCATTGTGCATACCGGGTCTGAGCCGAATATAGATGCCAATAGCTATTTTGCCCAGGTGAACAGATGTCAGCGCCTGGGAACCATGTGGCATCTGAGACTGAGCTTGCCTTTGGGCAGCCAAGTCAATCTGAGTTGGCCCAGTTCACTGCCCTTGGGCCAAAAACTATTGCTGACTTTTCCAGAGTCAGCCCTGAAATGTTTGCCTCATTCAGAGGATTGAACCCGTAGCATCTTTAACTTTCGGCAGACACAGGGAAAAACAAGTGCCTGTGCCCATCTGGGTCTGTAGGTTTAAATTCAGCCCCAAAAGCCGGGTGAGATGATTGACAATTGCCAATCCCAAACCTGTGGAATTTTCATCACCGGTTGGCTGGGCAGAGAGCTTGGCATATTTTTCGTAGATATGGCTCAGATCAGCGGGGGTAAAACCCGGCCCCTGATCTTCAATCTCAATCAGCCAATG
>JBFWRL010000039.1:0-38478 GCA_050248915.1 Candidatus Sericytochromatia bacterium
ATCCCGTCATTGTCCCTCCCCCTGTTTTCCCCAATATCCCCAAAACATCCGCTTTGCCCTTGAGTACCAGTAGTTTTACGGTTCAAGTCTTTCCTCCGGCCAGTACACCTGAGCCGATTGTGGAATACCGGGTAACAATTGGGAATGCGCCAGGTGAGCAAAGTTTTACCATTCCCGCTGGCGGAGGGGGAACTGTCACGGCTCCCGTTCCTGTTGGGGCCAATCTCAATCCCGATACAATTTATCCCTATTCTGTGGTTGCTGTGGGAGCAAATGGCCAACTTTCTCCGATTGTGAACTCTTTTGGCACGACCCTCAAAGCCAATAATGCCCCGACCAACATGATCGGGGGTTCACATATTTTCTCTGGCGTGATTTCGGTGCCTCCCAACACGGCTGTTGCCTTAAATGCCTTAAATGGCAATGCGCTGAGCGCGGGGGACAATTCCAATGCCGAGAACCTGACCGTGACCTTTCAACCCACTGCGGGTAATTTTGGCACCATCTCACTCTCAAATAACCCTGCCCTGCCTGGCACCGTGACGGTAACAGGGGGCGGCACCAATGGCTCTCCACTGGTGATCAGCGGTCCCAAAGCAGACGTCAATACTGCTTTGAATAATTTTGTCTACACGCCGCAAAATGGCTTTGTCGGGCCAGCCACAGTTACCATGACCACTGTGGATCAGGTCGAAGGGCCAGTGACCCCCGATGATGCAGATACCTTGGTCTTCAGCGTTAACAGCGCCACACCTGCGCCTCCGCGCAACCTGATGAATGGCAACCCAACATTTAGCAATTTGCTGACAGCGGTCAATACCACCATCACCCTGCGTCCCTCAAATAACAGCCATTTGGGCGCAGAAGACAATAATGGCGATAATCTGACCACGGTTTTAACGCCCGCCAATGGCACAATTTCTTTGGTGACAGTGCCTGCTGGCGTAACGGTCAGTGGTGCTGGAACGGCGGCCAGTCCGTTGCAATTGGTGGGGTTGCCCCACTTTGTCAGCACGGCCCTCAATGGTGGTCTGATCTTTACCCCCACCAATAATTTTGTGGGCAATGGCACCATCCAGATGGTCAGCACCGCAAATGATGGCAGTGATACCGACACGGTCACGATTCAGGTGGTCAACCCTTCCAATTTGTTTAATGGTTCCACCACCTTTCCGGCCACGGCCCAAAGTATGGCCAAAGCGACCACCACGCTCTTAAACGGGGCCGGAAACAAAGCTCTGACAGTGCTTTACCCTGCGGCTTCAACGGTGCGCGTCAATTTGACCCTGCTCGATGGCGCTGGCAATAATGCTGGCGCTGCGGCCAATGGTTCCCTCACCGTGGGGGCTTTGGCCGGTGTGACAGTCAGCAATAATGGCACGGCGGATCTGCAATTGGAGGGCTTGGCTTCTGACGTGAACGCCTTACTTACAGCGGGTGTCACCTATTCTCCCCAGGGCAATAATGTGGGCAATTACCGACTGCGTATGAACAGTGTGAATTTGGTGCCCAATCCCGCTGCACCTCCCCCGCTGATTCCGGGCGCTTTAACCGACACCAACGATATCCTGCTGCTTGAAGTCTCTGAGCCGCCCCAGAATCGCTATAACAACAGCCCCACGGCTTTCCCCCCTGCGGGCAGCCCGATTGAACTGGGTTTTGACACCCCGCTGACCTTTGCCTCGTTCTTTGGCACAGCCCTGTCGGTGCTCGATGGCGACAGTGCTTCTGTGACGGTGACTTTAAGGCCGAGCCAAGAAGTTACGGGTGTGACCATTGCCGGCAGTTTGAGCCGGGCCAATACCAATCCCATTCCCACAGGGGTAACGGTGGTCTCTGGCACAACCACCCTCAATGCGGGCAGCACAGCCCCCATTACAGCCACCCATGCCAATCCCATGGTGATTACGGGTTCTCCCGCCCAGATCAATGCCTTTTTTAACAATGGGATTGTCTTCACCCCAGAATCTCTCAAACATGGGGCGGCCACTGTGACCATGACCAGTACCGATGGTGCTGGGACAGACACAGATATTGCCCATATCAACGTGTTGAATCGGCCAGAAAACCGCCGCAATGACAATGCGACCTTTATTACCACGGCGATTCCCGCCGCGCCCGGTGTGGCGGCGATCATGAACAACCCCAATGAATTTACCTTGGCTGGCCCTCCTGCTGTTGTTGGCCCTACAGATCGTCTTTTGACGGTCAGAAATTACCCCTCTGCGGCCAATGTCGATGTAACTCTGACTGTGCCAACAGGCAAAGGCACTTTGCTCTTAAATGGCTTCCCAGCACCCAATGGGGTTCAAGGGGGAGTGACGTTGACAGGCAATGGTACCAACAATCTGCAAATGACCGGCACCCAAGCCAATCTCAACACAGCCTTGACCAATCTGCGTTATACGCCCAATGCGGCTTTGGTCGCAGCACCTGAAACCGTGAATATCACCATGACAAGCAGCGGTGGTACCTTGGGAGACAGCGGAGATACCGTGCCTTTTTCGATTAGCAATCCGCCGCGCAATATTTACAATGCCCAAGACGGCAACCCCGTGACTGATGACACGGCTGAAAATACCAGCTTTCCCTCGACGGGCACCCGTTTGGCCATCTTTAATCAAGCTGTGCTCTTTAACAACACGGCCACTGCCACACAGCCTGCTGTGCGTTTGGATGTGATTGATGACAGCGCCACTGTGAAGGTGACATTGAAGCCTGCCAATACCCTCAACAACACGGCTGCGGTGCTCGACTTAACCGCTGCGGCACCGGGCACAGTGACGAATACTGGGGCCGGTACCAATGCCAGCCCCCGTGTCTTGAGTGGGCCTTTGGCCGATGTCAAAACGGCTTTGACTTTGCTGCGTTATACACCCCAGGCCAATTTTGCCGACGTGACCAGCTTTACAATTGAGGTCGATGATGGCGGGCCGACGCCGGATCTCAATACGGTACACCTCAATGTGCAGGCCCGGCCCCTGAACGAGTTTAATACCACCACAACGACGTTCCCGGGAACAGCGATTCCGATGGTGATTGGCATTGCCAATCCAATTGCTGATGACACCGGGACACCTGTGATCAATTCAGCCATTCACGAAATTGGTGTAAAAAACCTCAGCTCGTATACATCCGGGCAGACAGCGACTGTGCGTTTGCAAATTCCCAATGGCACACTCAACGTCAATCTGACCCCCGCTGGGGTTGGGGCAGGTGAAGTGACCATTACAGCAGGAGCCAATGGCAGTGGCGATTTGACCCTCTCAGCCACCCATCCGAATATTCTCAAGCTGAACACTGTTTTGGGTACCTTGACCTGGACACCGGGCGCCTTGGCGGATGGCGTGGCTCCCACGGCGGTCAATCTGACCATGACCCACGGGCCGATCTCTGATACGTCTAATCTGCCGCTGCTGGCCACCCGCCCCCCGCGCAATCTGTATAATGGCAATACCGACTTTGCGCTGGTAACCCGTCGGGTTGTCAATGAAGGCACAGATTTGACCTTTACCGCAGGTACCAATACCTTGGTCAGCGTCGGTTCGCAAACTGTTGAGACGGTGGAAGACAGCTCCAATATTCGCGTGACGCTCACACCCAGTCAATTGAGCGGTCAAACCAGCGGTACAGTCAAGATTACGACATCCGGCAGCATCAAGCTCAACGGCTCTGTCACAGCCTCGGCGAACGGCACTGCTGGCAGTGGCACAAACAGTGCACCGCTCATCCTTGAGGGGTCGCCGACAGATGTCAATGCGACCCTGGCCAGCATGGCCTTTGAATCAAGACAGGGTGCCAATGGCAATGCCCAGATCGATATGGTCACCACCGATTTTGGTTCAAGAGACCTGACCGACAGTATTTTGTTGGATGTGCGGGCCCGGCCATCCAATCGCTACCGTATTCCTTTCGATGGGGTCAATTTTACCAATACCTTCCCTGACGTCGTTACAGCACCGCGCAGTGTCGGTTTGAATTCCCCTTATCTCTTAGATAATACGGCCAACGGGGCTGGCAATACCGATGATCGGCCGCAGGTTCAAGTCGAGTTTTACAATGCTGGTCTGGCCGACGTGACGGTCGATTTGACCCTGGCGACAGTCGGTAATACTGCCACGGGCAATTTGCAGGTCACCACTGCGAACTCCACCGTGACAGGTAATAACAGTGCGGCCTTGAAATTGGTGGGGACTCAGGCCCAAGTCAATGCGGATCTGCTGACGCTGCGTTACAACGCCCCCAATAGCTCCGGTACGGTAGACATGGAAATGCGCAGCAGCAGCGTGTTGGGTGGAGTCGGAGACAATACCGCTAATCAAGACAGGATCCGCTTTGATGTTCAGAATCAGCGACCTGTCAATGAATACACCAGTGCCACCAGCCGCAACGCAGCAGACACCAATGACAATGGTTTTACGGCCACGGCACCCTTGGTTTTGCCCTTAAAGGTCGTCAATGAAGATGATGTTATCGACTTTGCCCCGATTGGTGGCATTGTTGACCCAACTGCCAATCCGGCAACAAATTTGACTTTGACAGGCAATACCTGGGGCAGACTCTCCGTGAGGGATGACAATACGACGGTCACGACGACGGTTACTCCTCCCGATACGGGCACCTTGTCTTTCAGATCTGTACCCGCCGTTGCACCGACTGGCGGTGGCACCAATGCCAGTCCCTTTGTCTGGACCAACCGCACTCCAGCAGAGATCAATGCAGCATTGGAGCTGATGCGCTTTACGCCAAATGCTGGGGCAACGGGCCCAGCCAAAGCTCTCACGATTACCACCTCTGATGGTACGAATACCGATACAGATACGCTCTCGATCTTGGTCGAAGCCAATAATGTGCCTGCCACGGCAGACCCGGATGGCGCTGGTTCGTTGCCCGCCACCACACCCAACCCCCATGGTATTCCCTTCCGTGCGGTCTATCAGTTGGGCCGTGATAATTTGCCCCAGATTATTGTCAGCGATATTGTGATCAGCGGGCCGCAGATCCGCGATGGCGCAACCTTGGATATTATCCGTCACAATGACAATGATCCCGCATCCAGTGTCGATACCACTCAAACGGTGTTGCACACGATTACGTTGAATAACCCTGGCCCCAATGCCTCAGTGACCTTTGACAATACCACCAATCGGGCCAAAGTCACGATCAATGCCAATGCCATTGCTTTGCCCAGAACCTTGACCGATGGCTCTGGTAAAATTGGCGCAAGACTGAAAGATGGCAATATTAGCGCACCGGTCAATTCTCCTGTGGGAACTGTGGGGGGCGGTGGCGCACCAGATACCCATCCGTACCATTTCTTTGTCTTTCCAGAGCGGGCGATTTATGGGGTTGAAGATCTGACTACCACCACAGGTAAATACTATCTGGTTAATACCAGTACTACTGCTGGCGCTGGTTTGGGACGTTTGGACATGCTCTTCGACTCTTCGGGAGCGGCGAGTGCACAGACCGGTAAAAACAACACCGCTTTTGCCACGGCTGGCTTGGCCAAACACCCGACCACGGGCAAGGTCTATTTTATCGACGAGCAAACCGGACCTGTTGGCCGCCTGATTGAATGGACACCTTCGCTGGGGATCATTGATATTGCAGATCCTGCAAATACCCCCACACCACGTCCGTTTAATATTGCGGATCCCTTTAGAATTGTCGATAGCAGTTTAAGTGTCTCTGTAGCAGGATCTTTGACCTCTACCACGTATAATTTTGGTGATAAACCAGCGCGTATGGCCTTTAACACCAATGCGGGTGGTACCTCTTTGTATGTCAGTGAGGCCCCTGCCGGCAGTGATACAGCGGGTGTACTTTCAGGTTTCTATCGCTTTAGAAATTATGACCAGGCTGTTACAAATGCCAATGCTGTTGCTATCGACATTATTCCGGTGATTGATGATGCCACAGATGCTCAACTGCTCTATCTCAACAATGGGGATATTGCTTTTGAACCGCCAACAGGGATTGCAGATAACCGCATGTTTATGACCATTGCAACCAATCTGTACTATTCAGCAGCAACGGTGCCACATACCGGAACCACAGAGGTGAGACTGAAAACGATCAGTCTCACCACCAACGTGACCGGTGCACAAGCGCAACCGGCCCGAACCTTGATGCAATACGACCCCGATGGCGCAGGTCCCAATCCGCCCGTGAATCCAAATGGGTATGTGGGTCTCTCCTTTGACGGTGAATGGTCGGCAGGCAATCCCTCCTTCTTGGTCATCGCCAAATATGCAAACCCCAATGATATTGTTTCAAGGCTCTACCGATTGGAATATGATCGCACCACCTTTGCGATTAAATCGGTCACGCTGTTGAACAATGGCACTTTCCCAACCCAATCGCTGGTGGATATTACATCCGCACATTTGCAGTAAGTCGATAGCGGGAGGGCCGTAATTGCGGTCCTCCCGCTCTACTGTATTCAATTCAACAATTCAAGCACTCCTCATTTTGAAAAGGTAATTATCCATGAAATCACCCCACTTTCTGCTTCTGGCCTCGACCCTTACCCTGGCCTTGGTTGCCCCTGCTTGGGCCCAAAACAATAGCGCGCCCACCAGCGCACCCAGCACGCCCCCTGTAGACACCCGGCTCAAAGCCAAACACGAAGCCGATAAAGAGCACAAATACGAAGAATTGCTCAAAGAAAATGGGGGTGATCATGCCCGCGAACACTGGGCCTCTGAATCGATCGAAAACCTGATCAAAAAATACTGCGGCATCATGGTCGGTTATCCCAACAATACTTTTCGCGGGCCTCAGAACATGACCCGCTACGAAATGGCGGCCGCCCTGTATAAATTGATGCAATGTTTAGAAGAGCCGCTCAAGCAGATTGATGTGCCCGAAGTAGACACCTCCCATCTGGCCTTAAAAGACGATCTCGCCAAATTGGTGGCCCTGCAGACAGAGTTAGACAAAGAACTTGCAGAGATCAAATTGGCCAAATTGCAGGCCCGCGTTGATGTCTTGGAAAAAATCCAGGTCAATGGCAGTTTGGACGTGCGCTACCGCGAAGTGCTGGCCACCACCGATGGCACCGATCCCCAGTCCCCGCTTTTTGCCGGCAAAAACAGCAGTCCTCAAAACAGTGTGGCCCTCGATGGCACCGTGACCAAACGCGATCCCGCCACCGAAAACACCAAAACCTTTAACAACAATATCAACCAATTTGGCCGCGATGAATTTGGCGTGCCCAATCTCTACCACAGCCCGTCTGAAGCCAATATCACCCCCGACGATTTGGCCCCCTTTCGCTTTCGCACCCATTTTCAGATCGATGCCAAATGGAGCTCTTGGGTGCGCTCTCAGATCGTGATGGACGTCTTTGACCTGGCGATTGCCAGCTCGGCCCTGACCACCAACCCGCTGCTGATCAGCAATGGGGGGCACGATGTCAACGAGGGGCTCTATGACGGCAATCCCTTTGTCTTTCGCTCGGCCCTGACCGAAGTGCTGATTCCCGAGAGCAAACACCGTTTTCGCTTTGGTCTGACCAATTTTAAAGAGGCGCTCAATACAGGCACCCGCTTCCAAAGTCTGTTTAACCAGGGCAATTGGAATGGCCGGGGCTTTGGTCTGGTTGGTTGGGGCGGTTCTGAAGTGGCGCTGTCGAATAACGGGGCCAGCAATTACCTCAACAGCATTTACCGCTATTGGCAGGGCGGGATCGATGTCAGCATGGTCGATCCTGATAGCATGAACCACAATCAGGCCTCTGCACCTTCACTCTCTTACGACACCGATTGGGGCTGGGGCAGTTTTATGGTCGGCCTCAACGGCGGCTCCACTCAAACCAACCGCGCCCTGGCTGCTGAAGCCGGAGGCAATCTCTCTTCGGGTGCACCCGTCAAAGGCTCAGACGCCAATTTTAATCCCTCTGCCCTCTGGGTCGGGGCTCAGCTCCAAGGTCTGGACTTCTTGGCCAAAGCCGATGGCAAAAAACTGGTGGGCAATCACCTCGCTCTGCCTTCGCAATACGGCGATGGCTATGGGGTGGTCGGTTTGGAAACCCGCTTTTTTCAAGAGAGCTTCCCCGTACGCCTGCAATTGGCCGCCATGCACTATTTCAACGACAGCCTGACCGACTTTGTCTCACCCACCCGCAAAGAGATTTCAGGCACCCTGGACCTGGGCTGGAACCAGAATTTTGGCTTGACCCTGCAGGCCAATAAATCTTTTATTGGTTTTGACCGCCAGAGCCTGGGTCTGTTTTTTAACAATATTCAAAACTCAGACATCGACGTGCAATTGGGGGCCAATTTGGCCACCCGGGGCCTGTTCAATGTCGGTGATGCCGCTGCCGGCTCGGTGGGTTTTGCTGTGGGCTTCCCCGTGTGGCGGCCCAGCAAAGATTCGCTGCAGCACATTCGCTTTGTGGCGGCTGCCCGGCAATCGCTGGGTAACCGCTTTGGGGTACTGCCTGAGGGCTCAACCATTCCCAACCAGCTCTTTAAAGAGGCGGGGGTGACCTTTGCCATTCCCTGGAAACGCGTGGCCAATACCAGTTTGGATCTGTCAGCGCAGTACAGCATTATGCTGGCTGATGCGATCTGGAGTTTGCGCCAGCCTTTGGCGCATGATATCTCGGTTGTGACCAGTTATAACTTCTAATTGCTCCCTTTGACTTCGTTCCCTGAGCGGAGTCGAAGGGAACGGCACCTTGTCTGGTTCTAAGTTACAATGACTTAAAACAGATTTTGTCCATGATAGGAGCCTCCCATGCCTGAATTGGCCTATGACCTGACCCAAACCCCCGACCTCTGGTATCTGCGCAGCCTGAGCCTCGACCCGGCGTATGTCAACCAGCGCATTGCCTGGTTTTTGGCCGAAGACATGCCCAATGGGGATATTACGGTGGAGAGCACCATCGACCCCGAAACCCAATCAGTGGCGCATGTGCTGGCAGCGCAAAACATGGTTTTTGCGGGCGCACAGATTTTGCCGCATTTTTTCTCGGAAGACACCGCCATTGAACTCAAGGTGACTGACGGCGAAGCGGTTGCACCGGGCACTGTTCTGGCTGTGTTGCGTGGGCCGGCCCAGGAATTGCTGATGCGCGAGCGGGTGATGTTGAACCTGCTGCAGCGCCTCTGTGGCATTGCCACGATCACCCGCAAATATGTCAGTTTAGATGCCCCGCCTGGCTTTAAATTATTGGACACGCGCAAGACCACACCGGGCCTGCGCCTGTTTGAAAAATACGCAGTGTCTGTGGGCGGGGGCTATAACCACCGCCGCGATCTCAGCTCGGTGGCCATGATCAAAGACAATCACCTCGTGGCGGCAGGGGGGGTACAAGCGGCGCTGGAGCGCGTTAAAGAGTTCAATCCCGAAGTTGGGATTGAACTTGAAGTTGATAGCTTGGAACAGCTCAAGGTGGCCCTGGAGATCGGTGGCATGGATGCTGTTTTGCTCGACAATATGTCACCTGAGACCATCAAAGAGGCTGTGACCTTGGTGCGCAGTCATCCCACTCAAAAAGATCTCTTTCTCGAAGCCTCAGGCGGCATTACTTACGAAACTCTGCCGAATTACCTCTGGACCGGGGTCAATGGCATCTCGATTGGGGCACTCACCACTCAGGCCCGCAATGTGGATATTAAACTGGATTTTGTGGGCTGAGGCCCTGCGAGGCAGGGCCTTTACTCTGCTCCAGGATCTTTTGACACCTGTCCATAAGCGCTGGCCTTTAACATCTGATCCAGGGCTGCCACACTCAGCCAGCGCCCCTGAACCAAGACCCCCTGGGTTTGGCGTACATGGCGGATATCCGCCAAGGGATTGGCCTTGAGCACCACCAGGTCGGCTTTTTTGCCAATCGCCAGACTGCCCTGGACATGGTCTTGTTGGATTAAACGGGCCGGATTTAAGGTGGCAGCAGTCAAAATGCGTTGGGGAGACACCCCGGCCTCAGCAAAGAGTTCCATTTCTCGCAGGGCCGTGCTGCCTGGATGAACCCCTGTTAAATTGGCATCGGTGCCAATAAGCAGGGGGCTGTCGGCTTCGTCCAGGGCTTTGACCATGCGTTTAGAGAGTTCCAGCAGTGCTTGGGGGTAGTCTCTTGGCGGGCCGGGGTAGGTAATTTTATACAATTCTGGAATCGACCAAGCCCAAAGTTGACGCAAAAAAGGCGGAATTTCTTCAAAGCGGGGGTCCCGGCCCAGGGCCTCAACATCGTCGGGGGGCGGGTGCTGGTCCCACATCACCAAGGTGGGGCAATTAAACACCCCTGCTGTGGCTGTTTTTTTGCCATAGGCCAGGAGCTGGTCTGCTGGAATGCGATAATGGCCGGCAAAATTTTCGACATAGGCATTGAGGTGTTCAATGCTGTCCATTTTGACTTCCAGAGCGTGATCAATGCCCACAGCAAAAGGCACATGCCCCATGACAGGTACCTTTTCTGCGCGGGCCGTTTCGACAATCTGATCAAAATTTTCGCGGGAGAGGCGATTGTAAACTTTGACACAGTCAAAGCCCGCTTTTGCGGTATTTTGCACAGCCTCTTTGGCTTGTTCAGGTCGCGCAATGGCCTGATTCAAACCATTCTGGGGGGGATCTCCATCCAAAATTGGGCCGCAGGCAAAAATTGCAGGGCCGAGTAATTCTCCCTGCCTGACCTTTTCTCGCAATCTGCGCACATCGGGAAATCCTGCGACTTGTGCCCAGGTCGGGCTGTGGGCCATATTGCGCACCTGGGTAATGCCATGCCTGAGAAAAAGCAGCAAATCCCGTTCATGGGCCAGATGCACGTGCATATCTGCAAAGCCGGGTAGCACATACTGGCCCTGCACAGGCAAAATGTCTGTTTCAGGGGGAATTTTGACTTGCTGACGGGGGCCCATCGCCACTATCTGGCCCTTCTCCACAATCAAGGTCTGGTCGCGCAGCAGGCCCGCAGGTTCAATTGGTATCAGGTGAACCCCTGTGAGGGTATAGCGTTTTTGGGGGGGAGCCTCATGGGCAAATTTTTCCAAGGGGCTGTGGCAAGCGCAGAGCAAGGCCCCAAGCAGGCCAGAAAGCCCCAGCCCAAGTGCGTAGGGCTTGAGTAACGCGTGGAATCCCACCATCAATACGCGGTCAGAGCTTCGCTGGCCAGACCGAGTTTGACATAGTCATACGGCAGGTAAAAATAGCCCTGATCGCCCCAAGCTGTGCCCCAGCTGTTTTTGACAATCAAGACCTTTTGCGCATCGTCATAGCCAACCACCGCCACGGCATGACCGCCCTGGCTCTGCTCTTTGGGGTTGGGTTTGGGCAGGCGGCCATCGGGGGTATTGTAAAAGGCCTCAAAGACCTCAATCCCAATCACCACGGGGTTGCGGTGGGCCAGTTCGTAGCGGATATCGCGCAGGGTATCGAGGGGCTTGAAACTTTTGACCCGGTATTTGCGGGCGTCGCTATAGGCCTCAGCTGAGGGGGCCAATTGAAATTTTTCTTTGGTGACGGGGTTATTGTCATTGCTGGGATCGTAACTCCAGAGGGCTTCGCGGGCCATTCCGACTTTTTGCAATACTTCCATACCCGTGGTGATCATCGCACCGGCATCTTCATCCACCGTGCCTTCGCGTTTGCGCTCGTAATAGTAGAGAAACAGCGGGCTCAGGGTGATTAGGGGCTGGCCATCGCGGATTAGCATCAGCTCGCGGATCGCTTTGATCGAAAAACCTGTGCAGGCGCCGAGATCACCCTGATCATCTACCGGTGAGGCCCATTGGCGCAGATCGACTTTGGCAGGCAGACCCTGACCGGGTTTGCGCGCTTCGAAAGGGATCAGGTCTTCGGGGGCCAGGCGCACGCGGCGGCGATTGGGGTTCAGGCGCAGACCCAGTTTGCGTTTGATTTTGGGGCCATTGGCTGAAAAAATCCCCAATTGGGGCGATCTTTGTAAGAGCGCCTGGCGTTGCGTCAGACTTGCAGGCTGCAATGTTGTCTGTAATATAGGCATGGGCTGGGATTGACAGCCCAACAAAGCACCTGTGGCAACCAGACTGATTGAAAGCAAAGACAGGGATTTTTTCAAGCTTTGAAACATAAAGGCACCCTTTTTCTCGGATCTACGCATTTTTACTATACGTTGATTATAAAACAGGGATATTAAGTTGAATTTATTTAAAATTAAAGAAATGACTAATTTAAGGCTAATTTATTTGATTGAAGCCTTAATCTCGGCGCACGACTTTTTCGACGCCGCCCTGGGCGGTGGCCATCAGCAATAATTCATCCCAGTTGATATGCCGGGGCTGTTTGAGCGCAAACAACATTTGGGCGGCCACTTCTGCGGGGGTGAGCGGGTCCATGCCAGCATAGACATTTTTGGCCGCTTCGGCACCGAGGCGCACCACGCTAAATTCAGTCTCGACCATGCCAGGAGAAATTAAGACAACGCGCAAATTCTGCCCGCAGGTTTCGCGCCGCAGCACTTGGCAAAAGGCCCGCAGGGCATGTTTGGCGGCACAATAAATGGCACCCCCTGCGTAGGGGATTTGCCCGGCGGCGGAGCCCAAACAGACAATGTCGCCTTGGCCCCGCGCCAACATGCCCGGCACAACTCTGCGGGTGATTTCAAAGGCGGCGGCCACATCCAAGTCCAACATGGCCTGCCAGTCGGCCCATTGGCTTTCAACCACAGGGTCGCGGCCCCGTGCCAACCCCGCATTGTTAATCAAAATATCCACAGCATAAAAGCCCGCTGTTTCAAGCGCTTCCCAGCTCTCGGGCAAGGCCAGATCGGCTTTGAGTGTCTCGATCTGGATCTGGGGGAAGCGCTTGTTGAGTGCGGCTTGGAGTGCCTCTAAGCGCTCAGCCCGGCGGGCCACCAATTTGAGTGAGACCCCCTCCGCCGCCAATTGGCAGGCCGTGGCCAGACCAATGCCCGAAGACGCACCGGTGATCAGGGCACTTTGGCCTTGCAATGAGAGCAAAGGGGTCTTGAGAGCGGCATCCAGGGCTGTTTCGGCGTCAAAATCGAGGGGGGTGGCGTTATTTGACTCAAGCGACAATGTTATAGCCTCCATCCACCGTCAGGGTCTGACCGTGAATCATCTGGGCCAGCGGGCTGCAGAGAAACAGTGCTACGTCAGCCACGTCTTCGGGCCTGACCAGTTTGCCAGCGGGGGTTTGCGCCAGGGAGTGTGCCAGCAGGGCTTCGCGATTGGGAAAATGGGTCAGGGCCTCGGTATCTACCACACCGGCTGAGAGCGTGTTGATATTGATGCCCTGGGGGGCCAATTCCAAGCTCAGATGGCGCACCAGCGACTCCAGCGCCGCTTTGGAGGCCCCGACAGCGGCATAATTGGGAAAGGCGCGGGTGCTACCCAGGCTCGATACCGCCAAAATTGTGCTGCCGCTGCGCAGCAGGGGCATGGCCGCTTGGGTCAGCCAGAGCAGAGCCAGGGCGTTGATCTCCAGGGTCCATTGCAGGTGGCGGGGCGTGAGTTCCAGGGCCGAGCGCAACACACCCGAGGCGGCATTGCTGATCAGGATATCCAGCTGGCTGTGGTGTTCCTGAAACTCTGCCATCAAAGTTGTGACCTTGTCTTGCTCACCCACATTGCCCTTGAGCAGCAGCGGGCGCTGGCCCGTCAGGGCCTCTATTTCTGCGGAAGTCTCTTCGGCTGCGCGGCGGTTGCGCAAATAATTGAGCACGAGCTGAACGCCTTCTCCCGCCAGTTTGAGGGCAATGGCGCGGCCTATGCCCCGCGTGCCGCCGGTAATCAAGGCGACTTTGCCCTTTAATCCTAAATCCATTCTTTCATTCCCTGTTCTGTCTCTCTTGTTTTGGCTTTCTGCTGCGGTGCTGGGTTGGAATTCAGCGCAGCTCAATCCAGGCGGCGTGTTTGACGGGCATGTGCAATTGCTCTTTGACGTCTTTGTAGATCGCCACGGCTTCGTCGATCAACAGTGAAATCACAAAACCCTGCTCAGGGCCTTGCCATTCAGCCACAATGCCCTCTTGCTCGACGGCAATGTCAAACGGCAATTCTTCGCGAAAGAGATCCATCAAAAAGGTCTTGGTATACGATTTGCGTGAGCGCTCATCCAATTGGGCCATTTTACGCATGATCGGCTCGCCGCGCCGCGAGATGCCGTCCATATTTAAGGCAAAGCCCGCCAAACCTGTGGGGTCTTCGTTGATCAGCTCCCAGCGGAATTGGCGATAGGCGTTTAAAAAGCCCTTTTCGTCGCGCTGCTGGAAGAACTCGGGGATAATTTTGCCATGTACCTTGTGTTCTTTGAGCAATTGATAAAAATGGCTTTCGGGCAGGGCCAACCACTCGTTGAGGCTGGTCAATTGCAGGTTTTGTAAGACGCCGATCCAGCGCTGGGGGTCGATATGCCACTGGGGCAGAGTGCGGCACTCCAGCAGAAATTTTTCCATCTCAGGCAATTCCCATCCGATTTCTGGCTGGGCCTTAATCGCCGCGAGCATATCCAAGCTGATTTCCTGAATCTCGGGGTGGACGGCAAAAAGCTCTGATTGTCCAATTTGAAAGACATGCATGCCCGCAATGCGTTCACGCAAAAACTTCAAGCAACCGGTGCCTTCTAACAGGCCTTCGAAGTGCAGGCAGCGGCCCAGGCTGTTTTTGAGCACCTGTAAATTAAGCTGTTGGGTGGTGGTGGGCAAAAGTTTTCCCGCGAGCAGATCCAATTCTTGAATATTGCGGGGCCGGGCCTGAATATTGGGCTGCACTAACGCTTGGTAGAGGGCCTCATAAAACCCGACCAGGGCTGAAATATCTGGCTCCCCTTCGGCATTGGGGGGCACCGTTAAGTAAGGCACACCCGAAACCTGAAAGGCCGATGCCAACTCAAAGAGCTGCTGGTCGGCATCAAATTCCCAGGCAAAATCCGGTTGATTGGGGGTGGCTGTGCCTTTGATAAAACTGAGCAAGGCCGGAATGGCCTGGGCTTGGGCATTCACACCCAAATCTGAGCCCATAAACCCACTCACGGGGTGATAAAGCGCGGCTTTGCTGGCAATGTCGAGATCATAGGCCCCAAAACTGACCAAAATCCGGTCGGGGGCCACTTTCATGAAGCGCTGCAGAGCGCGGATAATGGGGTAGGTCTCAAAACCCACGCTATCGCCCCAGGTTGAGTATGGGGATTTATTAAAAAGATCCCCGACCAGCATCAAATAAAATTCGGGAGAGGCGGTCCAATGCAGGAGATCGCCTTTTTTTTGGGCCAATTGGATATTTTGCAACAGGGTTTCGAGTTTGCCATAATGGCCCTGCAGATCGGTGATCAGCAAAATGGAGTTGCCGCTTTGCAGCGTATGCTCGGCTTCGGCAGGCACGGGTTCGAGGGGGCCGGTATTGGGAAACGCGACCTGAAACTGAGCCATGGCGTTGGCGGCATTGTCTGGGGCTTGCACTTCGATCGTGCCAAAGGTCGAGATTGAGTCAAAAATAAACTGGCATTTCTCTTGGGTGTCGTGCAATTGACGCGGGTCTTCGAGCCATTGGGAGGCCAATAATTTGGTGGCGCGTAGGGTGCGTTTGATGTCTTTGTATTCGTTGGCCCCTTCGGCCAGATAGACCATCTCGTCTTGGAGTTGGGCCCAGTCCAATTTGACCAATTCTTGCAGCAAAATGCTTTTCAGGCCATCGAGACCAAACGAGGAATAAGCCGTTTGCACGGCAGGCATGGTCAAAATTCGGCTGCCGACAGTGGGCAAGGTCTTGTCTTTGGCGACTTTGCTTTGGGTGGGCGTGCGGTAGATTCCGGCATCGGGAATCAGGTTGTGCTGGTGGAACTGAAGCTGATCCTTGGGATCTTCCGACATTGGCAACCTCGGCTAGAGAGCAGAATCATGGGGGCGTGATCATCGGGCACATCATCGGGCACATCATCGGGCACATCATCGGGCACAATGAACGGACATGGGCCGTCACTCTCCCCATTTTACCGCAAAAAAGCAGGAGAGTCTTGCGCACTTTGATCCAGATCACAGGATCTTTGTGAGATCGTTTATAGATCTCCCTTTGCGACTGAGGCATAATCAGAATAATCTCTCCTGAAATGTCGCGAAGGTTCATCAACGGACCTTAATTTCAGCCCATCTGCGAAGGTGGGCGTTTCTTTTTTGATTGGCTTGGCGCTGTGGCACAATGAAACAGAACCATCGAAACAAGGAGCCCACTATGAAAGCCGATTGGGAAATCGCCCGCGATGCCGAACCGCAGATGAAAACCGCCAGGGAATTGGGGGAGGCCTTGGGACTGGAGCCCCAGGAGATTTTGCCCCATGGTCATTATTTGGCCAAACTGGATTACCGCAAAATTCTGACCCGGCTCAGAGACCGTTCCCAGGGGCATTATATCGACGTTACAGCGATCACCCCCACGCCTTTGGGTGAAGGCAAATCCACCACCACCGTGGGTTTGATTCAGGGCCTGGGACGCTTGGGCAAACGTGTGACCGGCGCGATTCGCCAGCCTTCGATGGGCCCGATTTTTAATATCAAGGGCTCAGCTGCTGGGGGGGGCTATGCCCAATGTGTGCCGTTAACCGAATTCAGCCTGGGCCTGACAGGGGATTTTGACGCCATTATCACAGCCCACAATTTGGGTATGGTGGCACTCACCTCACGCATGCAACACGAGTTTAATTATGGCGATCAGACCCTGGCCGACAAACAGCTCAAACGGTTGAATATCGACCCCCGCAATCTGGCCACGGGTTGGGTGATTGACCTCTGTGCCCAGTCGCTGCGCGAGATTGTCATGGGTCTCGGTGGCAAGATGGATGGCTTCTTAACTCAGAGTGGTTTTCAGATTGCCGTTTCGAGTGAATTGATGGCAATTTTGAGCGTGGCCTCGGATTTGGCCGACCTGCGCCAACGGGTTTCGCGCATGATTCTGGCTTATGATACCGCAGGCAAACCGGTGACCACAGCTGATCTTGAAGTCGATGGGGCCATGACCGCTTTGCTGGTCAAGGCCCTCAACCCCAATTTGATGCAAACCCTCGAAGGCCAGCCCGTGCTGGTCCATGCCGGGCCTTTTGCCAATATTGCCCTGGGCCAGTCCTCGATTTTGGCTGATCGGCTGGGGCTCAAATTGGCCGATTACCATGTCACCGAAAGTGGTTTTGGGGCAGATATTGGCTATGAAAAATTCTGGAATCTCAAATGCCGTTTTTCGGGTCTGCGTCCCTCTTGTGCGGTGATTGTTGCCACGGTGCGGGCCCTCAAAATGCATGGCGGCGGCCCCGCTGTGACTCCAGGCAAAACCCTTGATGCAGCTTATACCCAATCGGCCCCCGAACTCGTCGAAAAAGGCCTGCCCAACCTGCTCGCCCATTTAGAGACTGTGCGCCTGAGTGGGGTGCCGGCTGTGGTCTGCCTCAATCACTTTGTTTCCGATTCTCCCGAAGAAGTGGAAGTCGTGCGCCAAGCGGTTGAAGCGGCGGGGGCGCGTTTTGCGGTTTCGCGCCACTGGGAATTGGGCGGTGCTGGGGCCGAAGAACTGGCCCAAGTGGTTTTGGCGGCCTGTGAAGAGGCCTCTCAATTTGAATTTCTCTATCCCGAGACCTTGCCCCTGAACCAAAAAATTGCCACCATTGCGACGAAGGTCTATGGGGCCAGTGGGGTGCAGTTTTTGCCCACGGCCCAGGCCCAACTCAAAAAAATCGAAGCCGATCCGGTGCTTTCACTTTATGGCACCTGTATGGCCAAAACCCATCTCAGCCTCTCAGACAATCCAGCTCTCAAAGGCCGCCCCCGCGATTGGGAACTCACTGTGCGCGAATTGCGGGTCTATCAAGGGGCAGGCTTTGTTGTGCCGGTGGCCGGAGATATCAAATTGATGCCTGGCACGGCTTCGAATCCCGCTTATCGGCGGATTGATGTCGATACTGAAACAGGACAAGTGACAGGTTTGTTTTAGCTTTGCCAAAAAAACTTACAAAAGGCAGATTTGGTCTAAAAATTGGTTGAAATATAACTTTTTTAAGGCTGATTGAATACTTCTCAATCTCAGATTTTTTATCAAATCGATCAGCGACATATATCTGGCTGTAAAATGAGTTTATTATAATCAGCTGAAAGATCTGTGAATTCAATTGAGAAGAGATCCATTTTTATTTTTCTGCTCTTGAGGGAGGCCCTTGGTGAATAAAGTCCAAAAGTCTGATGCTGATTGGAAAAAAGAACTCAGCCCAGAGCAATACCGCGTCTTGCGCGAGAAGGGCACTGAACGGCCCTTTACAGGTGAGTATTGGGATCATACCGAGGATGGAACCTATCTCTGTGCCGGTTGTGGAGAGCCGCTTTTTGTCTCTGAAACCAAGTTTGATGCTGGCTGTGGCTGGCCCAGCTTTTATCAAGCGCTGCAAACGGAGGCGATCGAAGAAGAACGGGATACGAGTTATGGCATGACACGCACGGAAGTGCATTGCGCCAAATGCAAAGGCCATTTGGGGCATGTCTTTGACGATGGTCCCCAGCCCACGGGGCTGCGTTATTGCATTAATTCGGTTTCGATTCAGTTTCAAGCGCCGGAATGAGTGTTTGCCAGGTGGAGTGGAGCTATCTCAAAGTGTGGAGGGGCAATTTTTAATCTCAGGCCCAGATGCGTTGCGCAGGCCCTTTTCATATGCTTGGAGCGACTTTGCCTTCACCGCTTACGCGGCAGATCTCGATGGCAATGGCCGGCAAGATTTGATCTTGCTCGCGCCGACCTAAGGCAGATTTTTAAACCTGCCGAATCTTGAACGTTAGTCTCCGGGAAAGTGAAAGGCTTTTTCAATTCGGGATTTTTGCTCTTTGCGCCGAAAGCGCCGCGATTGGCGAAAGACAATCGGGGGCACCACCACCAGCAACACAATCCCAATCAGCCAAGCCAATTGGGTCTTCGATGTCGCAGGATCAAGCAGAATCTTGGCGCCATAGCCGTAGACCAGGCCTGGCAGAATCAACCCCACCAGATTGGCCAAGATAAAGTGGCGCAATTTAATCGCGGTAAAAGCACAGGCAAAATTGAGCAAGTTAAACGGTAAAATGGCCAGGGTGCGCACCAAAAGAAGATAATAAAAGCCGTCTTTTTCCAAGCGCCGGTTGAGGTTTTCCCAGCGCTGATTGCCTGCCTGTTTGCGGATCACACCTTGGCCCAAGAGACGGGAAAGGGCGTAGACCACCAAAGCACCCAAGGTGCCACCCAAGACATTCCAAAGTGTGCCCCAGGCCAGCCCAAAGAACAGAGCCCCCAGGCCCGCCATGACGGAATAGGGAATCATCAGCACAATGGCCAGCACAAAAATCCCAATAAAGGCAGCCGGTGCCCAGGGGCCAAAGGGTTCCAATAGGGCCTGAATCTGCTCCTGGTTTAAATAGGCGCCCAGTTCATAGCGTTTAAACAAGACAATTCCCGCAATCAAGAATCCGGCAATCAAAAACCAGCGCAGGGGGTATTTGATCCGCTGCCAAAAACTGGGTTGAGTGGGGTCAAAGATCGGCATATCTGCAGGCAGAGGGCCTGTGCGATACTGCGGCAGGGGCCCAGCCGATCGGCGCGCCGGTGTTGGCTTTGCTGGACCGGGAGGGTTGCTCTGTTGGGGGGGGCGTTGGGGCTGTGGCGGTTTGCCAGAGGTGGGGCTGCCAGACTTGGGGGCATTCCCCGGACGTATGCCACTCCCCGGACGGGGCATCCCCGGTTTTCCAGATGGAGGACCGGGCTGCTGGGGACGGCCCTGCGGGGGTTGTTTGGGGGGGCCTGAAGACATGCTCATGAAGCGCTGATCTCCAGAAATTTTTGGCAAAAGCTGAGACGGTGTTGGGGAGAGGGGCCTTGGGCTTGCAGCAGACGGGTATGGGTGGCTGTTGGGTAGCCTTTGTGTTTGGCAAAGCCATAACCGGGCCAGGTCTGATCGAGCGCATGCATAATTTGGTCGCGGGTCACTTTGGCCAAAACCGAAGCGGCAGCAATTGAGACTGAGCGCTGATCGCCTTTGACCAGGGTTTGCATGGGGCCCTCCCAAAAGGGAATGGCGCGGTTGCCGTCGATCAGGCAGGCATCCACGGCTTTAAGCTGGCTCAAGGCCCGCCACATGGCCAGATAGGTGGCCTGCAAGATATTCAGGTGGTCAATCAAAGGGGCGTTGACAATACCCAAACCGTAGTCGAGGGCCTCGGCTTGAATCAAAGGAAACAACGCCTCCCGTTTGGCTTCGCTGAGTTTTTTGGAGTCATTCAGCCCGGCCAAGCGGGAAGCGTCAAAATTGGGTTTGAAAATCACGGCAGCGGCCACAACGGGCCCAGCTAGCGGGCCGCGACCAGCTTCATCCACACCAGCGACACGCAGATGGTTCTGTTGCCAAAAATGCTGTTCGTGAACAAAGTCAGGCATGGTCAGACCGCCAACACGGATTTATTCAAAGACCCGTTTGATGGTGACTTTTTTCAGGACCACGTCTTCCATGGGTTTGTCCATGGCATTGCGTTTCACGCCCGTGATTTTCTTGATCACATCGAGGCCTTCAATCACTTCACCAAAGACGGAGTGACGGTTGTCGAGGTGGGGGGTGGGCACTTCGGTGATAAAGAATTGGCTGCCATTGGTATTGGGGCCGGCGTTGGCCATCGAGAGAATACCGGGTTTGCTGTGTTTCAGTTCGGGGCTGAACTCATCTTCAAATTCATAGCCGGGGCCGCCGGTGCCGGTGCCCAGGGGGTCGCCGCCCTGAATCATAAATTGCGGGATCACGCGGTGAAAGATCAGACCATCATAATAATGGCCTTTGGTTTTATTGCCGGTTTTGGGGTCGGTGTACTCTTTTAAGCCTTCAGCCAGGCCAACAAAATTGGCCACAGTTTTGGGGACCTGTTTGTGAAAAAGCCGAATAACCATGTTTCCTTGGCTGGTTTCGAAGGTGGCAGTCAACTCTTTGGCTTCTTTGTCGCCGCCATTGATGATTTGTTTGATATCTGCAGACACGGTGGTTGCTCCTTTGTTTTCTGTCTGGTTTGGATTTTCTGGGTTTTCCCGATCATTTTTCTGACGCTCAGAACAGGCGCTGAGGGTCAGGGCCAGTCCCAGGGTGAGTCCCAGAGTGATGATTTTGATTTTCTGCATGGGAAAATACCTTTCTGGATTGCGTTTCAAGCGTTGTTTTGAGCCTGCTTTGGGGGCTGTTGGAACCTATTCAGGATACCACCATCCGCCCGCGCAGGGTATTGGGCGTGACGTCGAAGATTTTGACATCCACCAATTGTCCGACCAGGCGGGGCATGCCCTCGAAATGCACAATTTTATTGCCACGGGTGCGGCCTTTAAGATTGTTGCGCTCGGCATCGTGTGACTCGACCATGACCTCTTGGATTTCACCCAGGTGGCGGCGATTCTGCTGCAGAGCCACTTCGCGCACGACCTGATTGAGCACGTTTAAGCGGCGGCTTTTTTCTTCCTCGCTGAGCTGCTCATCAAAGCGGGCAGCCGGGGTCTTGGGTCGGGGTGAGTATGACGCGGTATTGGCGGAGTCGAAGGCAAAACGCCGCACCGACTCGACCGTGCCCATGAATTGCTCTTCGGTCTCACCGGGAAAGCCCACAATAAAATCGGAGGTCAAGACAATGTGCGGGATTTTGGCGCGGATTTTGTCGACCAGTTCGGCATAAAATTCCACGGTGTGGTTGCGGCGCATGCGCTTGAGCAATTCATTGTCCCCCGCTTGCAAAGGCAGGTGCAAAAATTCACAGACCTTGGGCAACTCGGCCATGGCATCGATCAGATCGTCGCGCATATTGATCGGGTGAGAGGTCAAAAAGCGGATGCGGCGAATGCCTTCGATATCGTGAATCAGGTGCAAGAGTTGGCCCAACGAGGTGCCGGGATCGAGATCCCAGCCATAGGTGTTGATATTCTGGCCGAGCAGGGTGATTTCGGTATACCCTTCGGCAGCCACTTGGCGAATTTCTTCGGCAATCGCTTCGGGTTTGCGGCTCTGTTGCTGGCCACGGGTATACGGCACAATGCAAAAAGTGCAAAAGGCCGAGCAGCCATGTTGAACGGTAATCCAGGCATGGTGTTTGCCTTCGCGCACCACAGGGATCTCTTCTGGGTATTCATCGACCTGGCGCACAATCGAGACAATCGGGCGCTGGTTCTGGTGAAACTCGTCGAGCAGCTCAGGCAATTTGTGATAGGTCTGAGTGCCAAAGACCAGATCGAGATGGGGCACCCGTTTGAGCAAGGCCTCTTTCTCGTGTTGGGGCACACAGCCGCCCACACCAATGATCAGATCGGGGTTCTTGCGTTTGAGGGGTTTAAACCGGCCCAGGTGGCCAATCAGGCGGTTGACGGCATTTTCGCGAATGCTGCAGGAATTGATCAGAATTAAATCGGCTTGATCGGGGGCATCGGTCCAGGCATAGCCCTTTTGGGCCAGCAGACCGAGCATTTTTTCGGAGTCGGATTTATTCATCTGACAACCGAAAGTTTCAATATGTACGTGTTTGGTTTGGGTTTCCTGCGGGTTGATGGCAGGCAGGGCAGTTAAAGGCGGGGTCATAGGCGGATCTCCTTGATATACAACACAGAGCATTATAGCCCTCCTGGTCGCACCACACCAAGTCTTTCCCCGTCTTTCCCACTTTTCTCAGCAGAGCGAATGATCCCAATGCCCTTGATTTGCGGTAAGATAGACCAGGATATTTATTGCTATAACCCCAGGAATGTGAGACAGGAAAACCCGTGTTAAACAGAAGTTATGAAGTCAATGTGGCCAATCATCCCTATCTGCTCCAGGAGACCCTGGCCTGTGCCCGCATACTCAAAGACAGTGGCTGGGAAGATTTTAATCAAGCGGCTTTGCAGGATCCTGTGATGCAAACCCTGAGCCCGTCCACCGCGCAAAGTTATTTGCGCGCCATTCGCCACCGCCTCGAAGAGGTGCCGCCCAAATTATTGACGTTTTTGGCGAGTGAAGATGAGGCCACAGCCCAACTCACCCTGCTCTACATTCTCTTGCAAAAAAACCGCCTGCTGCGTGAGCTGGTTGAAGAGCCGATCCGCGATGCCGTACTCGATGGTGAACCCCAATTGCCCAAACAGCTCTTTGAAGACTTCTTTGAATCCAAACGGGAGGCCAGTCCCATTCTCAAAGAGTGGTCCGATACCACCTGGCGTAAATTCTGGGGCAATACCCTCAAAGCCCTGCAGATCTCAGGTCTTTTACATGGCCAAGACCCCGTCGATTTGGTCATGCAGGACATTCCCAAAGAACTCCAGACCTGGCTCAAGGCCCAGGGTGAAGAGATCTCTTTGCAATTATTGCTGGACCGCGAAGCCTACTAAAATACCCCGGTTTGCACCTGCACCTGCATGCCCGGCGGAATGCCCTGCACAAGCAGGTTTAAGACCCAAATACCTTGACGCCAGCTCAACAGGGTTTCGGCGGCGGAGAGCCCTTGGGCCGGCAAGACCCATTCAACGCGTCCCCCCAGGGCCAATTCGGGCAGAATTTTCCAGATTGTGTAGACCCCGCTTCGGGGCAATAGCCAGCTCTCCTGGGCAAATATGTTCACAGGCAGGCCACTCAGATATTGTTCGCCATAGGCCCCAACAATCCAATTGGGTTGGGCTTCCCATTCGCTCAAAAGGCGCAGACCGCCGGTCAGGGCTTGGCCACTTTCGCCGATCAGGCCGTTGAGCACACCACTGGCCTGAAAACCCACACCTGGCAGGGGAATCCAGGGACGGCTGATGGCCTGTAAGCTGCCTGCGCCATGCCAGTTTGTGCCTGTGACCCGCGCGCCCCAAAGGCTGCGCAAGCGCAGGACCGGCAGCGAGAGCCAATCACTCAAAAGCAGGGCCTCACTGTGCCAAGCCAGTGGCTGCAGGCTGTTTTTAAGCGGGGGCAACATCAGACGGCCAAAAAAACCGGAGGGCTCCTGCAGAAAGATCCCTGCCCGCAGGCGATTTTTACCCCATAGCCCCCCTTGCCATTCGAGATGGCCGCGCAGAGGTATCTGATGGGGCGTTTCTGAGGCACTCTGGGCCAAGATTTCACTGTTGAGCACCCCATTGAGACTTTGGGGGCGCCATTCGTGGCTCAGGCCCGCCAAGCCCCCTTGAACAGGATGATAATCCAGCCGGGCATAGAGCCGCTGCGAGGCATCTTGAAAGAGGCGGGTGGTGCTACCCAGGGCCAACCCACCTTCGAGCAGGTTCAAGCTGGGGGAAAACCAGCCCGTCTGGCTGCGCAATTCACTGGCCAATTCAGGGGGGGGATCTCCCCAAGGCAGACTCAGGTTCAGACTGGGCAGGGTCAGTGGCAACAAGCTCCAGCGGGGCTGAGTGAGTTGTACATTTTCGCTGCTCAGCTCTGGGTAAAGCAGCACCTGTTTGGCTTCAATTTCACCGGGAATCCCAGGCACATTGAGGCGCACCCCACTGAGTTGCCAATTGAAAACGTTCAATTCGGCTTTTTCAAATCTCAGCACCAGACCCTGGTAAGACAATTGCCCTTGCTCGGCCTGGATGGTTTGGCCCTGCAGATTCAGTTGCACATGGTCGGCCTTCAGCTCCCATTCTGGGCTGACCAATTCGACTTGGCCGCTGGCGCTGAGTGTTTGACTGGCTTTGTCCCAGTGCAAGTGCTCGGCCAAAATACGGTAATTTCCAAGAAAGAGTTGAACCTGCCCCTGAAGTTCTATTTGCTTGAGTTGGGGATCACTTTGGGCCTGTTCTGACCGAAAGATCAGCTCTTCAGCAGAGGCCGCCTGAGTGCTCAGCATCAGAGCCAGACAGAGCAAAAGGCTGTGCACAGGTTTCCCTGGCACAGCCTTGGCCAAAATCTTAAGAATCAGAAGCTGTAACGGCTGTAGACCGCCAAATCATGGGCCATAAACCGGCCTGAGAAAAAGGCGCCTTCCATCAGAGCGTTGTATTCCAGCACCAGATCAAGGTGGCTGCCCATGATGTTTTTAAACGGCGCGCTGACCGTAAAGCCAGAGTCTTTCATGAGTTGGTAGCCCCGCTCGCTGCCAAAGGTATCGCCAAAAGACTGACGCACGGCAAACAAGACCTTGGGAATGCTGCCGCCAAAATCTGGCAGGGAAACATAGGCCCCAGCGTTGGCGGCGGCAAAACTTCTGGCAGCAAAATCACTCAGGCTGCGCAGGGCCACTTTGCCCCCAATACCCAGGTCGACGCCACTGCCTGCGACGTTATTGGCAAAAACACCCAACGAGCCCATATCGTAGCCGATAAACGAGGAGTTGATCTGGGCGGTGGCACCCAAGGCATTGGTGCCGATGTCCACGACCGCAGAGATCTCTTTGCGGGTGCCACTCAAGGCAAAAGCGGCGTCGTTCCAATAATCCATGCCATGTACACCCAAGCGCACAGGGAAGGTATCGTTGCCAATCGGGCGACCCAGGTCCAATTCCACACCGACCACACCGTAGCCGTCATTTAAGTCGGCGGGCAAATCGAGCACATTGGAGCGAATCCGTTTCAGGCGGTCGAGGTTGCCCACGGTGGCATCGGCATTGATCAAGGTGCCAAAGATATTGCCACGGGAGACCGAGCCAATGCCAGAGAGGTTGCCTTGGGTGGCAATTTGGCGGCTGGTATAAAACGAGCCGTTATTGGCACCAAAGAACAGGCCGAGGGGGCCCCATTTAAAATCGACCGAAACAGCGGGAGAAGCCGCTTGGTTATAGCGTTTGCTATTGGGATCCACGCGGCTGGCGTTGATATCCCCGACCCAGAAGCGAGAGACGCTGTTGTTATAAGCGGCGGTATTGCCACCACTCTGCTGGGCTTGATTCACCGTTGGCAATTCGTCGCCGCCCCAGCCGACCAAACCGTAGCCATGGCCGAGCCAGGTTTCGCCACTGAAGTGGTTCTTGAAGTGGGTGCCTGGGTTGATCGCCTCGCTGAAGTTGTAAAGCCCGAATTTGACGTTCATCACGGGGGCATCGCTGGCCGTACCGAGGTTGAACTGCTTGTTAACAAAAGATTTGTCGACATACACAGGTGAGCCCATAAACCCTTCAGCGCCAAAGTGACCGCCAATAAAGGTGGCCTGTTGACCTGCCGCGGTGCCCAAGAAGCCCCCTTCGTCTGCGATAAAGCGTCCTGAATAGCTCAGACCTGCCAGCACATTGGCGTCGAGGTTGAGATAGGTGCGCACGCGGAAGGGGAAGCGATCCCGGCGGGTAATGAAGTTGCGGGCGGGGGAGTTGACCTGCTCGCGGTCGGGGTTGCTGTTAAACACAGGTGAAGAACTCAGGGTTGAATCAGTCACGGCCATGCGATCGCGGTAGCGCACTTCAACGGCACCCCCGAGTTTGACCTGATCGAGCAGATTCACGCGCTCTTCGAGTTTGTTCAAACGGCCCCGAAAGCTGTCGAGTTCGGATCTGAATTCTTTTTGCAGGGCGGCAATGGTTTCCAGGTCGGTGCGATCGATGTCAATCGGGGGGCCGCCTTTGTTCACGCCAGCGGCAGCAATCATTTCTTCCATGCGGGTCATGACGCGGTAGAGGGCCGCTGCAAATTCATAGCGGGTCAGGGTGCGGTTGCCGCGAAAGGTTTTGTCGGGATAGCCCTCAACAATTTGGTATTTTTCCATCAGGGCCTGAATGGCCTGGTAAGCCCAATGTTCTGGGCTGAGATCGCTCATTTCGTTGGTGGGAATAAAGGCCTGGGCGGTGGGTGTATAACTGGCAAATGCCAGTGTAAATGCCAGGGATGCCCCCAAAAGTGCTGCTTTCCGAGATGCCATGTCTTACTCCTTGTCCTGTTTCATTGCTCGGCCTGTGTCCGACGTCTCTCCCCCGGGAGAATCTTCAGAAGGATGTCTCTGTACAGATAGTCCCCATTCATTTTAACTGCATTTTAAGGATTTGCAAGGTGTGAGACTCACAAGCGGCTTGTTGTATTGTTTCTATCCACCTGTCTGCAAGCGTGCCAGCGCAGCAGGCAAACAGCCCAATAATTCTTTGAGCGAGAGGCAGGCCGCCGGAATTTGTGAAGCCGCCAGATCGGCGGCCAGACCGTGCCAATAGACCCCCAGCAGCGCAGCCGCCTCTGGGGGATAACCCTGGGCCAGCAGACCTGCCACCAGGCCTGCCAGCACATCACCGCTGCCGCCACGCGCCAAGGCGGGATTGCCAGCGGTATTCACCCAGCAGCGCCCGTCATGTGTGCCAATGAGGCTGCGGGCCCCTTTGAGAATATGCGTGCAGTTAAATTGTTTGGCTCCCTTGTGCAGAGCATGCAGGCGGTTGTTTTGAATTTCAGCTGTACTGCAGCCAAGCAAACGGGCCAACTCGCCGGCATGGGGGGTGATTACCGTGGGGCTTTGAAAGGGTTGGGGAGCCAGGGCCAAATGGTTTAAACCATCGGCATCCAAGACAAGTGGCTGAGAAATTTGTTTGAGCAAAGCGCTGACAAAGGCCGTTGTGGCTTCTCCTTGGCCCAGCCCTGGTCCTATCAAGACTGCTTTGGCGCTTTTCAGCGGTTCGGTGAGTTGCTCCAGGGCCGCCAGGCATATTTTTCCGTCTTGTTCCGGCAACGGGAATACCAGTGCTTGGGGCACCTGAATGGCCACCTGGGCCTGAATCGAAGCGGGCACATAGACATACACCAGCCCAGCCCCACTGCGCAGAGCCGCTTCTGTCGCAATTGCTGCGGCTCCGCTCATGCCCAAACTGCCCGCCACAATGAGCAGGCGGCCATAACTGCCTTTGTGAGAATTTCTGCGCCTCGGCGGGGGAGCGAGACTGGCTGCCAGGGGCAAATCGAGCAAATGTCCCCCCGCTACTTGGGAGGCATAAGCGGGGGGAATGCCAATATCCACCATTTCCAATTGGCCCACATAGTCCAAAGCGGGATCCATCAACAGGCCCCATTTGGGCAGACCACAGGTCACCGTCAACTCGGCCCGCAGAGCCACTTCACCCAAAGGCACGCCCGTATCTGCTTCAATCCCCGAAGGAATATCCACGGCCACCACAGGCACGGCCAGACCGTTTAAATAGGCCATGACCTCGGCCCAGGGGCCTGTGATGGCACGGCTCAGCCCCACACCAAAGAGGCTGTCTACGATCACGCTGGCCTGGGCCATTTGGCTTTGCCAATCGGCCACGTCTTCAATCCAGAAACAGGGGATATTTAATTTTTCGACCATTTCCTGTTGTTTGCCATTGTCGGGGCTGCGTTTGGCCGAGCGCTCACTCAACCAGACTTTCACAGGCACACCCTGCCCGTGTAACATGCGGGCCAGGGCCAGACCGTCACCGCCATTATTGCCTGTGCCAACCAAAATGTGAACGGCTTGCAGGGCTTGGGGGAAATGTTCACGCAGGGCAGTGAGCACACCCAAGGCGGCCCGCTCCATCAAAACCAGCGCGGGCAGCCCCAATTCTTGAATGGTGCGTTGATCGAGGCTTTTCATGGTTTCGCTTGAGACAATGCGCATCAGCTGTGGCTCCTGGAATGAGATTCGGTTTGGCAAACTGGGTCTACCCTTTCTCAATAATAGCTTGATCCATATCAAGCCGGGAGAGGCCAAAACTTGTTAGAATCAAGACAAGACTGGATTTCTGGAGAAGATAACCCCCATGACAAAGACCAAAGAAAGCCTGGGTATCCGCGGTTGGGATACCTTTGAATTTATTGTCCACGACCTCGAACGCAGCCAGCGCTTTTACACAGAATCTTTTGGTCTGCCTTTGTTGGGCCAGGCCACCGAGGCCCATCGCTCCGCTCAGGGCGAGGACGTGCGGCTCTTTGGCCGGGCGGGCATCACCTTGGCCTGTGTCGCACCCACGGCCAGCGGCTCCCGTGCTGACCGCTGGCTCAAACGTCACCCCGATGGCATCGCCGTCTTGGCTTTTCGGGTGCGTGATCTGGCCCATACCCACCGGGTCTTGGCTGAGCGCGGCGCGACTTTTTGTACGGCTGTGCAAAAAGGCCAAGATCTCTTGGGGCAGCCTTTTTCCTGGTTTGAAATTGCGACGCCCCTGGGGGATGTGCGCTACCGCTTTGTCGAACGTGCCCATGAGGCTTGGCTGCCCGGCATTCAGCCCCTGGAGAAACCCACAGGGCTGAGCCAGACCTACCAATCGATTGATCATGTAACCTCCAATATGTTGACTTTAGAACCGTATATCTCTTGGCTGAAGGAGATCATGGGCTTTGAAGAGTATTGGCAGGTGCAGTTTCACACCTCCGACGTCAATGGCCAAAGTGGCAGTGGTTTGGCATCAACCGTGATGTGGGACCCCGAGTCCAAGGTTAAAATGGCCAATAACGAGCCGCTGCTGCCCAATTTTGAAGCCAGCCAGATCTACAGCTTTGTCGAAGACAATGCTGGTCCAGGTGTACAACACATTGCCTTCCATGTGCCAGACATTCAGGGCACCGTGGATGCCTTGCGCCAAAAGGGCTTACATTTTCTCGATGTGCCCGCCACCTATTACGAGATGTTGCCGGCCCGGCTCAAAGAACACCATGTAACCAATTTCACAGAAGATCTGGGCACCTTGCAAAAATTGGGTGTGCTGGTGGATGGTGACGATGATAAATACCTCTTGCAATTATTCATGCAAGAAGGGGCCACTCTCTACCAAGAAAAACAGGCGGGGCCCTTTTTCTACGAGGTGATCCAGCGCAAAGGCGCGACCCTCTTTGGTGAAGGCAATTTCAGAGCCCTGTTTGAATCGATTGAGCGGGATCAGGCCCAGCGGGCCTCTGCTTAAATTTGGGGCCGGGTATTGGCTGGGTTTATGGTCTGTGAAAGACCCGGCCCATCACGGCTTGGCGCACCGCTTCGACGTCTTCGGGCTTCAAGAGACCCTGTTGGCGCAGAATCTGGGCGGCATCCAGGGCGTTTTGAGTCAGGTACACGCCTTGAAAACGCGCATCTGTGGGTTTGCCCTGGGTCACGTTGTTGATAAAAATGCCTTTGACCCGACCTGGGTATTCTTGGGAGATCTGTTTGTAAATCTCGGGATCTTTTTCGCCGCTGTCGCCAAAGAGCAAAAACGAGCGACCTGGATACATGACAAAGAGTTGGCGCAGGCGTTCGAGTTTAAATGATTGCTGAGCCAGTGGGCTGTCATCACCCGCCCCAAATCCCCATTTTTTAAGTTCCACGGCCCCGAGTGGAAAGCCCCTATAATCCATAAATTTATAGATATACTCAGCCAGGTTGATCGGGCTGCCACTGATATAGGTGATATCCCCATCATTGAGCCCATCCAGGCCTTTTTCTAAGCGCTGGTAGAGCACCGATGCCCCCGGAATCGGCTCAGAGGTATATGAGTTGCTAAACAAGAGCCGCCGCAGGGCTGTCAATTTGCTGGTCACGCTGCTGAGTTTGATCGTGTCGTCGATATCCGAGACTATCCCCAAACTTTGGTCGCTGCGGGCCTGGATCACCATTTTTTCGCTGCTGATAGGGGCCGTGGCTTTTTGGCCGGGCACCAATTCAGCGCTCAGCGTGTAGATGCCAGGGGCCATGGGGCCAAAGGTGGTGGCCGGCAGAACAATCATGCCCTCTTTGTCGCTGGCCAGACGCAGGCTTTTGCCATTGAGCTGAAACTGGACCTGAATCCCTCCCACCTCTTTGACACTGAGTGAGGTCAAATTGCGCCAAAAATTGAGCAAAGACCCATCGCCGGGGCTTTCGGGTTTTTGGTTCTCTGCTTTGATCACCCGCGCCCGCAGGCTGAGCTGTTCTTCGTTGCCATAGCTGCGAAAGAGACGAATCTCCAAGCGCTTATTGCTGCGCAGGGCTTCGACCTGGGCGGGGTTTAGATTGGACTGGATGGGGGCAAAGGGCAGGCTGCTGCAAGCACTGAGCAGGGCGGACAGACAGACCATAAACATTGTATTTTTCATCGCAGAGCAGGCCTTTGGAGGTAAAGTTGAACTGACGTTCTCAAATTATAGCAATTTCTCAAGCGCTAGTTTGGATCAGAGAGGGCAAAATTGAGGTCTTTAACTTCGGTTTGATTAAAATTTGTGGGCATAAAAGAGGCACTGAAGGTTTTGGGAAGATATCCCCGTTTGTTGAGCTTAAATTCAATCGGAACACCTTGGGGCACATCACTGAAGTGATAACTGCCATCGACCTGGGTTTCGGTGGTCTGTGCATAAGCGACAGAACCATCGAGGGAGCGGGCCTCAATTTGTACCAAGGCCAGGGGCTGTTGGTTATTGTCGGTCACTTTGCCTGAGAGTTTGAGTTTTAGAATACAGCTTTTGTCGGTGGTCTGCCATTTCAGCTCTTTCCAGAGCAGCGGGCTGGCTGTGATTTTGACCCGCTGTGGGGCTGCGGTAATCGGATTGCAATTGCCCCGGTCATGGCCACTGCCAGAGAATTCCACCGTATCACCCACTTTGACGCCAGGCAAACGCATCGACAGGGGATCTGGGATGTCTGCCACAGGCAGCTCTGCCGTGTAGATCGGCTTGCTGCCGGGGGCACAGGCCTTGATGCTGCTGTCTGCAGCGGAGGCCGTTAAGGTGCAGTTATAGACCTGAAGGGTCAATTTGCTGGCAGCATCAAAGCCCAGGGCCGAACTGCTAAAGGGAATTTGCAAGACAAGGGCATCTGGCCCTTCGGCTCCGCTCAGAGCACCTTGATTGGCCCCTTGATTGGCCCCCTGGACAGGACTTGGCAGAGCTGGACCTGTCTGAAGGAGCGTCCCCTGGACGGAGCCAAAGGGGACGGGGGTGGGCTCAGGGTTAATCAAAATATTTTGGCCAGAACAGGCGCTTAATCCAAGTAGGGGTATCCAAAGCAGGTATTTTGCCAGGGTCTTCATTTCAGCGCAGATTCCTTGGGTGAGATCGGGGACAGACGATTTCAGTATACCCTCTGCAGCTAAAAATACTCCAGCCTATCATGCCAATGTTCGCGCCAATGTTATAATACCCCGCATGCACAAGAAACCTGCTTATTACGCCTTTTTTCTGCTTCTGAGTCTGAGTCTGTTGGCCCTTTTGGCTTCGGCTCTGGCCGATGACAAGCCCAAGGTGGCTGTGGTTCAATTTGACAGCATTGGCGTCGAGCCCTCTCTGGGAATGGCGGCCAGTGAGATTTTAACCACCCATTTGGCCAGCCGCGACCAGGCCTTTCGTGTGGTAGAACGCACCCAATTGCAGAAGGCCATGCAAGAATTGGGCTACCAGACCAGCGCTTTGGTCGACCCCGAGTCGGCGGTGCAAATTGGCAAACACCTGGGGGCCCGGTATATTGTTGTGGGCAGTGTGACCCGTTTTGGCAGCAGCTATTCCCTCAATGCCCGGATTGTTGAAGTTGAAACCGCCGAAACCCGCTCGGTGGAGCCTTTAACCACACCCGAACTCAATCCCACCTCTGTGATTCAATTGGGCCAGCAAATTGCCACCCGCCTCAACCTCCTGATTGCTCCGGCTATCCTCCCCTCACCCCTGCCCCTCAATGGGCTCGATAGTACAACGCCGCGTCCGGCACCTTCTTACTCGGTGGTTCCTTCTCCTGTCCCGCTCAAACAGATGGGACAGATGATCTCCATTCCCGCTGGGCCTTTCTTGCGGGGGGATCAATTCAACGAAGGTCAAGAAGACGAGCGCCCGGCGCGTACGATTTATTTGGATGCATTTTGGATCATGCAACACGAAGTGACCCAGAGCCAATATATGGGGTTTATTCAAGCCACGGGTCGCAAACCGCCACTCAAATGTCATTATGGCAAACCGAGTTGGGACCCAGAAGGAGCAACGGCGAACTACCCCGTCGTCTGCGTGAATTGGAAAGAGGCCAATGCCTACTGCAATTGGGCGGGTATGCGTTTGCCCACGGAGGCCGAATGGGAAAAAGCGGCCCGGGGCCCGCAGGGGCTGCGTTTTGCCTGGGGGAACGCCTCTCCCTCCTGTGAAAAAAGCAGTTTCTCTGGCTGCAAAGGGTCTGAAGCCGGCCTGCGGGCCGTAGGCAGTAAACCCCTGGGTATAAGTCCTTATGGTTTACACGATATGACAGGTAGTGTCTGGGAATGGGTTCAAGACTGGTATGACAGCCGCTATTATGTTCAAAGTCCTGAAAATAACCCCACTGGCCCAGCCGGAAAAGGTGAGAAAGCTACCAAGGTATTGCGCAGTGGCAGTTATGGCCATGATGCCTTTGCCATTCGGGCCAGCAACCGCAGTGACCTTGATATCGAATATACCAGTCATTTCACAGGTTTCCGCTGCGCCCGCTAAGCATTGATCAAAGATCACAGCTTTGCCTGCGGGCGCTATGTTACATTCAAAATTGAAAAAAACTTCTGACATAGAGGATGGGTTGAGCCCAATGTACAGCGATCTGGATTGTCAAATATCCCCCCCTGTGATTACCCCTGAAGATATTGACCGCTTGGTAGGAACCTTTGGCAACGAAGGCTAAAGCTGTGGACGCTTCTTCTCTGAGCCCCGAAGCCCTGGCGCGTTTGATGGCAATTGCCCGTCAGATTCGCGATGAGGTTGAAGCGCTGCCCGACTCTTCAGACAAACAGGCCTTGATTCAGTCGCGGATTCGCGAACTCTACCAGGCCCAGTTCCCCGAGGACTATCTGCGCATTCAACATTTGCTGGGTGGACCTTCCGGGCCAAGCTAATCTGAGAGGGTCTGCTGAACTTCGGCAGCATGGGCCTGAATAAAGGCCACCAGCTCTCCAATGGCTTCAATCATCTCTGCTGAAACGGCTGTGCCCGTGGGCAAAAGCAGCACTTTTTCTGTCAGGGCTTCGGTCACTGGAAGGTGTTTTCCCGCTGTTGGATAAAGCGTGACATAGGGCTTGGCGCGGTGGCAACCCGGATAAAAATAGCGCCGGGCAATGAGGTTCTCCGCGTGCAAGAGCTGAACCAGCTGATCGCGGCTCAGCCCGAATTTGGCCGTATCCAGCTCCAGAACCACATATTGAAAATTGCTGTTTTCAGGCAGTGGAAGCAATTTTAGTCCAGGCAATTTTTCTAATTGGGTTTGGTAAAGGTTGTAGTTGTTGCGGTTATGGGCAATAAAAGTTGAACTGTGGCGCAACGAGCTGAGTCCAACCGCTGCACAGACCTCGTTCATTTTGGCGTTGATGCCCAGTGCTTCGACCTGATCGTAATCCACAAAGCCAAAGTTGCGCATCAGGCGCAGGCGCTCGGCCAGGGTATCATCGTTGGTGGTAATGGCTCCCCCTTCGAGGCTGTTGACAAATTTGGTGGCATGAAAGCTAAACACTTCGGCATGGCCAAAATTGCCCAATTTGCGCCCGTGATAATCACAGAGTAAGGCGTGAGCAGCATCAAAGATCAGTTTGAGACCGTGTTGCTCTGCCAGGGTTTCGAGGGCTTCAATTTCACAGGGCAGCCCCCACAGGTGCACCCCCAAGATGGCCGAGGTGTGGGGGGTGATCAGGGCTTTCACACTTTGAGGGTCGAGGGTGTGGGTTTCGGGCAGAATATCGCAAAAGACAGGTGTCAGACCCAGCCACTGCAAAGCATGAACCGTGGCAATAAAAGTAAACGAAGGCACGATCACCTCACCGGTGAGGTTCAAGGCCCGAATCAGCAATTCCAGGCCAATGGTGCCATTGCTAACGGCGATACAGTGTTTGACACCCAGGCTTTGGGCCAACTGGGCTTCAAATTCTTTTAAATAAGGGCCATCGTTGGAGAGCCAACGCTGATCTAAAATAGTGCGGATATCTGTCAGGATTTCGTCGGTGGGGGCCAAATTGGGGCGACCGACAAAGCGTTTTTCGGCAAAGAGCGGCGCTCCGCCAAACTGGGCGAGATCGGGCAGGGCGTGTTTGGGCTGGACGTGTTTGAGCATGGTATGGACAGCGGCCTTTGGCTCCTCAGATTTCAGGCCTTCAGCATATAGGCAAGGCTATCAATAAGCAAGGGCTTGGACCTTTCTCAAATAACTGGCCTGCCAATTGAACAGCGGACTTGAGTTCTGTGTCTCTCTCTCTGTTATGATAGTTTGTGGAGGCCCTGTCTTATGCCTATTTCATCAGAATCTCCCCCACTGCGGCTGCATCTGCTGGTCCCATTGGCGCTTTTGGGACTGTTCAGCACGGCTCTTTTGCTCTTTCGCCTGCAGTATTCGGGCACCCCTTATTTCTCTTTCTTGATCTGGAATCTCTTTTTGGCCTTGATACCCCTGGGGGTCAGCACGGTTTTTCGCCTGGGGCAAGGCCGCTTTAAGGGCGCTGTTTGGCTGGGGGTTTGCCTGATGTTTTGGCTGCCCTTTTTTCCCAATGCGCCCTATATTGTCACGGATTTAATTCACCTGCGCCACCCCTTAAATATGCCGGTTTGGTTTGATGCCCTGCTGATCTTTGCCTTTGCACTCTGTGGCCTGATGGCCGGATTTCTCTCGCTCTGGGATTTTGAAGAGGCCATTGCTCAGCGTTGGAATGGCTGGGTGGGTGGGGTATTTGCGCTATCATCCCTCTTTTTGGCAGGCGTGGGCATTTATCTGGGTCGCTTCCTGCGCTGGAACAGCTGGGATCTCTTGCGCCACCCCCGTGCGGTCTTGGCAGATACCCTCACGCCTTTTTTGCAGCCCCAGGCCTTTCTTTCGGTGCTGGGAGTGATTGGTTTTATCTTTCTCTTTCAGGCCTGTGTCTACCTCTGCTTTCGCCAAATGTTGAATCCGCCCCGTGAAATGGTCAGCGATTCGCTTCGCTGAGTCTTTGGGCTGGGCCTTTTGCTTTGGGCCCAGACAGGGTAATCTGTGAGAAATAGATTTTAACTTTTGAGGTGTTTTATGAAGTTTCTGAATTTAGCTGCACTCCTGCTCTTAAGTGCCTGTACCACCACACCTACAGTGACACCTTCTGCTTCTCCCTCTGGGAGCGCTTCCAACAGCCCAACGGCTTCGGCAAGTCCTGCTGCGCCAACAGGCTCGACTTCTGCTGCAAGTGGAACCTTAAAATACCTGGGTCTGAGTCCCACTGACAAAGCTTCGCCCAGTTTTGCTGGCATGGGCGACGGCAATCCCGATTATGTCTTTACCTATAGCTACAATTTTGGCAAAGAAGTCATGGTGAAGTCTCTGATTCTGAGCCGGATTGAAAATGGCAAACCGATGGGCCAAGCCGGTTGGTCGACCACTGCTGGCAAGTATTGGCTCTTCCACGTCAGTGCCAATGGAAAAGACCTCAATGAAGGCGCTCCCAAAACCACGCTGGGGACCGTCAGTGGTCAGGTGGAGTTTGTCATGAGTGGAGCCAGCCTGGATCCGGGGCTGTTTTCAGCCGGAACGGTGTACGAGTTGCTCGTGACCTATCTCGATGGGGGCAGCGAAAAAACCATCACTTCACGGGTGACGATGTAGTTGGTATGAGCAATTGGCAGATTTTTGGCACGCGCAAATGTTCAGAGACCCGCAAGGCCGAGCGCTTTTTTAAAGAGCGGGGCATCAAGTTTCAGCTGATCGATCTCAAAGAGACCAAGATCAGCAAAGGGGAGCTCAGCAGCGTGCGCAAAAGCATTCCGCTCAAAGACCTGATCGATATGCAGGGGGCAGAGTACCAAAAGCGCAACCTCAAGTACATGGTGCATGATATCGAAAGTGAATTGCTGGAGCACCCGCTGCTCTTGGTTACGCCGATTGTGAGGCAGGGACAGCGGGCCACGGTGGGCTTTCAGCCAGAGATCTGGAAGCAGTGGATCGAGGGCAAATAAAGGTTTTTGTGGTTGGTTTACCTCTGATCGCCAAAAAGGCTACAATCAAGACATCTTTATCAACCGAAACGAGGCAACCGCAGGTGCAGGTCGAAATCAGCGACGAACTTTTAAGTGCGCTTTCTGACAAAACAGGCAAGCCCAAAGAGGCCTATCTTGTGCAAGTTGCGCAAGTGGCAGATGCGCTTTTGAGAAGCCTCCTGGATGAAACGCTTTCGGAGCAAGTCTGTCAGGTTGAACATATCCCCAATACCTTGACCCAAAAGAGCTTGCGTGAGTCTGAACGTGGAGAGAATCTGGTTCACTGTGAAAATCTGGAAGATATGTGGAAAAAATTGGGGATCTAATTTGAGTGCTCACGCCCAGTTTTACCACCCGTTTTCTCAAAGATCTGAAGCGATGTGAAAAGCGTGGTAAAGACCTCACCAAGCTCAAGGCGATTCAAGTGTTGCTTGTGAATGAAGTCCCTTTGCAATTGAAACACAAAGATCACCCCCTCACGGGAAATTGGTCAGGCCACCGAGATTGCCATATTGAGCCCGATTGGGTGCTGATTTACCGAATTGAGCGTCCTTTTATTTATTTTGAACGCACAGGTTCTCACGCTGATTTGTTTTAAATCCTGAGTTTTGTTTTAGACTTTGTCGGTTGCTGTCAGGGGGATATAGATATCAAAGGCCGAGTCGGCTTGATCGGGTTTGAAGCGGCTGTCGTACCACTCTATTTCGGGGCGCTGATCGAGCTGGTAGCCCGAGCGCGGCAACCAGGTCAGGTGGATATACGACATGGTGTGCTGGAGTTTCGCGAGTTCACCCTGATGGGTAAAACGGGCGTATTGCCCGGCAGGAATGCTGATGGCGCGCATGCCTTCGGGCAGTGGCTCGGTGGGAGCTGTTTCGAGCAAGCTGCCCGCGAGATAGCTCAGTTCACCTGTGTTCTCACTTTCTGAGGCCTCGTCTTCACACAGGCAGAGCCCGAGTGAAACGCCTTGGCGGGCCCCTTGAATTTCGCCTTGGCGGGCATTGAAGCGATCCCAGAGCGCGGGAATGACCTCAAAATTATTCGCCTCAGGGGCCAGGATCGAGATAAAGTGGTTGCTCAGGCCCAGCACATGCAGGGTGTCTAAGTGAATGATATCGGGTTCCATATTCAGTCCTCCAGAGAGATGTTTAATATAATCGTTTGAGATCAGCAGTGGGGCTTGGAGCCTTCTGGGCTGCAAGCGAAATTGGCCCGGTGGGCAGCCAAATTGGGCCCGAAAGGCACGGGTAAACGCGGCCTGTGACTCAAAACGGTATTTGAGTGCAATTGCCAAAATGCGCTGTTTGGACTGCATCAATTCAACGGCAGCAGCACTCAGGCGGCGTTTGCGGATATACGTTTTGAGCGGTTCGCCCGTGAGTGTTGAGAAGAGCCGCTGGAAATGCCAGCTTGAAAACGCAGCGTGATCGGCCACTTCTGCCAGCGAGAGCGCTTCGGTGAGGCGGGTTTCGATAAAGTCGAGGGCCAATTGAATGCGGTGGGCGTATTCCATGAGATCAATTTAGCAGAGCGGGGGCAGGCTGTTTTGATATTTTGTGCGGTGTTTTTGGGAATTGAGAATGGAGAATTGAGAATTGAGAATGGGGCTTGGGATCAGGGGCATGGGGAATGGGAACAAGGGAAGTGTGGGCGAGATTTAAGGGGGCTGGTTGATTTTGTGGGGGCGTGTTTTTAGGGCAATCAGCTCAGACGCCCTTGGGAGGGAGGCATTCCGGCGTGAGCCTTCGCCCCCACATCCGTG
>JBFWRL010000040.1:0-38297 GCA_050248915.1 Candidatus Sericytochromatia bacterium
CGCGCATTTTTTCCATGCCAGCGTGAATGCTTTCATAATTCAGGGGCTTGTTAAAAAAGCCTGCGATTTCACCTGATTCTTGTGGGCTCATGCCAACAATGGTCAGGTTTTGTGGCACCTCTACTTTGGAAATCATCACATCGAGACCGTTGCCATTGATCTTAAAATCCAGGCCACGGAGCAGGGAGTTGGGGTCTTTGTCGTGGATCTTTTGCAGTTCTTGCATGCCTTTGGCGATGTTCTCTTGGGTCAGTGGCTGCGGGAAAACCGCTTTTAAAGCGGCTTCTTGGCTGCGATCAGCGCCATGAAAGCGGATCTCTTTGGGCACTTCAGTCACTTCCAGGGAGAGCTTGATGCCTTTGTCTGTTGCCGTGGGAACAAAGTTGACGCTCAAAAAGCGGTTGGACTTAAACAGCTTATCTGCGCGCTTTTGCAGATCGTGTAAGTTGACATGATCGCCTTTTTTGATTCCCAGTTCTTTTTTGAGCCATTCGGTTTCGGTACTTGCACCTTTAAATTCCAGATCGGTTACTTTGTGGGAGTCGGCTTCGTTGTCCAGCATTAGAGCCACAGCTGGTACTGCTCCCATCCGCAATTTTGCGTCTTTGAGATTGCCGCCCATACTTTCGATCACAAAACGGTCTTCAGTGACAAATAATTCCCCGTTTTGTTCAAAATACAACTCGTCTTTGAAGTTTTTGCGAATCAGGGCTTCATTTTTTTGCACATACGATTTGGCTGTTTCGCCTTCAGGCACAGCAATTTTACGAATGCTCGAGGGGTCAACGGTGCGCCCGTTAATGTTCAGATTAGACATGGTGCGGTCCTTTACTGGATAAAATGGCTCTGATAAATATTATCGCACAGAGGCTTGCCGATCTTTCGTGGCAAAATCCAGATCTTTGAACTGTCTCCGCGGTTTAAAGGCCCTGAGGGCTGATGTCATAAAGGTTAAGCTTGTTTAAGCAAAAAATAAAAATAGATTAATTCTGGTGATCTTTGCGTCAGATCTGAGCGCTTAAGCTGGAAATACTAGGTGTAAGCCAAATGTGTAAAAGAGAGTTAATAACCATGTCGAATCTGCAAGTAGCCCCCTCCACTCCCACTGTTTCTGTGGCGGCACCCGTTGCAGCTCCCGCTCCCAAAGCCCAACCCGCATCAGCAGCTGCACCTGCCACCCCCGGCCTTGACAAAGGCGACCAATTCGAAACATATACTGTTAAAAAAGGCGACAATCTCTGGAATATTTCGGATGCCAAGCTCGGTGACCCCACCCGTTGGAAGACTATTTATGCCATGAACAAAGACCAGATCAAAAATCCTGATCTGATCTACCCCAAACAGGTTTTAAAATTGCCGATTGCCCTTGCTCAGCCTGCCCAACCGGCACCTGTGCAACCCCAAGAACCGACACCGCCGACACCGGCCCCTGTACAGGAACAGCCCCCGGCCCCTGTGACTCCCGCACCACCTGCCCCTGTACAAGAACAGCCTCCCACCCCCGCTCCAGCGCAACCTGTGGAGCTGCCTAAAAAATCGTTTAATCTTGGCAAAGCTGCTCTGATCGGCGGAGCGATTGGCACCGTGGGTACGGCTGGTGCTTTGACTGCAATGACAGCCACCTTGGGAGCACCGCTTGCCAATCTGGGTGGCTATGGTACCGCCCAGGTGATTGCCAGCAAGTTGGTGGATTTTGGGCTGAAGGTACCAACAGGGCCGGCCCTGTCTAAGTTAATTTCTACTGTCGGTGGCCCGAAAGTGGCTGCTGCAGGTGTTGCCGTGGGTGTTGGTCTGGCTGCTGCCGGTCTGGCCGCTGGGGGATATTACCTTTATCAGAAGGCCCACAAATAACAAAAGTTTTTCTCTAACTCTCTACGCTATTGGGCGGGCATATGACCCGCCTTTTTCTTTGGCATGCGGTACAATGGATCCACTTTAGCAGTGGGCGATACCAGCGGACGGATCAAGGGACAAGGACTATTCTTATGCAATTGTGGGATATTTACAAATTGACCGTCGAAAAAGGCCTGGAGGCAGATCCGCGCGGATCACAAAAAGCCACTCAGAGCCTGGAGCGCATGCGCCAAAATTATGAAAAACTGCCAGTGGCAGAAAAACAGTGGTTTGACACTGAGTTGCTCAGTAACCCCTACCCCGATACCCGCCTTTTGTTCGGTGAACCCGGCACAGAAATCAAACACCTCTTTGTGGGTATTGATATTCGCGTCTCAGAACTGCTGCTGGTGGATCGCCTCAACCAAAAAGGGGCCCAGATCGACGCTGTGATGGCGCATCATCCCGAAGGCATTGCTTTAACCACGCTGCACCAGGCCATGGACCTGCAAACGGATATTTTTCAGAGCTGTGGTGTGCCCGTGAATATTGCTGATCATATTTTGGCCCGCGAGGCCGATAAGACCCATTTTGACATCACTGTGGGCAATTATAACCGGGTGGTGGATGCCGCTCGTCTCTTGAATCTGCCCCTGCTCACAGCCCATACTCCTACCGACAATATGGTTCAGGCTTATATTCAGCAAAAATTGGCCGAAGCCGCTCCCGAGACCCTGGCAGATATTCTCGCCCTTTTAGAGCTTGAGCCCGAATACAATCTGGCCCGCAAACTTGAAGCCGGCCCCAAGTTGATGTTTGGCTCCCCTGAAAACCGCGTGGGCAAGATCATGGTGGACATGACGGGCGGCACTGATGCGGGTCCCGATCTCTATGACAAACTCTCCGCAGCCGGGGTGGGCACCGTTGTGGCCATGCACCTCTCGCCCGGTGTGCGCGAAGTGCTTGAAAAAGGCCATGTCAATATTGTTTTGGCCGGGCATATGTCCAGTGATTCACTGGGGCTCAACCTGTTGATGGATCAACTCGCATTGCGGGGAGTCAAAATCACCGCCGGATCTGGTTTTACCCGTGTGCCCCGCAATCCTGAAACCCGCCGTCTGCTCAACTGATATGGAACACCTGGCCCTCTACCGCAAATGGCGTCCCCAGCGTTTCAGTGATTTGGTGGGCCAGGATGCCATTTCCCGTACCTTGCTCAATGCCATGGCCCAGGACCGTCTGGCCCATGCCTACCTCTTTTGTGGCCCGCGTGGCACCGGCAAAACCAGTACGGCACGTCTGCTGGCCAAGGCCCTCAATTGTGAGCAACCCCAGGATGGAGAACCCTGTAACGCCTGTCAGAGCTGTGAAGAGATCACGGCTGGCCATTCGCTGGATGTGATCGAAATCGACGCGGCCTCCAATCGTGGGATTGATGATGCGCGTGAATTGCGTGAGCAGGTGCGTTTTTCGGCCAGTGGGGGCCGCTACCGGGTGTTTATTATTGATGAGTTTCACATGCTCACCAACGAGGCCTTTAATGCCCTGCTCAAAACCCTTGAAGAGCCGCCCGCCAACGTGATTTTTGTGTTGGCGACCACCGAGCCCCACAAGATTTTGCCCACGATTGTCTCGCGCTGCCAGCGCTTTGATTTTCAGCGCATCGCCCTGCCTGCCCTGCTCAAACACCTGCAAAAGGTGGCTGCAGCAGAGCAGATCGGCGTCTCCGCCCAGGCTTTGGAGGCGATTGCCCGCAAAGCAGCAGGGGGGGGGCGTGATGCTTTAAGCTTGCTCGATCAGGTCCACGCCATGTCGGCACCGGGTGAAACCTTGCCCGATGCCTTGGTCTATCAGGTCTTGGGTTTGATCGACGAAGAGACGCTGCTTTCGCTGGCACAGGCGCTGTTTCAAAGTCAGGTCGAGCCTCTTTTGGGCCATTTACAATCTCTGCTTGAAAAAGGCCATGATTCACTCCAGATTATTCAAGAACTCTTGCAACTCTTGCGTCACCTCACTTTGGCCCATTTGCCCAGCAGCAGCCTCGAAAACCTGGGGGTGCCCGTCCACCTGATTCCCGCACTCAAAGAACTTTTGGGCTATTTGACGCCGGGACAAAGTGTGAGTGTGATTGAACAATTGCTCAAAACCGCCGATCGCCTGCACAAAGTGACCCAGCCCGAAATCTGGTTGGAAGCGGATCTGATTCAAATTTGCCTGCAGGCTGAACGCTCACTTTTGCAGCGCCTCGAAGACCTGGAGCGGGGGGCTGTGCCCGCAGGAATCAAAGTGCGACCTGCTGGTGTTGAGGCTCTCCCGAGAGAGCCCAAACAAGCCGAGCTTGTACATCCGTTACGGGAGTTATCGGACCCCGTCGACAAAAAGCTTGAAGATCAAAGACCGCCTGTGGCCGCGGTTGTTTCTTCAGATCTGGCATCGCCCGAAATTTGGATTCCCGACGAAGAGCCGGATGCCTATGCCCTGTCTGATGAGCCTTTGATAGAAAAGCCCCAGCCAGTGGCTGAACCTGTTCCCCTGTCTTCGGCCATTAGCGACAGCGAAATGCGCCAGATTTGGCAGCGATTTTTAAACCGTGTCTTGGATCAACAGGGGCCACTGTATGGCTTTATGAGCAATGGCAAACTGGTGCATATCGACACGGTGCGTCGCTACTGGATTGTGCGCTTTGCTTCCCGTCCCCACAGAGATCGGGTCGAAAAAAGTCTCAAAACCGGACGCTTAAATCCACTCTTGGAAGAGATCATGGGCAGCCCTTTTCAAATGCTTCTGGAAATGGCGGGCGAGCGGGCCTTTGTAGCGCCTGAACCGATGTCTGCTGCTGTGCCCGCCTCTGGAGCAACGGCGTCCGGCGAGCGACCCTTGCCGCCACCGCCTGCGCGGGATGGCAGTTTACCCCCTCCCCCTGTGCGTCAGGGCACTTTGCCGCCGCCTGTTCGGCCCCTGCCGCCGCCCAGAGCCGTTTCTCCAGCCCAAGAGATCCCGCCTGAGGCAGAAGAGCCGCCCCCTCTCCAAGAGGACCCCTATGCAGCCAGTGCTGAGCCGAACTATGCCGCGATTGAGGGCACGCTGAACCGGTCTGAGCCGCCCCCAAGCCCAGATAGCCCAAAACGTGACGTTTCAGAACCTGCCCGTCGCCCGGCGAGTGAGTCAAGTTCTTCACGCCCCCCGGCCCATCAGCCCCTGGATGCCGTGGCCGAATTGTTCAAAGGCAAAGTCATTCGCCTCGACACTTGAACTCGCCCCTTGAATTGGGCTATTCTGGATTGCGCCGGTAACAACTAAAGACATGAAAATTGGCTTCGTGTAGTTCTAAGAGTTCAATTTCAGGGAAAAAATCGGGCAGATCTTCCCACCAATCGTGCATAAAGCGAAAATAATCGCGGGGATAAGAGTGGTACTCAAAACCAGGCGGATGGGTGTGGCTGACCAGAATGCCGTGGGGGGCGAGGGCTTCAAACATGTTTTTCATGGCCCCAAAAGGGTTGTACACATGTTCGAGGGTGGCTTGGTTGATAATCAGGTCATAGCGGTCTTCGGGCAGGGGATTTTCGAAACTGCTGAGATCGCCATAAATGTCACAGTCATTGGCATCGGCTTCCGCGAGTTCGGGATATAAATCCAGGGTTTCAAACTGCCATTGGGGATAATAACCTTCAAATTCGTGTTTGACTTTTTTGCCCTCGGAAATCAGCAGGACGCGCTGCCCTGTTGTATAACATTCCCACCATTGTTTCATAATGCCGTGGTAGCCTGTACTGAGATTACTGGCTGCCAAATGGCCCCCTTGCCACAATCCGTGGCTGTGGGTATTCCAACTCTGCTTGCTTTTTGAAAAAGTATAGACCATAAGTGTTTCACCCAATTTGAATAATATAAAATAAAAACCGATTATTTTAATTGAAGTGAGGGTTTTTTCCCGTTTTTTTTACTAGCTATTCCATCTGTATTGTACGCTAATTAAGCTTTGTGTCAATTGCACGCTTGACAGCTGAGGTTGATTCCGGTAAAAAGCAAAGGCTTCGATCACAAATACAAATGGAGATCTTCATGTCTATTCTGAATTGGCGTTATGCCCTTTTGGCAACTTCTGCGATGGCCCTGACCCTGGGCGCTGCCTGTACCTCCCCCGGATCTGGCCCCGCTGGAGTCAATCCCAGTGCCAAACCCACAGCGTCGGTGACTGTGACATCACCTTCGGCGTCTCCTGTCTCTGGGGTGACAAACCCGGTTGCCTCGTCTTCCCCGACTGGAATGGCCAGTGCCAACCCTGTCGGAGCGACTTCTGGCTGGGCGCTGTTTAAAGGCTCTGTGCCCTGCAGTGACAAAGCCACCATGTGGTGGGACGACGACAACAAAGCTTTTTGGGGCTGCGGCAAAGCGGGCACCAATGGTTTTTCGACCACCAATGATGGCGGCATGACCTGGACGGCTCAGCGCAAGTTTGACGGGGTTAAAGTGCAGGGCCTGACCCGCGCGTCTGGCACTTTGTATGTCAGTGGGATTGTGGGCTCTGGACCTGTCGGTACGGTCAATGAGAGCAACCCTGAACGCATGGATTTTACCGAACTCTATGCCCGTGGCAGCAATGCCTTTACCTCCGTGGCCCAGGGTGAAGGGGTTGCTGTAACCTCTGATGGCCAGATTTTGGTTGACTCCCTGACCGGCACCACAGCCGTTTATTCTCCCGGCAATAATGCCGCTGGCAAAGCCTGGTTTAGCTCGGTCTGTACTGGCAAAGATCCCAGCAATTTTAATCCCGACAGCAGCAAGACCTTTTGCGAAATGCACAGTGTCGGAGAAGAAAAACTCGATGATGCCAATGCCACAGCATACCAAGTGACGGCTGTCCAGGCTGTCAATGATAAATTTTATGCCACAGGCCGCAGAATCAACGAACCTGCCAAGGTGCGTATGCCATCCAAAAAAGCAGGTGCCACTTACCATCTGCAAACGGTACAACTGCAAAAATCCAGCGAAGCAGGTGAAATGCTTGACCTGGTGGTGTGGCCCAATGGCCGCATGATCACGGTTGGCACAGATCAGAGCAGCGGGGCCTATTTGCCTTTGATCTATCTCTGCAGTGAGGGCAAAGACTGTTATAACACGGCCAATTGGCAAGACATTGAACTGGATACCCAGGGCTTTAAATATGAGCTGAGTGCCCGTGATGGCCGTGCGGTTGATGCCAGTGGTGACACCATTGTGGTGGTGGGCAATTTTGTGCCCAATACCGGTGGTTGGGTGGTCATGAGCAAAGATGCAGGCAAAACCTGGCAAGATCTTACGCCTGCACTGGCTGCGCTCTCTCCCAAAGCCAAGCTCAATCTGGTCTATGACGTCAAAGTCTTTCCCAGTGGCAAAATCATGATTTTTGGTGAAGACAACTTTATTTATCAGCCCTAAAACATTGGGGCCATCCATTGAAGCAAGGGGCTGGTGAAAATCAGCCCCTTGTGTTTCAGCTGTTGGACTCTCTCAGCCCTGTGGCATACTTTGAAAACACCCAATTTTCCTCTGGAGCGTTGTATGAAAAAGATTTTCCTGGCATCTTTGGCTTTTCTGGGGCTTTGTCTGCCTGCTTTGGCAGACTCTCCGGCCACATCAACGACCTTTTCGGAGGCCTATCAAGATTTGCCCTTGATTGTTGAGGCCCAGGGCAGCCATGTCCTCACTCCTGCCATGGCCGCCTTTTTAAGTGATGCTGCCCAGCCCCTGGATCAACGGCTGGCTTTGGTCAATGCCTTGGGCTGGAAGTTTGAGGGTCAGAACAATGCGGCGCTTTGGCTGAAACACCTGCAAACGTTGAGAAATCAGCCGGGGGCCCGTCCCGAACAGCTGGCTTTGAGTGCTGAGGAACAATTGTTTTTGGGTTATCTCATGGTCTTGGATGATTATTTCCATCCCCGCCCCGGAGTGCAATGGGTGCGTCGGGGGGCCCGCCAACTTTGGCAAAGTCAGTCGGCCCAACTGGTCTTGGCGATTGTTGAAGCCCAGGATTATATCAATCGCGCCAAACTGTGGTGCCAGATCTGGCTGCAGACCGAAAGGGCCCTCAATAATCCGCGCCTGAATGCCGATCTCCGCCCGCAGGCCCGCAACGTGATCGTTGAATATCTGCAATTGTATCAACCCTATTGCAATGGCGAAAAACCTTAAGCCGCTAAGCTGTTCTGCAATTGTGCCACAAGCCGATCATAGCGCTCTTGGACCTGTTCGCTGAGGTTTTCGCGTTGGCTGCGTGAATTGAGCTCAAATTGTTGATCGGTCTGAAGTTTGGCAAAAAAGACCGAATCCCCTTTGCGTCTTTCGAGAATGCGGGATAAATTGCCAAGCAAAATAGCCCCTTGATCTTTGTCCAATTGTTCAAAAATTTCGCGGAAAGCCCGAATCAAAGACACGAGCCCATCCTCAAAGCCTTTGGGGGGTTCGGGCTTGGGTGAAAGCACACGCAACGCCAATTCATCGGCCCTGCGAATCAAATCCTCTGCTTCGCCGGAAAGGTCTGCGGCCTCAGCTATGCGGATGCCCACTTCGCTGTTGAGATCGGCAAAAGCGGGGGCCCATTGATTGCGCAGATCCGTGCGCAGGGCACTCATTGCTGCCCCCAGGCCTGAAAGCTCTTCTGGCCGCATGTCTTGCATCAGGTTCAGGGCTTCCAGGCCGGAGGCTGCCAGTGGGGCCTCCATCAGATTGGGGGAGGGCGTTTGACCGGGTCCTGCCAAGAGTTGCAGTGCCGATTGCATTCCCGTTTGGAGTTGATCTGTGCCACTGCTTTGAATCTGGGCGGCGGCATTTAAGAGGTCTTGGGGGGTCAATCCTCCCGTTTCTTGGCGGCGTTCTTCCAGCAATAATACCCATTGTTGCAAGCGGGTGGCCTGTTCGGCGGGGGAGGCATTTTCATGTAAATGACCAATACATTGGCTCATGGCCATGGCCATGGTCGCTTCTTGTTGCTCTGCGGGTGCCAGGGTCTTTTCGCCTGTAGCGGCAGCCTGTAAGCGCTCCAGCCCGGCACTTAAAATCCGGTGCATCTGCTGCAGACGCGGGCTGTTGCTGTCTTCGAGCCTTTGTTCTAAACGTGCGAGGGAGGTTTCAATGCGCTGGCTCAAGCGATCGCGCAAAGCCTCGCTGCGCGGGTGACTCAAGGCCTGTTCCAGTCTTTTGGGCAACCGGGTTTCTGCGATTACTGGCAAGGGGTTTTCAACCCGGATATTTTTGGCTGCCTCTGCCAAGGGATGAATCTGCTTGAGGTCGACGCCGGCAGGCAGATTTTTGAGCGCCTGGTCCAGGGCCTGGAAGAGGTAGGTTCGCGACAATTGGGGTTCTTGGGCTGTTTTTTCGGCCTGAGCGCTAAGTTCAATTTCAAAAGAGACCTCAGTGCGGGGCAATTTTTGCGGATCCAGGCTGCGAATAATGGGCGACTGGCGCACAAAGCTATCGGGGGTACTGAGGGCATTGGCTTCAACGCTGGGGCGAATTTTCCAAGAAACAGGTGTCAGGCCTGCATTGCTTTGAGGACTGCGGATCGCAGACAGTGAGAGCGGTGAAGAAATCGATCGAATAGACGTCATCTCAATCCCTTTGTTTTAAAACCTGTCCTGATTATAGCAGAAGGCCTCTGCTTAAGGGGTTTTTCGGGGACGACCGCGGCGGCGGGGGGAGGACTGAGGCAAATCCCTTTCAAAACGGCAGGCATAGGCCTGGGCTGGAGAGAGAATAAAATCCATTTTATACTGGCGATTGGCAATTTCGAGCGCTCCATTGGGAAAGACCCGCTTGATTCGGAATTTTTGCCCGTCAGAGAGCGTGAGGTAATCCGCCTGTTCTGCCACTTTGATTAAGGCGGCTATTTTGTGGCTGTCGAGACTTTGTTCATCGGCCTCAAACATGCGCTCGTATTCTTCGCGAAACTCTTGGGCCCAATTGTGCTGCAGACAGAGCTTGAGATAATTGGTGTAATTTTGGGCCCCATTGCGGTTGGCATAAAAAATATTCCATTTGACATATTCAAAACCAAAGCGCTGATACGCTTGCGTGATCAGCTCTTGCAAGGGTTTTGACTGCCGTTTGAGGTAACTCAGCAATTCCTGCAGCAGGGGGTCTGCAAAGCCCGCGTCGGGGCTGTCGGGGGTGGGCAATTGCACCAGTTCATCAAAGAGATGGGTCAGGGAAATGCGGGTGAATTCAATGGTTTTGCGGCTGTTATTGACCTCATAGGTCACTGCATAAATTTCACGGGGATCCATGCCCATTTCCCGCAATAGGGCGATGTGGTTGGAGAGTTTATTGAGTTCTTGCAGGGCTGATTTCACCGCCGTGAGGACGTCGCTGGGATAGATCACACGTTCCTCTTGCCCCCCTTTGGCGATTTTGCGCCGGGTGTAGAGGGTCAGCAAACTGCCCAGTTCCACCAGTGGAATTTTAAATTGATGCTGGTTTTTGAACATGCGCGTGAGAATTTCAAATAAGCGGCGTGAAACAGGGCGGCGTAAGGCTTTGTAATAATTAAAATCGAGGTATTTAAAATAAACCGATTGGCGAATTTGTGCCAACCAGGGTTCACTCAGCCGGATTTCGATTCGTTTGTCTTTTTCGCGCAAGCGGTAATTTTCGATCAGTCTGAAACCCACGGAGGCGTTTTTTTGGCCTTCGTAAAAACTCTCACTGAATTCCATACTGACGTTTAACCAGCGTTTGAGGCTGTCTTCAAGACGAATTAAATATTGGGGATTGACGGGGCAGCCACAGCCTTTGAGGATTTCATAGCGGCTGAATTCCAAACGGGGGGCATAATTTTCTTGTTGCGAGCGCATCAGGATAAACATCAAAAAGAGCATGTCCAATTGATCCGGTGCCCGGTAAGCGGCCCGATAGGTAAAGCCCTGGGGGTGGCTCCAAACCATGGGGGCATTGGCATGGGAGACCTGAAACCACATTGGATATTCAAGAAAATTGAGATCTTGTTTGAGTACGCTTTTCATAGGCTGTTTTTTATGGCCCAATTTCCGTTTAAAAACTAGTGAAATTCTTTTTTATCTTAACAGCTGATGAGGGGAATCGCAATCGATAGGGGCCTGACCCCAGAAAACCCAGCTCAAAGTCGTCAGCATTTCCAGAACGTGTTAAACTGACTAGAATTGCGAAACGCAACGTACAAGACGCAAATTATAGGACGCAAAACTTCATGACACTTGTGAATATCAAAGTTTTTGGGGTTGGTGGTAGTGGCGGCAACACCATCAATCATATGCGCTCTTCCTCCTTTTCGGGCGTACAGTTTATTGCCGTAAATACCGATGCACAGTCGCTGGCACTGGTGGAAACTGAAAACCGCGTGCAGATCGGCTCGCGCCTGACCCGGGGCTTGGGCGCTGGGGGGGATCCTGCAGTGGGTCTCAAGGCCCTCGAAGAGAACCGCGACGAAATGGCCAAATATCTGCAAGAAACCGATATGGTCTTTGTGACCTGTGGCATGGGGGGGGGCACTGGCACTGGCGCAGCACCGGCTTTGGCCAATATGGCCAAAAGTGGCGGGGCATTAACCGTCGGTGTGGTCACCAAACCCTTTTTGTTTGAAGGCAAAAAGCGCAAAGATCAGTCCGAAGCGGGCATTCAGCGCATGTTACAGAGTGTAGATACCCTGATCGTGATTTCCAACGATCGCCTGCTCCAGAGCATGAAAGGCCAAATGGCCGTGCGCGATGCCTTCCGCGAAGTCGACAATGTGCTCTTTCAAGCCATTCAGGGCATTTCCGACATCATCACCATTCCTGGCTTGATCAACGTCGACTTTGCCGACGTCAAAGCGGTCATGTCCAACGCCGGTGTGGGCGTGATGGGCGTGGGGGTCAGTTCCCGTGAAGTGGAACATCCCGCAGTCGAAGCTGTTAAACGGGCGATTGAAAACCCCCTGTTGGAGTATTCGATTGATGGTGCCACTGGCGTGGTCTTTAATATCACCAGCGGCAGCGACATTGCCCTGCATGAAATCAATATGGCAGCGGAAGTGATCTACAAAACTGTCAATCCCGATGCCAACGTGATTTTCGGGACTGTCTTAGATGAAAACATGAAAGACGAAGTCAAAGTCACCGTGATTGCAATTGTGGGCAAACATGTTCTGACCCAGGCTTTGCAACAGACACCGCCCCGCTAACGTCCGTGTTTTAAAGGGCCTCTTGTAAGAGGCCCTTTTTCTTTTTGGCATGGTATGATCAGAAAAAACAGCAAAAATTATGCCAACACTCTCAGAACCTCCCCGTTTTTTGCCACTGAGCATTCGTGTTCGTTTGCTCTGGGGAGATTTTTTGCACCAATTTGGCTGGTGGATGCTCAGTGCTTCGCTGATCATGATCTTGGTCTGTCTGCGCGCTCCCGATTGGGAAGAATTCAACATGACCCCAGAAAATATGCAGACCGTCACGGCCCGGATTATTTCGGTTAAACCCTATTCCAGCACCAAATATGGCAGTGGTTTTACCTATGTCTATCGCTTTGAGTCCCAGAGCGGGGGGGAACGGGTCGAGGCCACCGTCTTTTTGGGTGGCGAACAGCGATACAAACAGGGAGGCACAGCCCAAGTTGAATATCTGCGCGAAAATCCTTTGCGTTCGCGCTTGCCAGAAGAGCGTTCGACCATTTGGATTTGGGTCAGTATGTCTGCTGTGGGGGGATTGCTGTTTTTGGCTTTGGCCTTGTTTTCGCTCTTTTGTCTCGTGATCAGCTGGCGCGATGGGCAATACCGGGTTCGTCTCTTACAGTTGGGTCGTTTGCAGACGCTGGAAGAGGTGGATTTTCACTGGCCCGATCCCCAGGGGCCCGCAGGCCATGTGGACTATCGTTTTACCCCCTTCCATGCTGAGCAAAAAGGGGAGGTGCAGGCCGTCTCGCGCTGTGAAGTGCTGGAACATTCCTTGGTGCGCAAAGTCTCCCCTGATGGCCCTTGGCATGTGCTCTATTTTGCTGAAGAACCCGAAAAAGCCCAACTTTGGGAGCTCTGGGGGCATTGGCTCAAGCAAGAAGCCTCAGGCGCTTTTCAGGGGCACATGAACTATTTTCTCTATTTGCTCACGCCACCGGTGGCCCTGGTGCTGTTTTTGCTCTTGTATTTTTTTCAAGATACACCCGCTTCCCGCTTTTTTTAGCAAGCGGTCAAGACCTGACTTAACGTGCCCCTGCGACAGGGTATTTCAGTGGCCCAAAGTCGCTGGCTTTTTTGACCAGATAAGGACCTGTCTTTACCCAGCCACTTAAGAGTTTTTCGACATCTTGTGAGGTCCAGCGTTTGAGATAGTTTTGCCAATCTGCCACCTGCAGGTCTTCATTGTCGAGGGCAAAGTCAAAGGCCTGCCAAATAAAGTCGGGCCCAAAGAGTTCGTGGTGGATTAACCAATACTCCATCGCTTTGCCCTGGGGCAGATCATCGTATTTTTCCAGCAGCAGATCCTCTTCACTGCCACGAATGGCCTGCCAATCGCGAATATAGGCCGAAAGGGTCTCGTCCCCGACAAAGGGGAATTTGTTTTTTTGCATGATCAGCCAAGAGAGATAATTGGCCTGGCCTTCGCGCACCCAACCTGGCTCGGTGCCGGCATTCCAGATATGTACCACTTCGTGAACCAGGGTCCAGGGCGTGCCTTTGGGGGGGGAGGCCAAATGCATGCCCGCGCCACTGGCCAGACCCAATAATCCCCCCATATCCGCCTTTTCTTCAATTGGGTAGGGGTTTTGGCCCGGATAGGCCCGGCCACTGAGATTTTCGAGATCTTGAATCGCTTTGGCGGCATAATTCAAGGTTTGTTCGGCCCAGGTTTTGTGGGGTTTAAAATAGGTCATTTCCAGTGTGAGGGTCTGTGCTTTGAGCTTGACCTGTTTGAGGAGGCGGGTTTGGTTCGGCTGCAGGACTTTGTCTTGCCAGATATACCAGTGGGGTGCGACATAGACCCAGTATCCCCGCGTGGGCACGGCGCTGCCGCAATAGTCCCCGTCTGCCTCATGGTAGAGCCCATAGTCGCGGTAGCTGCCGTTATCAGCCAGGTCTTCGGGGCAGCTGATTTTTTTGAGCAGGGTTTGGTATTGGCCATTGGCCGAAGGCGATGTCTGGGCCAATACCCCTTGACTCAGGGGCAGCAACCAGAGCAAAACCATCAACACCAGGACTTGGACGTGTTTAAACTGCTGCTTTTTCATGGCAACATGCCCGGCATGGTTTCGAGTTTTTTGACAGCTTGATCGAGCATTACAGAGACCTCTGGCATGGTTTCGAGTGGGGCTTTTAAACTGGCATTAAAATACGGCATCATGCTATTTTTGATGGATTCAACCAGTGGTCGTGTGTCGCTTTGACTGAGTCGGGCCGGGGAGAGCAACATGATCTGGCTGTTCATGTTACGGGCCTGATCGAGCAAGGCCACAATGGCGGTTGAGGTCAGGGTCATTTCCATGGTTTGGGGCTCAGCCGCGGCTATTTGAGGCAGATACAGGCATTTAAACATCAGATGAGGGTTGGCCAGGGCCTTGGCTTCCATGCGCAAGGGGGCACTATTTGTTTGCCATTCCAGATTTTCCAGCTTGAACTGTCCCTGAGGGCTGCTCTGGGTTTTCCAGGTTTTGGCTGGGGTGATGGCCTGAATTTCAAAGCGCAGATCATTGAGGGGTGTGGCTTCTTGGGGCCAGACCACAATGCCTGTCAGGGTGCTGCCTTTGGTGCGGGGGCTGATCTGGCTTTGGCCAGTGGTTTGATTCTGGCTGGGGTTGAGCTGAACTGAATGGGTGTTGACCAGGCCTGAAAGCCCCGATTGACAGGCACTCAAGCCCAAAAAACAGATGCTCAAACTCAGTTTGAAAGCGAATTGCATTGGAGAACCTCCTCAAATTCCTGCGCACAGGCCTGGGCCAAGGGGGCCAGGTCTTTTGCTTGATCCCGTTTGGCCTGTAACCGGGCTGCTGGGTCGAGCTGCACCGCCTGTTTTAGACTCAGCAGTCCCTGTTCCAGGTGCTGGGGATCTTGTTCCAAGCGGTAAAACAGGCTGTAATAACAGGCCTGAATATAGTGTAAGAGCCAATCATCGGGGCTGTTGAGACTCAAAATATCGAGTACCAGGCCCGCCATTTCAAATTGCTGGGTTTTGCTATAGGCCAAAGCCAAAAACGCCGCACTTTCGTTCAAGATATCTGCTGAGAGCTGCTGTTTGGCTGGGTGAGACAGCACCGAGCGAAAGCGTTGAATGCAACCTTGCCAATGGTGAAGGGCCTCTTCGGGGGGAGAGACCTCTGCCAGATTAAAATGCACCCGACCTGCTTCATCGAGCAAATAGAGGTGTTGGGGCTCTTGTGCCAGACCTTGTTCAAACTCTTGCAGGGCCTGGGCATAGCGCTGGTAAGCCGCTTGGAATTGCGGCGGTTCGGCAAAACTGGCTTGATCCCCCCACAAAAAGAACATCACACCCAAATTGAGGCGCAAATCGACTTCGGTCAGCCCGCGCTCTTGTTCACCTGATGAGAGATGGGCGTGTTGCAGGGCTGTCTTTTGCAATAAAATGGCCTGTTCAAAATGGGTTTGGGCCAACTCAAGGTGGGCCAACAGGGTTTGCATCTGTGCCGGTTTCTGAAATTTTTGAAAGCCCTGCTCAATATTCTGCTGGGCCCGCTCATAAGAACCCTGGCGGATCAATTGCAGGGTGTATTGCAGAAAACTGTAAAAATCTTTGCGCAGGGATTTGCCACTGGCATTTTGACTGGTTTTTAAATCAGCGGGATTTTCAATGGTAAAACCGGCCAGAAGCAGTAATTCTTCCCGTATTTCGGGCACGGTATCAGCACCCAAGACCTCTGCCAGCCGCAAAACCACCTCCCGAGAGGGGTGGCGAATCCCCGTTTCCAAAAACGAAATATACGATTTGGAAAGCTGGCTCAAGCTGCTCAGATCGATCTGAGTCAGTCCTTGGGCTTTGCGCAAAAACTGTAATTTTTCGCCAAAGGCATGAGAGGTGAATGATGTGGCTGACATAAAACAAATTATACAATATGTGAGCAAGAAGTAAACTATCTTACATTTTGAGTTTTTTATGTTTGACAAAATGTGAGAATGTATTTTACACTCAACAGGTATCCCATTCCATTTAGGAGATTTCCAATGATAAGAACGCTGAAAATTTTGGCTGCCTCTGCTGTGTTGCTGGCTGCCTGCAATCCATTGCCCAATTTGCCGCCCGTGGCGATGAGTGGCATTCCGATGGGCCCGATGGTTGACCCCATGAAACAAATGATGCCCCATGACCCCAATACTGCCAGCGTGGTCAGTGTCGATCGCTTTCAAGATGGCTTTGCCACTTTGTTCAAACGCTCGGGTCCGGCCTTTGACCCTGTTAATGTGACCAAGGTGGTGCCTGCTCCCAATGCCCCCATTGATCTGGACAAATACTTTCTGGTGAGTTCACTTGGGCCCCGTGGCGAAAAAGTCACTTATTATGCTCTGGACGTGGTTTCTGATCAGCCTGCAGAAGGATGGGTCTTTGTCTCAGAACAAGGGCAGTTGGTTCCTGGGCAATTGCCGATTATTGATCTCTTGCCTGGTGAAAAAGGTTACAACGATTTCTTCCGCATTACCGAGGTGGTGGTCAAAGCGGGGTATGTTCCCAACAGTTTGGCCTCTGCTGCCGATGTCAAAGCGGCGATGGTGGCTGGGCAGGTTTCTTTGCGTATGACCGATCGTATTGCCAATTGGGCTGTTGTGCCCCAGGGCAGCAAAGCTGAAATGACTTTTGCGGGTCAACCTGTCAGTGGCTATCAGGCCTGGTACAAAGGCCAAGTGGCTCCCTATCTGCGTTTTGATACCAATCTCAAGGCCACGCCTGCAGGCAAAGTTCCCTCTTCGCCGATTGTGGTGATCTTTAAAAATGGCAAAGATCCTGCGATGGGTTTTCAAAGTGAAGCCAGTGGGAGAACCCACAATGTGATTGCGACACTGCCTGGAGAAACAGCCTATTCTTCGCTCTGGTTGCATGATTTCCAAGGCAAACTGGAAGGTTTTGAAATGGTTAAAGACTTGGCCACGGCCACTGCCAACCGTGGTGCGGATTTGCCAGATATTTTGGTCAATTGCCCTGTGGTCGGCCCGATTCAATAATCTCTATTTTTTCTGAATTCATGTTCGTTCAAGTGCCGATGCTGTTGCAAACAGGTCGGCCTTTTTTTGTTTTCAGTGGTCCTCAATATCTATCAAACAAAGGATGTATCAAATGCTGAATCGCTTGTATCTGCTCCCGCTTTTGTTTTGCCTTTCGGCCTGTGGTGCCACGTCAGAAGTGGCCATCAACGAACCTTTGCCCACGGCCCGCCCATTGGCCGCTGAAACGCCCAAGCCCATGGCCGAACCCGCTGTCAAAGCTTCTCCCAGCCCCCAGACTTCAACTCCTCTGGCCAGCTCCTCTCCCTCGCCTGCCAGCTCTCCTTCTGCGGTGCCCTCTGATGCACCCCTTGTACTGAAACAAGGCGCTTTCCGCAATGGCTTTCACAAAGTTTCGGGGCAAGCTCAGCTGGTTCAGCTTGAGGGCCGATCTGTGCTGCGACTCGAAAATTTTTATACCGAAAATGGCCCCGATCTCTATGTCTATTTGGTTCGCAACGAGACTGGCACGCCCCGCAACGATCAGGATTATTTCAATCTGGGCAAATTGCGCAGCACCACCGGCAGTTTTAACGTAGATATCCCCGCTGGGGTGGATTTAAGTGGGGTTCAGTCTGCGACCATTTGGTGCCAAGCTTTTCGGGTTAATTTTGGCTTTGCGCGTTTTCAAACGCCTTAAGGCAAATAGCGCAGCCCCTGTACCACTTTGCTGACCTCGGCCCGCGAGGGCGGGGGAGCCTCGTCTGCCAATTCACCATTGCCAGTCACCAGCGAAAAATAAAGAGGCCCTTTGCCGACCCAGTCACTCAGGTAATAGCCCTGTTTCAGATCCGCAAACAGGCCACCGGGTTTAAAATATTCGATGGTGATTTTGCCCAATTGGGGGTGGACAACCGAAAAATGTTCATCGCCGCCGGGGCCGCCAAAACCACCGGTTGAACCCCGCAGGGTAAACATGCTGTTTTGGCCCTCGCAGAAACAGCGGTAACGCAGCTCGTAGCCGGGCCCGCCACCGGGACCGGGGTGGGTGTATTGCAAATACAGCCCATCCAATTCGTAGCCTTTGGGCAGATAGCCAGGAACCATCACGGGGCTCCCCAGGGCCTTGAGTAGGCGAATCTGGGGGGCGATCAATTGGTGTGCTGGTGGGGGCGTCGGTTTGGCCGCTTGACTCGGCAAGGCATTCAGGCTAAAAAAGCAGAGCAAAAGAGCTGGTGTCAGAGAGCGTGTGAAATGGGGCATGGGCAGATATCCTCACTTTTGAGCCAGAGACGAAACCCGCTGGGTTTGGGTTCCTGCTCGCCAGTATAGGCAGCACAGAGACAGAATGCAAGTTCTCCCCTTGGTACCCTGACGGGCAAAGGGTATGATGGAGGCAGGAAACGCAGAAACAAAACAAGATGACTACCCCCAACCGCTATACCAATGGCCATTACTTGGCAGACAACCCCACCTGGCATGCCGAAGACTCGCCTTGGAAAGCCGCCCAGATTGCCAAATTATTAGACAAACACAGGCTTCATCCCCAGCGCATTGTCGAAGTGGGCTGTGGGGCTGGCGAAGTGCTTTTACAATTGCAGAAACGCTTTCCCCAGGCAGAATTAACGGGCTGGGAGATCTCTCCTCAGGCCTTGGCTTTGGCCCAAACCCGTGCCCAAGCAGGTTTGTCTTTTCGCCATGGCGATTTTATCAGCGCAGGTGAAGCGGGCAGTGATTTGCTACTGGCATTGGATGTCTTTGAACATGTCGAAGATTATTTTGCCTTTTTGCGTGGCCTCAAAGGCAAAGCCACTTATACCCTCTTTCATATCCCGCTGGATCTCTCTGCTCAGGCAGTGATGCGGGGGTTGTTAAACCATTGGCGCAGTCAGATCGGGCATTTGCATTATTTTACCCGTGAGCTGGCGCTGGCCGCCCTGCAAGAAACTGGTTTTGAGGTGATCGAGGCGGTGTATACCACCTATGCCATAGACCGACCCGCACCCACGTTGAAGGCCCGTTTGGGCCGTTGGCCCCGGCGTTTGGCTTTTGCCTTGCATCCCGATCTGGCGGCCAAAACCCTGGGGGGATTTTGTCTTTTGGTGTTGGCGCGATGAGCCCGCTGCTGTATTTGATTGCCTTTAAACCCTTTAATGTCCTGACCCAGTTCAGCGGCGAAAAGCCCGAAGAGACTTTACAGGTCTTAGAATATGACTTCCCCAAAGATGTGTACCCCGTCGGGCGTTTGGATAAAGACAGCGAAGGACTGCTGCTCTTGACCAACGACAAGCGCCTCAATCACTCTCTGCTTGATCCCAAATTCAAACACGAACGGGAGTATTGGGCCCAGGTCGAAAAGATCCCCAGCCCCGAATCCCTGCAGCGCCTATCCCAGGGGCTGCAACTCAAAGATGGCCCAACGCTGCCTGCCCGTGCCCAACTCTTGACGGCAGAACCCGATCTGCCCCCCCGCAATCCGCCGATCCGCTACCGGGCCGCGATCCCCACAGCCTGGATCAGCTTAAGCCTGACCGAGGGCCGCAACCGCCAGGTGCGGCGTATGACTGCTGCCGTGGGTTTTCCCACCCTGCGTTTGGTACGCTGGCGGATCGAAAGCCTGACCCTGACAGGTTTGATGCCGGGTCAGGTGCGGGAATTAACGCTACCGGAGTTGGGCGTGTTGCTTAAAAGACTCAAGTTGAACTGAGCGGGGACACCTCTTCTGGCATATAATTTAAAACAAGATTCTTCCAAATAGGTAGCCATGTCTCAGCCCTCTGCCCCTCCCATTCCAATTCGGCCCGCTTCAGCCGCAGACAATGCTGCGCTTCTGGCGTTGAGTGCGGAGGTACCTGTGAGCACCCCTGCTTTTGCCTATACTTTGGAGCGCAGCCCTGATTATTTTGCCTTTGCCCGCATTCAGGCCTTGCGCAGCGACATTTGGGTGGCCGGTGAGCCGGGGGCTGTGTCTGGATTTTTGTCTGTCAGCTTTGATCGGGTTTGGCTCGAAGGCCAAGCCCAAGCGATTGCTTATACCGGTGATTTACGCGTGGCCCAAGCAGCCCGAGGGTTGGGCTTGGGAGATCGCTTGATGCAGGCGGGCATTGCTGCAACGCGTCAAGATTTTTCCCATCCGGTGTTTACCTGTGTGATGAAAGACAATCCGGTGGGCCTCAAGATGAATGCCAATCTGTCCCGTGATGGCATCACCGAGATGAAGCCGGTCGCTGAAATTGTTTTGGCCATGCTTTTGCCCTTGTCCAAGTTCAAGCAATCCCCGGTTCGTGCGGGGGGCTTTGTCGTTACCCGTGCTCAAGAAAGGGATTTTGCTGAGATGTTTGAACTGTGGCAAAGAGTGAAATCCAAACAACATTTGGCGCGGGCCTGGACACAGACCCAGTGGCGAAGCTGGATTGAGAGCACCCCCGGCTTGGCTCTCTCAGATTACCTCTTGGCGCGCAATGCCCAAGGGGAACTCTGTGGTTTTTTTGCGCTCTGGAATCAACAAGCGGTGCGCCGGGTTCGGCTTTTGCGGGTACACCCCCTTTTGTGGGGGGTACGGGGTCTTGAAAGGCTTGGGCGAAGGTTTTTTAAACACGCTCAAAGAGCGCCGTTTTTACCCGGCAAAGGAGACGTCTTACCCGTGCGTCAGGTGTTAAATCTCTGTATTGCGGGCCATGCACCGAAAGCTTTTCCCGCACTTTTGCAGGCAGCTCTTGCCGCTAAAGAACCCCCTTTTTTACTGGGGATCGCCTTGGATCGGAACGATCCGCTGCAATGCGGTTTGGCGCTTTTTCCCGCGTCTCGTTCGGAATTGGTTTTGCTCAGCAATTATGCCTTTGCCCGTCCAGGGCGTGGGCTTTTTCATTTGGAAATAGGATTGGGATAAACAGATGGAACACAACGAACAGCACTTGTTGAATCAGGTCTATTTTAAGCCCCAGGCGGGCCAATTGCCCCAAGATCGGCAGGCACTCAGCCAGACTTTGATGGGGCTCTACAAAGCCGGAAAACTCAGCTTGGATATTGTTTTGCTCTTGCTGCGTTTTTCTAAGCTGATTCTCAATCCCGACGATATCTCCCCGATTTTTAAAGGGGGCAGTTTTCGCAATCACAAGAGTTTTCAAGTGGCGCTGCGCTCCTTGCATGCCGATCCAGCCACCGCTGAGTTGATCCGCAGCCGCTATTTGGCCCCCGCCCCTTACGATCTGAACCAAATGTTGACCCTGCCTGAAAACAGCTTGGGCCATGTCTATGCCCGCCATATGCAGAATTACAAGCTTGATGTGGTCTTTTATCCGCCCCTGGAAGACAACCAAGACGATGATATTGCCTATTTGCGCAAACGGGCCCGCCAGACTCACGATATTCACCATGTGGTGCTCGGTTTTCCAGCGATTGATTCGGGTGAAATGGCGATCTCTGCTTTTTATCTCTCTCAGAACAATATTCCGCTCTCGGCCCTGCTGATCGGCTTTGGCTTTTTGACCGCGATCTTGCGCTCGCCCGAGCGGATTGAAGAATTGATGGACGCCATTATGCTCGGTTGGCGGCGGGGCAAGGAATGTCCGGTTTTTTTGGGGCTCAAATGGGAGGATTATTTTGCCTTGCCCATTGACCAAGTGCGCTCGACACTCAATCTCCCGATCCAACCGAAATGGATCCGCTGATCTCCTGACGCCCTGTGTTATAATGATCCCTCACAATCTGTGATCCGCATAACAACTCGCTGTTCGCATTTATTTGCACCAATCTACCCAATTCTGATGAGGAAGCCGCATGTCCCACGATCTTGATGCACTCTGGCAACAGACCCTTGCAAGCCTCAAAGAGCGCATTTCAGAACCGGCCTATGAGTCCTTTGCACGCCAGAGTCGCGCAGCCAGTCTCGAAAATAACCAGCTCTTGATTGAAACCCCCAACGGCTTTACCCAGAATTTTTTGAGTAAAAAATACACCTCGCTCTTCAAAGATATCTTGCAGGAGATCAGCGGTGATCCGATTGAGATCCAATTTGTGGTCAATGAGGCCATGACGCCGGAATCGCAGCCTGGTAATGGCTCGGGCAATCGTGTCGCCAACGAAACCCGCTCTCAACAGCAAATGCAACAGACGGTTCAGCGCGAGCGGCAATTGCAAATGAGCAATCTCAATCCCCGTTATACCTTTGACAATTTTGTTGTGGGCTCCCACAATAAATTTGCCCACGCCACGGCCTGGCGCGTGGCTGAAGCCCCCGGCACAGCCTTTAACCCGCTCTTTATTCATGGCGGTGTGGGCCTGGGCAAAACCCATTTAATGCAGGCCATTGGCCACCATTTGCAGGCCCACCGTGAAAATATGCGTGTGATGTATATTTCTTCCGAGCGCTTTACCAATGAATTGATCAACGCGATCAAAGACGGCAGCCAGATGGCCTTCAAAAACCGCTACCGCACCACAGACCTGCTGCTGATCGACGATATCCAGTTTATTGGCAACAAAGAGAGCACCCAAGAAGAATTTTTTCACACCTTCAACGATCTTTACGAAGCGGGCAAACAGATCGTGATCACCTCTGACCGCCCCCCCAACCAGATCTCAACCCTCGAAGATCGGCTGCGTTCGCGCTTTGAGATGGGGCTGATCTCAGATATTCAGCCCCCCGAACTCGAAACCCGCATTGCCATTCTCAAGAAAAAAGCCGAGATGGATGGCCTGGACGTGCCCGATGATGTGCTGCACTATATCGCCCGTGTCTATGTCAACAACGTGCGCGAACTCGAAGGGGCATTGCTGCGCATCATGGCGTATACCTCGCTGACCAATACCCAGCCCACGGTTTCTGTGGCCCAGTCTGTTTTGGGCCAGGTGCCCGAGCGCGAGCTGAGTGCCGAGCGGATCCAAGAAGTGACCGCTGAGTTTTACCGCGTAACCACGGCTGAAATGCGCGGTCCGCGCCGTTCGAAAACCCTCAATACGGCCCGTCAGGTGGCCATTTATCTCTGCTCGGAGTTAACGGCCCTTTCCACACCCCGCTTGGGGGAACTCTTTGGCGATCGCGACCACACCACGATTATTCATGGCCGCGACAAAATTAAAAACCTCTTAAAAGAAGACACCAAGCTGCAGTCCGAAGTGCAGATTTTGATGGATCGCTTTAAATAAAGCCTTCGCTTTAAATAAAGCCTTCGCTTTGAACAAAGCCGCTCTGTGGATAACTGCTTCTGTTTTCAAGGCTGAAAGGCCTGAATTTGTTTTGCAAACAGGGGAACAACCCTGTCGATACGCCCCTTTTACACAGGGTTTATACACCTGTATGAAAAGATGTCTACTTGTGGATAAGATGTGGATAACCTCCTTCTCGGGCTTTGAAATAGGCGGCTGAAAGGGCTTTTCTGGGGCAATTCAAATTAAATATTCTCTATTTTCCGTTTAATTCTTGACTAAATTTTGTTATACTTCGCTACTGACAAACCCAAAATAACCAGCCAATAAAAATCCAGCCAGAGAGAAGCACTCTCAGATTATGAAAGACAAAAACCAAAGGTTACGCTCGATGAAAGATTTCAGGTGTTTTTTGCCTGTATTCCTGGCCCTGATCCTGGCCATGCCTGCCGTTCAGGCCCAAGAATCCCCCACCCCGGCCCCCACCCAAGTGCCCGTGGCCCCCTCCCCCAGTCCCAGCTCTCTGAACGGAGCCGAAGGGAGCGAAGTCGCAGGGCCCGCTCCAACCGAATCAGCCCAGCCAACGCCTGCTCCCGATGCCAGCGCCAGCCCTGCTGTAGAAGAGCCAGCTGTACAGGCCGACACCATGAAAATCGTCGAAATCGACGTGGTTGGTACTGCTTACAAAGATGCTGTCTTGCTCTCTATGTTTACCAAGCCCGGTGATGATGTCTCTGCCGAGCAAATTCGCAACGATTTGCGCCGAATCTATGGTCTGGGCTATTTTCTGGACGTGACAGCCACCCGCCAGCCCGCTGAAGGCGGCTTTAAATTGGTGGTCATGGTGCAAGAAAACCCCGTGCTGCGCGAAGTTCGCATTCTCAACGAAACCCAGGTCTTTACCCGCGAGCAATTGCTCGATGTGTTCAAAGAACAGGTGGGCAAAACCGCCAATTTTAACGATATCCGTGAACTCAAAGAAAAGCTCGAAGAGGCCTACCGCCAACGTGGCTACGCCCTGGCCAGTCTGCGCATTATGCAGAACCAGACCGAAGAAAACGGCGGCCTGCTCTCTCCCGAAGGTGTGCTGGAATTGCAGCTCAACGAGGGCCTGATTGAAGACATTCGCGTCTCGGGCAACTTAGAAACCAAAGACTATGTGGTGCTGCGTGAGATCACACTCAAACCCGGTGAACTCTTCGACAGCAACCAAATGCAGGGCGATTTGCGCCGCGTCTTTAATACCAATTTTTTCGAGAGTATGAATCTCTTGCCCAAACCCGGCGAAAAAGATCCCAATCATTGGATTCTGGTCGTCGAGGTCAAAGAAAAGCCCACAGGTGCGGTCAATTTGGGGGCTGGTTACAATAACCGCGATGGCCTGATTGGCACTTTCAGCATCAACAAAGACAATCTGATGGGTGAAGGCCGTCGTCTGGGGGTGGACCTGCAGTTTGGGGTCAACCTCTTCAGTATTTTTACAGGGGCCAATTTTACCCAGGCCCAGCGTACGCTTTTGGGTCGAATCGACTTTTACGATCCCTGGATGTTTGAGGGTCGCACTTCGTTTGGCGCGAGTATTTTCTCCGAGCGTGTGCCGCTGTTCTTTGGCACGGGCAACAGCCAACAATCTTTGCTCAATTTGAGCTTGGGTCTGGGCAACGGGATCATTCAGCGCCGCGTGGGCACCAGCCTGAGTTTTGGGCGCCCGCTCTTTGGTGATCTGACCTCACCCTGGCGCGGCTCACTCTCTGTGCGGGCCGAGCAGGTGGGGGTAACGGATTTGCTCGGTGAACCCAAACGTGAATTGTCGGTTAGCAATCGCTTCAGTGCCACCGATGTCTTTTTCAGTGTGGGTGGCTCACTCTCGTATGATACCCGCGATATTATCATCGATCCCAAAAGCGGCTGGTACGGTCTCTTCTCGTTTGAACCCGTCTGGGGGGATACTGCCTACCTCAAATTGGCGGGCAACCTGAGCACGTATTTTGCGATCACCGATTGGCTGACCCTGGCTGTGGGCGTACGTGGCGGCACATTTTTGGGCCAAAATCCGCCTTATGAGCTGTTTTACTCCAATGGATTTAACGTCATTCGCGGCTGGCCCGAAAATGGCTTTCTCTACGGCAAACACTTTGGCATTGGCAGTGTCGAACTGCGCTTCCCGATCTTTAACCCCGTCTCTGGGGTGCTGTTTACAGACATTGGGGAGTTTTTGGTTGACCCGAATAATCGGGCTGCGGCCAGTTTGGGCTTAAACACCACCAACAGCGAGCAAAACCAAGGTTTGCCGTTTAAATATGGCGTGGGTTTGGGCATTCGATTGAACACTCCCATGGGTCCACTGCGTCTGGACTATGGCGTTCGGGATTTTTCCCGAATTAATTTTGGCACCCTGTTCGATGCGGGTCAACTGCATTTCAGCATCGGACAAAAATTTTAGCATATACAAATACGAGGAATTACCTGCATGAAGAAGCAACTCTACACACTCACAGCCACCCTGCTGATCGCCGCCAGCGCCTTGCTGAGCACCCCTGCTCCCGCCCTGGCCGAAGACCCCCGCATTGGTGTGGTGGATACCCAACAAATTCTGGCCAATAGCTCACTTTTGGAAGAACTCAAAAAAGCCGAACAGGCCCTGCAAGGTGCCGAAAAACAGCTCTACGAATCCCGCAATGTCAAACTCAAAGAGCTGGAAAAAGCGCGTACCATGATGAAGGAAGAAGAGTTTCTGAAAAAGAAACAGCAGCTCGAAACCAGCCTGATGAACGAAGTCAAAGAGGCCGAAAAAGGCCTCGAAAAGCGCAAACAAGACATTCAGAAAATGAAAATTGATCTTGAAAAAACCGTGCAAGACATCGTCAAAGCTGTGGCCCAAAAGCGCAAACTCGAAATCGTGATCAACAAACAGCTTGTACTCTTTGGCGGTGTGGATATCACCCAAGAAGTCGTTGAAGAACTCAAGAAGAAAAAATAGGCAAACAGGCCTCACTGGCTTTTATGCCACAGCATTCCCTGGCGGAATTGGCGGAACTCACAGGTGCAGAACTGCGGGGAGACCCGCTCTGGCAGATCGCGCGCCTGTCGGTGCCCCAAAGTGCAACTGAACACGATCTGGTGTTTTTGCTCGACCCGCGCTGGTTGCCAGCAATCGCAGCATCTGCGGCCCAGGCTGTTTTGCTCTCACCCCAACACTGGGGGCCCGCTTTGGCGTCGAAACACGCTCTGCTGGTCTCGGACGTGCGGCCCGCTTTGGCGGGCCTTTTGCGTCTCTTTCATGCCGCTCTCTCACATTCGCCAGGCATTCACCCCACTGCGGTGCTGGGCGGCAATTGCCAGATTGACCCCAGCGCCTACATTGGCCCCGGCTGTGTCTTGGAGCCGGGCGTGGTGATTGAAGCGGGTGTGGTGCTCAAGGCCATGGTTTATGTCGGCGCTCATACGCGGATTGGCCGCGACGCGCTGATCTATCCCCAGGTCACGCTCTACGATCAGGTGCATTTGGGTGAGCGGGTGATTATCCACAGTGGCAGCGTGATTGGGGCCGATGGCTACGGCTTTTACCCTCACGACGGACAACACCAGAAAATCCCCCAAATCGGCGGCGTGTTGATCGAAGACGATGTCGAAATTGGGGCCAACGTGACCATCGATCGCGGCACCGTCGGCCAGACCCGCATTGGCGCAGGCAGCAAAATCGACAACCAGGTGCAAATTGGCCACAATGTGCAAATTGGCCAACACTGCTTGCTGGTGGCCCAGGTCGGCATCTCGGGCTCAACCGTGCTCGGCGACTACGTCACCTTGGCCGGTCAAACCGGCGTAGCCGGCCATTTGCAGATTGGCGATCGGGTTGTTGCTGCGGGCAAAAGTGGCATTACCCACGATATCCCCGCCGGGCAAAAAGTCTCGGGTTTTCCCGCTCAGGCGCACCTGCGCGAACTCAAGCAGCAGGCGCTCTTGCGGCGCTTGCCTGAGCTGTTTAAGCGGCGGCGGGGTGAAACGCAGCCGGATTCTGACTAATTGTTTAAATTTATTTACAATTCTTTACCCTTGATTTCCACCTTAAATTAGTTCTATTAAACCGGCTTCAAGCTTGCGTTTGACTTAATTCTGTTTGACCTTGCTCTTTTAATTGGGTCTGAACCCGCGATTTGTCTATTTAATTCTCTTTAAAGACAGATAAATTTGAATAAATGCGCAAATAAAGTCAAATATAGTGCTTGCAAAAAAAAAAAACGCATTTGGGCGATACTGGTGGAAATTTAGCTCTGATGGGGTATTTTCCAATGGGGACTGCCGGTAAAGGCCTTTTTTTGCGTTCGTGTACCACCTGGCTGGTGTTGGTTCTGTTTTTGTTGTCTTGTACCGCACAGCCTCCCAGCTTAAAAACAACGAGTACAACCAATCCCATTGTCGCAGCAATCCCCAAGAGCAACGTGTCTTGGATTCCTCAAGATGTCTATTACCAAAAAAATGCCTTGCCACGTTCAGACAATTTTAAAATTCAGGATTATCCCCAAGACTGTGGGGGGGATATCTGCAGTGTGACCTCCTTGAGCGCAAGCATGAATTGGCCCAGCATTGGCGGAAACACGAGTGCCAGTATCTCACTGGACAACGCCAATAACTATGTCTATGGGTTTAAGGTCTTGGAATGGGGCAAAAAAGACAATGGCGAAAGAATCGCCACCTTGGTGCAAATGGGCATGAGCGCCTACGCCGGTCATGAAAAACCCGAACCGCCTTATTTGCGCCGTGACATCGGCAGTTTGTATATGTATTTTACCAGCACCAATGGGGTCAACTACGTGCCCACCCATTCTTATGCTGGAAATATTGTGGGCAATTTCAGCATTTTTAGCGCTGATCATATTTCGGGTGTCGACCCAACGATCTGTCAATTGGTGCAAGGTTCTGGCACGGGGCCCATCAAGATCAATCCCAGCTTGACCCTGGATCCCCAAGGCCAAAAGGCAACCGTCAGTTTCAGTTTGTCTGCCTCCAACGTCCTGAATTCAGGTCTGAACTGGCGAATTGTCGATCAAAATGAAGATCCGCCCGTTTATGGCTGTCTCAATACCGGGGCAATTGGGTCAGCCTCGGCTTCGATGAGCATGACCGTACGGATTCCATTTATCAAAGAAGTGGTGGATACCATCACGGTTTCTGCCGACCCCGCTACAATTGATCCCAGGAGCAATGCCCAAAGCAAAATCAAGGTTACACCTTCTAATCCCAGTCGCAATTGGACCCTTAAAGCCAAAGCCAAAAAAATAGATGAAAGTTGTACCTTTTCAGAAAAAAACCTCGCAAGTGGTTCAGGCACCAAAATAGATATCCCCTTTGGCGGAGGGGTGCCCGATGGAGAATATGAGCTGATCGCAGAGTATGACGATGCCAATAGGCCCAAAGAACCCGGCACCGTCACTGTGACTGCGAATAGCCCTTTTGAAATGAAGGCCGATCCCACCCAGATAGGTATTGGTGGGAGCAGCACTATCTCTGTTAGCAAAGCGCCAGTCTGCCCTGGTTGGACGATCACCCAAACGGGTGGCAAACAGGTCAAAACCTTTCCCACCTCGCCCGATGTGAATTGTAGTAACAGCCTTTTTGCATCGGGTACAGGCCCTCAGTCTATTCCCTGGAATGGCACCTGCAGTGGCATTGATTTCGCATCGGGCAATGTGGTTTCGGGCCCAGTGGATACGGGTAGCGTAACTTTTCAAGGGCAAGCGGGCGACAAAACCGCCTCGGTGAGCGTGAATATTCAAAACGGCACGCCCACCCCCTGCCCACCCGGAGAGAATTGCCCCACCCCGCCCGGCCCGAGTTGCCCACCCGGCCAGGTGTGCCCGCCGGGTCCGACGCCGACGCCACCAGGGCCAACGCCCACTCCGCCAGAGGTGACAGATCCGCCTGAAGGGCCACCGCCTCCGCCACCGGCGTGTCCGGGGCCGCTTTGTCCTCCGCCACCAGGGCCACCCGCGCCACCGCGCACGCCCGATCCTCGTCCTACGCAAAAGCCGCCCACACCGCCCACACCCACGCCGACACCCGGCGGTGCCTTTTGCCCGGCAGGCACCGATGCCGAGCAGGTACAAGACAGCGGCTTTAAGCTCATGGCGCAAACGCCAGAGACCTTTGAAGATACCCGCGAACTGAACCAAAGCCTCAAAGACTGGAACCAGCTGCAAAACCAGCTCAATCCTGGCTTTAGTATTGCCGCAAATAAACCCAAGAAAGATGCAAATCTGGAAGCCCAGCTCGCAGCCGTGAACCAGCGCTTTCAAACCCTGTACTGGAACGTGCGCGATGAGCTGAGCTACCTCGAACCCATGCGCCGTCAATTGGCCGAGGTCTTGTACAAGCAGGCAGGCAGTCTGCCCAGCGTCACGCTATCCTCCAATCTGGTGGCCCAAGCCCAAGGTTATGAGCAGCAGTTCAAAGCCCAGCAAGGGGATTTGGATGGCCTTGAAGAGTTAAAGATCCTCTACTCCGAATTGCAGACCTATCTCTGGGTGACGCGGTTGTTTATTGAGCAAAACAACGACAGCGCTGAGGTGGTGGAAGCCCTGCGCAAGCTCAAGGGGCAGATTGTTGAGCACAGTGAGTATTTGGCACGGGAATACAAGCTATTTGAGACCGGAGACCCTGCTGAGATTGCGGCAGAGAATCAAGAAATCGACAGCTTGATTGCCGAGTTAGAAACGGCCATCGCAGAGTTGGGGGGAGACTTCCAAATTCAGGCGCTTTCGATTAACGAGATCAAGGCCAAAGCAACACAATTGGCGAACCAATTAAAAGCCCTCAAAACATCTAAAAATATTTCGCAACGGATAGCGGTATTACAGAACAGCCGCAATTTTATCTTAAAAGAACTGATGTCCAGATCCAGTCGGATGACCGCTGATTTTGTTGGCGGTGGCAAGACCAAACTGTTAAATGCGCTGATAAAAATCTTGAGAGCCGGACTTAAAATAGAGTCTTTCCGCAGAACGCTACAGGAAATTTCCTGTGACGAGGCTGTGAGCATCAAACAGAAATTTGATGAATTTAACCGTTTGATGGTTCTGATCGAAAAAGCAGCCCAGGCCATAGCTGAAAAAATCACCAGCAACGAATGTATTGAAAATGGGGATCCCAAAGTATTGCAGGCGGCTATCGAAAAATTGCTTTTATTGGGAAATGAGCAGACAGGCTCTCTGAAAGTTATCAATGACAAAGCCAATCAAACTTTTCGGCTTTTGGACAAAGACAGTGATGTGGGGCCAGGCTCAGCATTTCAAAAGTCGCTGGATGAGTTGATTCTGTTGGCGGCTCATTTGAGTCAAAATCTGGGTCAGCAATTGGATAGTTTAATCGATGCCTGTGAGGATAACTGTGGCGATGAAATTAAAGCGTTGACAGATTACTACAACGCTATGCCAGAAAATTTGCCTGTGATTGGTATCAGCCAGAATATCTATGATTATGTTCCAACAAGACAAGAATCCTATAAAAATATGATTTTTAAAGTTTACGAGAACATGAGGGCGGCAAGAGATGCTTACTATCAAGTGTACTTGCCCGCAGAACTTAAATTTATGGGACATGCATTGGGTGGGCATGGTGGAACAGTTCCCAATGATATGCTTTTGATGGCAAAATCGAAATCAAAATTTATAAGTGATAAAACTTTATTCAAATATACTTTGGAGGCCTATCAGAAAAGAGCGACATCAAAGGCTTCACAGGCAAGAATAGAAACCGGTACGGTCATCGGTAAGACAAGTGTTGGAACGCTTTTAAAATATCCTGATTTCAAAAAGGGAGATCCTTTATTGCCTTCTGGACTTTCATTAGCCAACGCTACCAAATATCTGTATGATTTTAATAATAGCAAATGCAAAATATACACAATTTATCCGGAACCTTAATCAGTATCTATGGATAGTACTCAGCAAGAAATAACCCTTTCTATTTTTGAAAGTGATATAGCTGAGGGATTTTTAGATCCCTACCAGCCGGATCCTATCGAGCAGAATCAAATTCTGAATATTGTGGTTGTGGCTGAAATCAAACAATGGCACGCCAGTACACTGGCTCAGGAAAAGTTTACTCCAAACCCAGCCAAGCCCGGTGATTATTGTCTCAACCTCTTTGTAAAATCTGTTTTTGGCGTTCAGGGACATTACCAAAATGAAATTTGGGCCCTCTCCACCTATCAAAATTTACCAATACTTTTAAGTTGGCGTTTTCAAAACGACAATAATACAACTGAAATCATTGCTGAAACCTGGATAGAAGCAAAAGTCACACAGGTCTTTGATACCCAACGACTGGGGGGAGAGACTTCTTCCCTTCTGGTTGAGCCTCTTCATCTCCCTGAGTTATATCAGACTTTTCGTGTTCTCCAGCGCACAGGTCAAGGGCATGGTGGAACCATGACCTTAAAACCCGAGTTCAGCTTTAAATATTGGCCTTATTACACAGCCCTTTCTTTATTTAGAAAAGAAACATATACACAATTTTTTGAAATGCCTTTTCTAATAACCTACTCGCACGGTCCTTCAGATTTTTATCAGGCAGCACTCATTCAATCGGAATCCCCACAATTTGTACAAGGGGGTCAAAATTTTTCTACCCCTTTGTATGCTGTGATTGAAAACTGTGTCTGGAATGCCCCTTCTGGCTCCTTTCAGCTAAAACACCTTTATTGGAATGCCCATTATTTTTATGGCCAGATTTGTGAGATATATTCAGAGCAGCAGCATACCTATTGTGTGCTGGATGTCGGCTTATTAAAATTGATACTTAAAGCAGATGAAATACCAGAACCCGAGGAAAAAAAGATTGAATCCGGTCTTTGGTTAAGTGGCACCCTGTTTCTCTGGATTCCCCCAGCGCATTTCCCCCATTTTCAGGACCATTATTTTCACGTTCGTCAGATCATCCCCATTCAAAAAATGATTCACTTGCCCGAAAAAAGAGCCTATATAACCGAGTCACCTGTGCAAGAATCTCAACAGGATCTTTTTTTAGAACTGGAACTGACATCCCAATGATGATTCTTCGTCTGGACGATAGCCATGTCTTGAAAACAGGTATCAAGAAAACTTGGCTAACAGCGCTCAGCGAGGATTTACACATCAATCCTGTCGCTCCTCTCTGTTGCGATTATCTTTTTTCGGATCGGTTTTATTGCTGTGGGGAAGTTATTAAGAATGGCAAAATTGTTTCAAATAACTCTTGTAAACCTAAACAGGGATATACCGTTTCTATCATTCGTGTCCCCAATTTTTATTTCACTTTCATTTTTCCCAAAGCACTTGAAATTGGTACACGTATTGCCGGGCAAGTCCGTTTTAGTGAGTTTTACAGGCAAGCATTCTCTCTGGATGAGATTTCAGAATCCCTTAAAATGGAACCTCTGACGCTCTATTTAAAAGCGATTGTGTCCTATGAGGTGTATTCAAACATAGCCTCTCAAGAAGAAATGCAAAAACTGTTAACAAATCAGGAATATCTGTTCAAACCGAAGATATCACAATTTTCTGATAAGAGCTACGGAATCTTCAGTTTTGAACCCGAATAGATTCCTTTTGTTGATTCTGTTATTATGAGAATAAGACCTGAAAGGCAAATTTGATTGTCTTGGATAAAGCCTTTCCAGTTAAAAAATAAAATATAAATCACAAAAATATTAAATGAAAGACCAGTTTTTCGACCTTATTCAAAATATATTAATGATGGAACGCCATTATGAAGATCATCTCTTTAAGTGGCTTTTGCAGAGAGAATACGGAGACTTTATTCATTTTGAATATGCTTTTGATGACCATTATCTTTATCAGCAAGGCTTTGCTGAAGATATTGTGTCTGAGAATCAAAAAGATGGTTATTATGTTTCACATATAGCAAAAATAAACGCTATTTACCCGAATAGTATTAGTCTCTTGTTTGAAACGAACAATAACTTTGTCATTGAGGCTGATAAATCGCAAGATTTTGCACAGGTTTCATTGTGTTTCAATGCAGAGCAGACAAGTGACAGTGATTTTCACAAATATAGCAGTAAATCATTTATTGTACCTCTCTCAGAACAGCCTACCGCTATTGATGAAATCAAGCAATATTATGAATTTATGGGTGAATTAGTAACCCAACATGTAGAAGAGCATGAAAGCTTAGTTTACAGCGGTTTAATTTATTTAGATGCATTTCAGCAAAGACGGAATCTGAATCTAAATTAAAGATATGAGTAGTCTTTCAGGCAAACTTTTTGAAATGATTCAGGCAAAGATCCAGAACTATCAAGATAAGTTTATTCAACATCATCCCCAAGTGGGTCATCTCAAGAGTCATTTTGATTTCACAAAAAACAGTACAAAATTCACTTTTGATATTTTTTCATATGTAGATGATATTGAAGCGGGTTATGGTTTGTCTTTTGAATTGATGGAGACAAATGAAAACACATTTATTTGCCAAGCCACATGGATAGATAGATGTGAAATGAAAGACAATTCTATTCTTAAAGAAGAAACGTTTTTCTTCTCAGAAGAAATGGAGGAAGAAAATTTAGCTCTTCTCTTTAACCAAATAGCCCAATTTATAGATGAAAATTTAGGTTTGTCTGTCAATATGACTTTGGGTGCGGCCAATCCCACTCCACAATATGTGCTCGATTTTTTCTCTCAAAAATTTGCAAATTCTGAGTTTTCTTATACTTTTTCATGTGTTGATTTTCAAGCCGGGAATACTGAATCCGCTTATTATGAGCTTGAGGAAAAATCTTATAAAAAGAGATTGCCAAAAATATATCTACATTCAACGTATGAATTATTTATCAAAAAATTCTTTGAGTATGTCGAAATTTATATTAAATATCGTTTTGAGAATGAACGTGTGGTTCGTTGTACTCAAAAACAGTCTATGGGCCCCATAAAAATTGCATCTTTAGACGATCTGGAAAATAATGAGCAAATACAGGTTTTTATTTCTGAAACCTTATCTACCACAAAAATTTTTATTGAAAAAATAGCAGAAAGTCGCTCATCTGATATTTGAACACCGAAATTTGGATTAAATGACAGTATTGTCTTAGACAGCGACCAAGACAGTTGCTTTTAGCTCATGTCGCAAACGCCAAACACCTTTGAGGACACGCGTGAACTCAACCAAAGCCTGAACCAGTGGAACAACCTTCAGGATCGGCTCAGCGAAGGCGGTTTTACCACTGCCGCGCTCAAACCCAAACAAGCAGAGGGTCTGCAAGAAATGCTCGAAGCCGCTGAGCAGCGCTTTCAGGAGCCGTACTGGAATGTGCGCGACGAGCTGGGCTACCTCGAAGTGATGCGTCGCCAATTGGCTGAAGTCTTGCAAAAGCAGGCAGGCAGTCTGCCCAGCGTCACGCTGTCGTCCAATCTTGTGGCCCAGGCAGAGAGCTATGCCCAGCAGTTCAAAGCCCAGAAAGGGGATTTGGACGGCCTCGAAGAGTTAAAGATTCTCTACTCAGAATTGCAGACCTATCTCTGGGTGACGCGGTTGTTTATTGAGCAAGACAGCCCCAACCAAGAGGTGGTGGAAGCCCTGCGCAAGCTCAAGGGGCAGATTGTTGAGCACAGTGAGTATTTGGCCTTTGCGCCAGATAAACTTGACCGAGGCACCCCTGAACTCGATCAGCTGTATAACGCCTATTTAAATACCTCGATTCAAGAGCTTACCGCCCTGAGTACTGAATTGGGGGGAGATTTTCAAATTCAAGCTGGCCCCTCCAATACAGATATCAAAAAGAAAGTAGACCAATTATTGGCAGCCTTTAAAAATGCCAACTTGGGTAAAACCACTGCTGCACGCAAAGCAAAATTGGCAGAGGTGCAAAAGAGTAGCCTGAGCCTGCTGAAGGGTTTTTCCAAAGTCAAAGCCTTTGGCCCTGGTGGCAGAGGGAAAGCGATTCTGAGTGCGCTGAGAACCATTGGAGAAATTGCGCTCAAGGCCCGAGACATCCAACTTTCACTGGAAGAAATCAACGAAGAATGTTTAGGTAAAGAACTCGAAGAGACACTGAAAAAGATTCAGGCAAAGAATTTAAAAGCCGTACAAAATTACAAGAAATTATTGGACAAAATAGGATCGGATCCCTGTCTTGAAAATGCAGATCCAGCATTATTAGAGGAGATTGCCCAACGTGTGTTGGGTGATGGAGATGCGGCAGCAACCCAGGGCTCTCTTTCGCCGATTCAGACCAAATATGATAGATTGCTGGAAGCCATTCAGCAAGTGAAAGTGTCAGCCTCTGAATCTGAACTGAGGGGTATTCTGGCCGAGGCCAATGAATTACTTGGTTTGCTGGATCGCTTTGTCGGCAATACACGTTCTTATCTGGAAGAACTTGACTGGCAGTGTCAAAATCCCTGCCCTGATCAAGAGGAGATTTTAAACTTAACCAGTTCTAAGGAATTAGAGAATAATCTCAGGAGAATTTCTGGCATTCAGGGGATATTGAATACCGAGAACATAAGAGTTTTTGCTGGGGGATATTTGATATCAGACTGGCGGAGATTAATCCTTTTTTATGCAGATAATGATGAGGATGAAGTGGATTCTTTGACCTTTACCTAAAAAAGTGGACACCTGAGAACAGAGGTTTACACTTAAAACAGAAGGTAAAGAAAACATGGCAAACAAAAAATACAGCAAAGAATTCAAAGTTGAAGCCTTGGAGTTGGCTGACCAAGTCGGTGGAGCCCAAGCTGCGAGAAGTTTAGGCATTCGCAATAACTTGATCTACCGCTGGCGACATGAACTTAGTCAATCTGGAGGTGAGGCCTTTCGTGGGCATGGAAACATGACGTCACAGGAAGCTGAATTGGCCCGATTACGCCGAGAAAATGCCAACCTAAAGGAGGATAGGGAGATCTGCGCTATGCGGTCCTCGGTTGTAAGGCTCATAAATTCGCCAACAACCAAGGCAAAAAAAGCCTTAGAGATCTTCTCCCAGAAGAATCACAAATACGTATGAAATGGATTTCAGACCATATCAAGCAATTTAAGGTGCAACGCATGACAGAATTGCTAGAAGTCAGTAAAAGTGGCTTTTACCGTCATTTAAAACGTTCTCCTGGAATGCGTACCAAGGAAAATTCGTTTTTGCTGGCCAAGGTAAAAGAAATCTATGACCAAGGCCGTAAATGCTACGGAAGTCCTCGTATTACAGCCAGTTTGCGGCAACAAGGATACTCCGTGGGACACAATCGAGTGGCCCGGATTATGCGAGAGAACAATCTCAGAGCAAAAATGAAGCGAAAGCGAGTAAAAACAACAGATTCAAACCATTCAAGGCCAGTGGCTGAAAATATCTTAAACCGCCAATTTCAAGTTTCAGACATGAACCGTGTGTGGGCTGGAGACATCACCTACGTTGCAACACGCGAAGGTTGGCTGTATTTGGCTGTGGTATTGGACTTACACTCTCGTAAGGTTGTTGGTTGGAGCATGTCTCAATCGATGGAAACAGAGTTGGTGACAAGTGCAATAAATATGGCTCTGCAACGCAGACATACAGCGCCAGGCCTGTTGTTTCATTCAGATCGTGGTTCACAGTATGCTTCGCAGTCATTTCAAGAGCATTTGAAGGGCTATGGAATGGCACAAAGCATGAGCAGAAGGGGAAATTGTTATGACAATGCTTGTTCTGAGTCGTTTTTTGGCACTCTAAAACTGGAATGTTGTGATAGAGTGTTTGAGTCTCGGAAAGAGGCTTCCAGCACAATTTTCGAGTATATTGAGGTCTTTTACAATCGGCAAAGACTTCATTCAACTCTGGGCTATCTCAGCCCAGAACAGTTCGAGCAGCGAAATGTTGCTTAACTGTTTGTCCACTCAAACGGGTAAAGGTCAGAGTTTGATATAGACAAAGAATACTTTGTTTTGGGTATCACTTACTTTACTCACGCAGAGCCATCGCAAAGTAGATTCCGCCTGATGGGCGAAATCAGATGCCCAATAGAAAGGCCACTGCTCTATTACCTTGCACCTTATTCCTACGAAGCAGAGATGTTTGTCATCGCAGATGAATCCATTCCCGATGATTGGGTCATTTGGTTTAAACCTGAGATATTTTATCCTGTAAGATCCTTTGGGATTTATACCTATTCAGATTTAGTTCAATATGCCGAAGAAAATAAAAAAAGTTGTTACTTACATTCTCATGTTATTCGTCAGTATGACTGGGATCACTTTTTTGATTTAAGACAAGAAACCCGCTCTCGCATTGGCCCTTACCTGGAACAGGTCTACCAAGAGCAGTTGGCCTGGAATCAAGCACCAAACCCTTGAGGGTTGTGTCAAAGCCACAAGCCCGTATCCAGGAGCAGGCCCCAAGAGATAAAATCGCCACAAGGCCAAGTTTTGAGATACAATAAAGTCACGTTTTAAACCTACAGGCCTGTTTGGCAGCCTTTTTGTCAGACCTTTCCTTTGTGACACTTTTTCAACTGAGATTAGGGGCTTCAATCTTGAGAAGCCTTCAGCCATGACGTTTGGACTGGCGCACAGCCCCTGGCCACGGTATGGCTATGATCGCCAGAATTCGTCTTGTGTTGATTATCCTGGCCCTACCTTGGGCCGGGTGACTCACACCTTTGAATTGCCCTATCTTTATTCCTCCCTGCAAACCAATCGTGCAATAAAAAACGGCTGCGTGATTGCGGAAGATGGCAGTTTGCGTGTGTTCAATCATGGCTGTCTTTCTGCTTGGAGTCCGACGGGAAAACACCTCTGGACCTGTGAACTCCCTTTTTCGGAGTTTAATGCGCTGGGTGACTTTTCGTTGCCTGTGATGTTAAAAGATGGCCGTGTTTTGTTTCACACCGTTCATCAGATTTTTTTGATTGATCACACAGGGTTTCTGGATCCTGTCAGTGCTGAGATCAACCAAAAAGAAGAATTGATCTACATGATGCTTGATGATTCAGGATTTTCTCCCAATCTGACACACGATGGACAATGGGTCTTCAGCACGATTGATACGGGTCTGCTCTTTCTGCAAGAGACCGAATTCAGAAGAAGCAAAGCGGTCTATTGCTACTACCTTTTGCCCCCAGCGATATACAGTGACTGGCATTTAGCTGTGGCTGATTATGCAGGGGTCGGCTTTTGCAGGGTCAATCTTTGGGGAGAGATTCAATGGCATTCCCAAGACAAT
>JBFWRL010000041.1:0-37957 GCA_050248915.1 Candidatus Sericytochromatia bacterium
TTAATAGTTTAATATTAAACTATTAAATTCAGGAGGCCACTTCAATGAAAAAAGTACTTCACCGCGCAGAGAGCAGAGGGCATGCCAACCACGGCTGGCTCGACTCCTATCACAGCTTTAGCTTTGCCAGTTATTTTGATCCAGAGCGCGTTCAATTTGGTGCACTGCGCGTCTTAAACGACGATAAAGTTCTCGGAGGCCAAGGATTTGGCAAACACCCCCATCAGAATATGGAAATCGTCTCAATTCCACTGTCTGGGTCCTTGGCCCACAAAGATAGCATGGGAAGTGTGGAAGTGATTAAAACTGGAGATGTACAGATCATGTCAGCGGGAACAGGGGTGTTTCATTCCGAGTTTAACCACGATGCCAATCAAAGTGTCAATTTTCTGCAGATCTGGATTTTGCCCCAAAAACAGAATATTCAGCCCCGCTATGAACAGCAGTCGTTTTCACAAGCGGAGCGTCTTAACCAATGGCAAACGGTGGTCTCACCCGAGCCCGGCAAGGGAGTGTGGATCAACCAAGAGGCCTGGTTTTCTCGGGTCGATTTGAGTGCTGAGCAAGAAATAAGCTATACGCCCCACAGTCCAGACCATGGCATGTATCTCTTTGTCTTGGCAGGAAAAATAGTCACAGCCCAAGAAGAACTACACCAACGGGATGGTCTGGGTGTCTGGGGAACAGACAAACTCACCCTCAAAGCGACCGAAGCGTCGGAGGTTCTTTTGATTGAAGTCCCCATGCTGAGCCCGGCCGCTTAAGGTTAAGCGGTTCAACTAGACCAATGCGCCATTTTCGAGGCGATAAATGGCCTGAATGTCTTTGAGACGTTCGGTAAAATTGATTTCAAGATCTTTGATCAGCCCTGTGCTCATATCAAAGACCCAGCCACTGACTTTGGGATAGCCGTTTTTCAAAAACGAGGTCTGAACTTCGGCCATTTTGATCACACTCAGACATTGTTCAATCACGTTGAGTTCGATCAAACGATTATAACGGGCATCGTCGTCTTTGATCGCATCCAATTCTCCGTGGTGCAGGCGATAGACATCGCGGATATTGCGCAACCAAGAATTGAGGATACCTAAATCTTTGGGCTGCATAGCGGCTTTGACCCCGCCACAATTGGTGTGACCACAGACGATAATATTTTTGACCCCCAAATGCACCACGGCATAGTTGATCACCGCTGAGACATTGAGATCATTAGAAGGAACCATATTGGCGATATTGCGGTGAACAAAGACCTCACCTGCATCGAGCCCCATAATTTCATTGGCGGGAACGCGACTGTCTGAACAGCCAATATAGAGATAGTCGGGCTGTTGCCCCGAAGATAAATGAACAAAATAATCATGTTGGTGTTCGACTTTATCGTGCGCCCAAGCTTTGTTGCGTTCAAAAATCTCATTATAATCGGTCATTTTTAGTTAGTCTTAACTTTCTTGCTTAAAAGCAGATTTTTGAAATAGAAACACACATGTCCCGTCCTGAAGCAAAGAGCGCTTCCCTTCAACTCCCATCGACAGGCTCAGGGGTACGCTCAGGGAGTCGAGTGTTCGTCGAGCGGGAGTCGAGATGAACATTACGTTAATACATATGAATTTCTATATCAATTATATAAGATTATCCCTGGGCAATCATAGGGATTAAATCAAAAATCTCAGAAAAAATTCAGGCGTTATAAGTTAAAAATAAACGATCGCCTGAATATAAGACCAAAAAGACAAGCCAGACCGGGTTGAACCAAAAAAATCAGTTGAGCGAAACAAGCCCCCCGGCAGATAGGCGCTGAGCCCCCAGATATAGCGATTTTTTTCCTGTTTGTAGGTCAAAGTCAAATCTGCTTCTTGCCCAAAGATGTTTTGCCCATTGGCTGAAATTTGATTGGCAGCCATATGGTGCAGATCACAGGCCAGTTCAAGCGGCAAGCCTTGAGGTGTCCAGGCCATTTTTACATAATAATCATTGAGGCCCAGGCTCTTGCTGTTGACAGGAATATTGAGGAAGTAATCCATATAGCCATAAAACGCATGGTTATTGCCAAAGGCCTGACTAAAGGCGTTGTTGCTATTCGTCGAGCCTGGGGCAGTGCCCGAAACAAAATCAGCCCCTGCCCCAACATGAAATTCACCGGGATGTGCAAAACCCGAAGCAGAAAGCAAAAATGCATTGACGTTTAAATCACTGACTTTGCCCACTTGATAATCCGCTTCCAGGGTTGAGCTCAAAAAGCCATCAAGGTACTGCCCGCGATGATTGAGTCCAAAGGTCAAGCGGTTAATATCGGCAAATCCAGTTTTGCTCTGGTTGCTGTCGATCTCATAATAGGCAAAGGCATCCAATTTGGCTTCTTTGGCCAGCTCAACACTGCCCCAGAGCCCATGTAATCCATGGCCGGAATCGCCCTTGAGTGGATATACCGCAGGGGTGGGATTGCGAATGGCTGGAGTGGTATTTTTAATCACGGCACTAAAGGCATCGAGGCTCAAATCATAGAAAGCCGGCAAACGGAACTTGAGTCGCCCCCCATCAAAAGACTGGCCAATATAATTCCAACCAGGCAAAGGACTGAACAGACGTCCATTACCATAGTCCAGTTCAAAGCGACCGATTTGCAGAGTGAGATCTTGTCCCAAAAGATGGTGGGCCTGAACATAGCCCTGATAAAGGTCGATATTGCGTAAATTGGCGATGGCCGCCCCGACATCTCCAAAACTGCGGGCATCTTGCAATTGCACAAAAAATTCCAGATCTTTCTGAAAAAATGTTTTGCTCAACGCCAGCCGGGTGCGCATGACTGTCCAAAAAAGAGGACCTGTACCATTGTCAAAATCACGCCCATCCATTTCTGTGCGAATGAGGACCTGACCCGCAAAATGCCAATCTTCTGGTACAGGAGCAGGAAGTGAACTTAAAGGCTGAGGACTCGCGACTGAAACGGGCTCAGCAAGGGCCGCCGGAAGATTCTCCACCAGAAAGGCAGACAGAAACAAGAATGCCAGACGTTTTTGAACATAAAATGACATGGAATTAAACCTCTTGTTCAAGAGAAAATTGATTGATAGAAAAAATAATTTGAAATTAATTATAATATCATAATTAATCAGTGATAAATCATAAAAGGCAAAAGCCCAACGGCGATCACAGGCAAAATCAAGGCCGCCAATTTTAAGCGTTCAAAGCGAGAAAAATCAGGGTACTCATCAAAATATTGCTTCGACTCCCCAAAGATGATTTTGAAAATAAATTTAAATATAGAGTAGATATTCAACGTATTGACAATCAGAAACAAGATCATCATCAACATTGATTTTTCAGAAATATCCTCTAAAATCACATCAAAAATCACAAAAGTAGCAAAACCCGGCGTAAATGTCAGCATTAATAAAATTGCAATCGCAATCATATTGATGTATTTATAGCGATTGCCTATGCCCAAATAGGTGCGGATATCGTTGAGGTCAAAACGTCTGGAGAGGTACTTAATAAAGTAGCTGAGCACAAACAGGGAGATTAAATTGGAGACAAAATAGAGAACAGCATCCACATGTGCCAAATCTCCGAAAAACAACAATGCACTGGCAGAAATCAGAAAATAGCTGATTTTTATTTTGATCAAATAGAGAGAAATGGTCGTGTGTTTTAGGCTGACCAGGGAAAAGACCAAAGCCAAGAGTAACAGAGAACCAGAAAGATAGAGTTGGTTAAGCCCCACCTTGCGTTCAAGCCCTATCAGACCAATGACCAAGAGTATCCCCACAATCAACACCAGCGGTTGCGAGTGAAAAAGTCGAAAGCGTTTAAAATAAGCTGTGATTCTCTCCAATTGCAGATTCAGCACCGATTGCAATTGCTTCAATGGCCACAGTATCGTTTGCCAGATCAGCGTTAGACCAAAATTATGGTAGACCGCTTTATAAGCCCAAACCCTGACAGACAGCGGTAAAAGGGTCTCAAAATGCAGGCCACCAGGTCGAAGTGCTTGGTAGTTGAGTTTTTCAAGATGGTGGAAATGATGAATATTAGATGGGGTGCGAATAAACTGGTAGGTTTTTAAGAGGGCATTGGAAAGGGTATGAACCACCACCAAAGCGTACAGCCCCAGACCAAATTCAATATATATCAATCCCACCTGTACCACAGTAGAATAAGCCAAAGTTGATTTTGCATCGGTTTGAATACGGCTTTTTAAACTGGCGTAAAGGGCTGTGGCCAAGCCCAAAAGAATGATGGTTCCATTTAATTGGGGATAGACCACGAACACATGGCGGAATTTGAGCAGTAAAATAAGGCCCGCATGTATCGATAATGCCCCATAAAAAATGGCGCTGGAAGTGGTGGGGCCTTCCATCGCTCGGGGGACCCACTTGGAGAAGGGAAAAATCGCAGATTTTCCCATAGAGGCAATCACCAAAGAAACCAAAAAGAGCAGGGAGACTGGATGCAAATGGCGCTCCAAAACGAAGACATGTTGTTCATGATGAAAAAGCAAGAGCGCCAAAATTAAAAAGAAATCACAGAATTTATAAATACCCAAAACAAACAATGAATTCGAAACGGTTTTGCTGCTACTCTGGTAAAAAGAAATCAGAAACACCGAAGCCAAGCCAAGCAACTCCCAAGAAATTAAGACAAAGTAGAAATTGGAACTCATGATCAGGGTATACAAAGCCAATTGCATCAAGTAAAAATTAATGAAAAACTTATAATAGCCCTCTTCATGGGCCAAATAATTCAGGGAAAATCGTCCCATAACACCACTCAGAAAAACACCCAAAAGCAAAAGTAAACTGCTGTAAAGATCCAAATGTATATTGAGGTTATAAACGACTTTGGCGTGTTTAAACCAGGAAAAAAGCAAGATATCAAATTCTTTCTGGATCAAAACAAGGCCGAAAATCGCAGAAGCCAAAATGAAAAGCAAAAGCTGACCAGCAATAGCCGTAATACTAAGTGATTTTGAATAATTAACACCGCTTCTAATGCGGGTAAATAGGGCATAGAGAAACATCATTAAAGGAATTAAAATGATCGTCGAAACCATTCCCTCGATTAACTCAGACATCCTTGCGCCCCACAATCGCGACAGGAATTAGGTTTTGGGCATTCACTTCGATGGCTTGCGAAACGGAATAGGTCTTGAGCGGCTCTGAGAATGCAGAGACAGGAACGAACTCAGCCCCCTGATGTGCAAAAAACTGTTTTTTTGCGTCCTCATACACCAGCAGGTGCACCCACTGATTTTCAACCAATTGCCGCAATTGTTTATTTTTCTGCAAAATCTCTGAGACGATCTGGGGTTGACTTTCTATCACAATTAAAATCCGCATCGGGTCGTGAATTTCAACCATTTGTTTCGAAAGGCCCAGTCTTAAATCACTGGCAAAGCCACTCATCACACCATAATTATTTGTAATATTGTGATTGAGTTTGGAACCACAGCCATAAACCTCTGGATCCACAGAACTAAAATAATATTCCAAGTTGATGCCCGCACAGACAGGAATCGCAGCACCCATAATTTTGGCCAAAATGCTGCCATCATCCTGCTTGGGATTATATGAACAGAGAAAAGCCCGACGGTCCATAAAGACCTGTTGTGTCAAACTTCTGCGGCCGATCACACAGAGTGCATTGGTGGCATGGTTATATTCAGGGCGGGCCTCCGTTAAGTCATTCGAACGGGTTTGTACCTTGGCATAGGTCTGCGCCAAACTCAATTGGGTGGAAATATTATAAAACTTCCGCGCCCGCTCTGCCGCGTTGAGTTGCAAAGCTTTTTGGATTGCGCGTTGATGCTGAAGATGACTGTTTTTTTGTTCGGAGGTTAAACCTGAGTCAAACCAACTGATATGATCTTTACAGGTATCATGATATCCTCCCACAAAAACTGTTCTATCAGGCAGTTCCAACTGGTATTTTTGCTTTAAAATTTGTCTTACTTCGGGATGGTTGGCAATTGTGGCAAATATACGCGCATTTGCACGACCTTTACCCCCCCCACAGGCCCCACAGTTGTAAGCGTACTCATGGGGATTGTTAATACTTGATGAGCCGTGTCCCACCACATAAATAAATTCGCTCAGAGGGGCCTGCAGATCGATGGTTCTCAACAATTGATAAACTTTATCAGCCCCTTGCTGATAGGATATTCCCGCAGGATTGCCCTGTTGATGAAAAATTAAGTCAACCAATTGTTTTTGATGTAAAAAGATTTTTTTGGCTTTTCGTCTGAGTTCCAGATCCAGATGGGGAAAAAAGACCTTTAAAAAGAAAGGAATTGAACTCAAATATCCCGTTATCAAGGTAATAAAATAGGCGACAAACGAGATTTTGGAATGTTTGGAATAGGCATGAAAAAATTGAGCATATAAACGGCTCAAACGCCTTTGATTAGAGGAAACGGGCTCAGAAAAAGCAGGTTCTTGTTCTACCTGTTGAACTTGAAACGTTTCAGTAATGACACCCGGACAGAGTTTGCGGTAACGCACTTCATTAAAGCCTTTAAATTGCATATTCATTTCAAAATGCCCTGCAATACCAAAGGTGCGGCATGTGGGCTCTGTCTGCTCTAAATAGCGCCTGAGCGACTCTTCGCGATCGTCAATACAGGTAATATAAGCGAATGCAGCAGGTTTCTGATGGGCATCTGCGGGCGGAAGTCCTTGCGTGTTTTGCTCATGGGTTTGCTGCAAGGCATTCAAATAGCGATAGGCATAGGTTTTTTCGAGGGCATTTTGGTAGAGCACTTGGCGTTGAAAACGCGTGAAATGCCTCAGTAGCAGAATCAAATCCACTTTTTGGGTATGTGACCAATCCCAATTGCCACCGGGCAGCAATTGATTGATACTCAAACAGTGGAGCACCAGATAAAGCAATTCTGTTTCAAATTGCTTTTTTTCCGCTTTCTTTTCTTGCTGCTCATAAGTAATCAACTCATCGCCTTGAATTTGACCCAAATGATTGATAACGACCACATATTCCAAAACCAATTTGACCAGTAAAAATTCCTTTAAAACAAAAGCCGTTTGATCCAAGGCCTCTTCTGGGTGATGTTCCAATTGATTAAAGAGCCCGGCCCACCCCCTCAAGCGCAATCCCATGGCCAGTAAATAGGTGTGGATCTGTTCAGAGGGAATTTTTAACTGTTCACAATAATGGTAAATGAGTTGATCCAAACTCAAGTCCAGCTGCGCACTCTGTTGTAATTCAAGGTGAAGATCGCGGGCCAAGCTGTTTTCCAAGATAAATTTGGATTTGTAGTTTTCCTTAAAACAGGCCCACAGACCCTGAGCCTTGTATTCATTGCGCCAATAGGCACTGCCAGGATCGACATAAGAGCTTAAGAATTTGGCCAAAATGGGATTGATCGTTTCATCAATATCTTGCCCCTGGGCGCGCAAGATCACCTCTTTATAGGTCGGAAAATAAAAAGAATTGTGGATCGGTTCATGGGCTTTTTCAGATTGAATCAGTCCTTGGATTTCAGCCAGCAAAGCTTTATTTTCGAATTGCTTGAGGTGTTTTTCAATGATGCCCTGTTTGCTCAGGAGCGGTGGTTGCAAAAGTAAGCGCATCAACCAAGGCTTGTATTGCTGGGGTATATGCTGTTTTGTGATCAGCGTTTGCAACTGTTCTTGAAGCGCTTCGGCAGAGATTTTACCCGCTTGAATATAGGCCAAATAGCGCTTGGGTTCTAAAAAAGAATGCGCTTGATAGGCTTTTTGGGCAATCTGGCAGGCCTGTGAAAAAGGATAATTTTCAAAGGCCTGCAAGGGATTGTGGTGAATAAAATGCTGCAAAGTGCCCTGATGAGGAAGGTATGTACCGACCCAAGTGATGACCTGATCCAAGTCAGCAAAGGCAAACGATCTCATAGAAATCACCCCAAAATAGGCGCATTCATTTGGTGTAAATCAATCAAATTATGCTGGTAAATGCGCGCAGCTTCATCCAACAGCATGAACACAGAGGGATCAAGGATGGAGTAATAGACATTATTTCCAACTTTTCTGGTTTTTACTAAATTTTTTGTGCGCAAAACAGATAAATGCTGAGATATTCCGACCTGTTCAATCTCAAAAGAGGCCGTTAATTCATTCACGCTTTTTTCCCCATTTCTGAGCAGATCGAGAATGGCAATTCTGACAGGACTGGAAAGGGCCTTAAAAAAATCAGCTTTAAAGATGCGCATGGGTGTTACCGACATGATTTTCCTCTTGTTTGCTTTTGTTGTGATCAACTTTTATCATAAGCATATAAGAATATACGAATATTCTCAATTACTTACTCATTCCACCAACCGTTAAAAATCGGCATTTAAAACACCCACCTTTTGCTTCTTGCGGGTGGCCAATGGGTGTTCAGACACCGGTGTATGAGCATCCAAACCTGCAATCTCACATTGCCCTCCCAGGCGGCGATAATCTTTGGCAAATTGTTGTAAATAAACCATGACCGTGTGATCTACCAAGGGGGATTCATGAAATTCAATCAGAATTGATTTTCCAGGGGGGAGTGATTCCAATTTGTGTTTAAGGGTGATTAAATTGCAAAAAACCGAAGCTCCCTGAATTTTAAAAACCCAATGGCCAGGTGCGCTTTCTTCGATCCGACATTTGAGTTTAAACAGATCTTTGTACGGAGAACCCTGCAACGTAACAACAATGATATTGACGACCACCCCACAGGCCACCCCGATCAACAAATCAGTGGCCAAAACCGAAAACAAGGTAACGACAAAGATCAACAATTGCTCTTTGCCCAAATGATAGGTATGCACAAACTCTTTGGGTGAAGCAAGGCGATAACCGGTGTACACCAGCAGTGCGGCCAATGCGGTCAGGGGAATTTGTTGGATTAAACCCGGCAACAAAAGAATGGAAAGCAAAATAAACAGACCGTGGAAAAAATTGGCCCAGCGCGTTCGGGCCCCGTTGCTGACATTGGCTGAACTTCTGACAATTTCAGAGATCATTGGCAACCCGCCCAACATCCCGGAGATTGCGGTGCCAATCCCGACAGCAAAGATATCCCGATTGAGATTGGCTTTGCGGCCATAAACATCCAGCTTATCAACGGCCAAGGCACTCAATAGGCTTTCCAAGCTGCCGATCAAGGCCAGACTCAATACCACGCCCCAAAAAGCAGGGGAGGCAATTTTGCCAAAATCAGGAAAGACAATGCCCTGGGCCAAATTGGCGGGCAAATTGAGTAAAAATTTGGGACCCACCAAATGGGGGTGCCCCATAAGGGTGGAGGTATGCTCTTTTTCCAAGCCCATCACATGCCCCAAAACAATGCCCAAGATCACCACAATCAGGGGTGCTGGGATCTTTTTGAGGTTTTTCCAGGGCAGCAGAGCCCAAAGAATGGTGACTCCCAAACAGATCAAGCCAATCACAGCAATATCTGGATTGGCATGCATGATACTGTGGGGAATTTCAGACATAACTTCGAGGGTTTCATGGCCATGGGGTTTGACACCAAAAACAGTGTGAATTTGTTTGGAGAGAATAATCACACCAATGGCAGCCAACATGCCATGGACCGCTGCAACTGGAAAATAGGCACTGAGCTTGCCCGCTTTAAACAGACCAAAAGCAGCTTCTATCAAGCCCGCAATCACAATAGCGGCAAGGGTATAGCGATAACCCGCCGCAGCATCGCCCTGCCCCAGGGTTTGCACCCCGCCCAGAACAATCACGATCAGGCCTGCAGCAGGCCCTGTAATCGTGACAAAGGAACCGCTGATTAAAGACACAACCATGCCCCCAACAATGGCAGCAATCAACCCCGCCATGGGGGGCATGCCCGAGGCCAGGGCAATCCCCAAAGACAAGGGCAAGGCAATTAAAGCGATTTGAAAACCAGAACTCAAATCAAAGCGCCAATTTTCTTTTAAACCTGTCAGGCCATCCTGAGGCAATGCCTGATTTTGGGTTTCAATCATAAGTGGTGTAGTGGTCCTTTTGCATTGATTCACTCTTGAGTATTTCACGCAGAGACCAGCCAGATATGAGACGGCACTGAAAGTTTGCTGAGAGTTGACTGAGAGAAGATTTCGCTGGCTGAGGATTGAGGTATGCTGAAAGAAGCAAAAAAAAAATGAATAATCTCTCTGTTGGAAAAAATCACAGGAGCTAGTGATGTCTGAGCAACCTTTGGCACATATTCTGCTGATCGAAGATGATCAAGAAATCATGGCCTTTATACAAATGGAGCTGGAATACGAAGGGTATCGCATTGAAGTGGCCCAAGATGGTCTCCAAGGCTTAAAAGCAGCCCGCCAAAATCCCCCCCCCGATTTGATTATTCTCGATCGCATGTTGCCTGGCATGGATGGCATCGCCTTTTGCAAACGTTTGCGTCAGAGCAGTGACGTGCCGATCTTGATGCTCACAGCCAAAGGAGAGGTCAATGATCGGGTCGAAGGTCTGGACGCTGGTGCCAATGATTATTTGGTCAAACCGTTTGATCTGAATGAATTATTGGCACGGGTGAGGGTTCAAATTCGCCAACGCCAACCGAGTGAGCGCAGCCTGTTTGAATTTGAAGACGTGCGCATGGACCTCTCCTCTCATGCCGTCACACGGGCAGGGCAAGAAATCCCACTTTCACCCAAAGAGTTTGAGCTATTGCACTTTTTTTTGCTGCATCCGAGGCATGTGCTGACCCGACACCGAATCTTGGAAGCCGTTTGGGGCTGGGACTTTGAAGGGGAGGACAATGTGCTCGAAGTGTATATTCGCTATTTGCGCAAAAAATTAGAAATAGACCAATTGCCCCGCCTGATTCATACCGTACGTGGCATTGGCTACGTTTTAAAGGAAGAACCCAATACACAAGCTGAATTATGAAAATTCGCACAAAGCTCACCCTCTGGTTTACAGCACTGGTCGCAATCATTGTTGGTATTGGCGCATTGTGGGGTTGGCTCGGACTGAGGGCCTCTGTTTATGCTCAGGGAGAACAAGAGGTTCATGATAAACAAAAAGAAGTCCAATTGTTTATCTCCACTGTCTCTGAAGAATTTAAACATCAAAAATTGAACTTTGATTTGCGCGAGAATGCCCGGAACCTCGACCAAATCTTCGCCAACGATCAAACAGCCCGCTATGACAATATCTTTATCCAATTGACCGATACCCAGGGGCACCTGATCTCCCGTTCGAGCAATCTGGGAAATTTAACCTTGCCGATTCACCCGGAGAAACATCTTTCCGACTTTCACTTCATGCATCTGCAGCCCGAAAAAGGCTTGGATATTGCAATACTTTATAGTTCATCGCCGATTGAAGTCGAAGGCAAAATTGCAGGCTATTTACAATTGGGCCTGTCGATGAATAAAAGTGAACTCTTTTTGCAACAGATGTTGCTCTTTGACGGACTGGCCTTGCTTTTTTCAGTTGCATTGTCTTTGGTTTTGGGGCAGTGGCTGGCTCAACGGGCCCTTTCACCGATGTTACAAATGACCGAACAAGTCAGAGAAATGGCAGGGCAAGATCTGTTTAAGCCCTTAAATACCACAGGCTTAAACCGAGACGAAATAGGAATCTTGGCGGAGACCTTTAATGGTCTGATGCAGCGCATCGAAAAAGTCTTTATTGCCCAGCAGCGTTTTCTCTCAGATGCCTCCCACGAATTTAAAACGCCCCTGACGGCGATTCGGGGCCATGCCCAACTTTTGGAAAAACGGGGCCCCAGCCACCCTGAAATTTTGAGCAAAAGTGCTTTGACGATCATTCGCGAGTGCACCCGACTCTCCCGATTGACAGAAGACTTGCTGCTTTTGGCCCGGCTTGAAGGCCACGCTGAAAAAATGGAACAAGTCAATCTGGGCCAATTACTCGAAGAAATTTTTGAGGATCTCAGCCCATTACATCCCCTGCTTCAACTGAAAATACCCCAGCAGAAATTAAAAATTCAGGGCAATCCCGATTCACTTTACAGGGTCTTGCTCAATTTATTGGACAATGCCTTTAAAGCAGACACCCAGGCAGAAGTTTTGTTAAGTTGTTGGCGACAAGAACAAGAGGTTCTGGTTCAAGTCCAGGACCAGGGGCCGGGCATTCCGGCCGTTCATTTGCCCCATCTTTTTGAGCGTTTTTATCGCATCGACTCCGATCGCAATCGCAATTCGGGGGGCAGTGGCATTGGTTTGGCGCTGGTGGCCGAAGTCGTCAAATTTCATCACGGAAGCATCCAGGTTTACAGCCAGGAAGGGAAGGGAACGACGTTTTTACTCCGTTTTCCACTGGTTTGAAGGCTTTTTAAACTTACGCAATAATTAATCCTGAATTAACTTAAACATAAGAAACATTTGAGCAAAAATGCAAGATAACCTGAGTATCTAAATTGCGTAGAGGAATACTTAAAATGAAATCTTTGAAAAAATCTTTGCTTGCTCTGCTCTCTCTGACCATGGTTGGCTGTGGTTCTGCTCCCCTGGCCGGTCAAATGCCGATGGGTATGAGAGCCCCTATCAACAGCATGGCTGCTCCCCAATTGCGCGCCCAGGCCGCAACCACCAATTTGCCCTTTTTTGCGATGTTTAACAATGCCTACAAAGGCCTCTTGGCAGAAAACGAAGCCCTCGGCCGTTCCAACCCCCAAAATGTGGATAAGTATTTTATTACCCTGATCGACTCTGCCCGCCAAACCCTGGACGGTGCCTTTTATGATATCGACGATGTTGAAGCGGTTAATGCCTTTATCCGTGCCAAAAAACGGGGTGTACGCGTTCGACTGGTCACTGAATATGATAGTTTGATGGACAAACACAACCCCGGTTCTCCCCGCAAATCCATCGCCGCTCTAAGAGCAGCGGGGATTGAAATTCGCGATGATGGCCCCAGCAATGCAGGCCTGATGCACCACAAATTTATGGTGGTCGACAATGCCAGCGTCTGGACCGGTTCTTTGAACCTGACGACTTCATCCATGTTTCACCACAACAACAACAGTGTAATGGTTCGCTCACCCCAATTGGCAGCCAATTACAATGCCGAGTTCCAACGCCTGTTTGAACAGCGCATGTTTGGCCCCAATCCCCACGCCATTCCCCATCCAGAAATCAATGTCAGCGGGATCTCCATTCGCACCTTTTTCTCCCCCGGTGGCAATGCCATGCCAACCGTCCATGAAGAGCTGCGCCGCGCGACCAAGAGCATCCGTTTTATGGCCTTTTCGATGACCGACAAACAAATTTTACAGATCATGCTTGAGAAAAAAGCCGCAGGCGTAAAAGTCGAAGGCGTCTTTGATGAGTGCCTCATTCCCCAGTATTCAATCTATTGGGAATTAAAAAAAGCGGGCATTATGGCCCTGGGTGATGGCAACCAAGCCCTGATGCACCACAAAGTGATGATCATTGATGATGAGATTGTGGTGACCGGCTCTTACAATTTCTCCAAAAGTGCACAGGAAAAAAATCAAGAAAACATGCTGATTGTCAAATCTCCCCTGATTGCCAAACAGTATGTCAACGAATATTACAAAGTGCGGACCGCGGCTTTTGACAATAAGAATCTGCCCGCTTATGACCACCCTGCTTGTAACAAGCGCAGTTCAGCGCCTGCCAGCAACCCGGCTGCAGCGCCCAAATTGAGCGCCATGTCAGCAATCATGAATCCCCCGATCTGGATTGAAGCTGAATAATCCCCATTAAACGCATCGAGGCGGTGTTAAGAGAATTCTTAACACCGCCTTTATCATTGCTCCCAATCCAGAATCGGTTACAATACCTTCTATGTCTGAAGAACGCACCCCCATTGAACACGATAATATTGTCCGTCTCAAACACGGCAGCAAAACCATCACCCTGATTGGCACAGCACATATCTCCAAAGAGAGCGCTGAACTCGTCAGACAGGTGATTGAAGACGAGCACCCCGACACCGTCTGCGTTGAACTCTGCAACTCACGCTTGCAATCCCTGAAAGACCAGGAAGCCTGGAAAAACATGGATATTATCAAGGTCATTCGCGAAAAAAAGACCTTTGTGCTCTTTCTCAATTTTCTCTTGACCTCCATTCAGCGTCGCATGGCCCGCAATATGGATGTCAAACCGGGCTTGGAAATGATCACAGCATTAGACGTGGCCGAAAAACAATCAGCTCACACGGCAGTGATCGACAGAGAGGTGCGCACCACTTTGACCCGCGTTTGGCGCCTGATGGGCTTTTGGACCCGAATGAAAATTTTCAGCCAAATTTTGGCTTCGCTCTTTGAAGAAGAAGAAGAAATCTCTGCCGAGCAAATCGAAGCCCTCAAACAAAAAGGGGCATTGGAATTGCTCTTGGATGAAATGGGCCAGATTTTGCCCGGCGTGAAAAAACACCTGATCGACGAACGCGATCTCTATATGGTCCAAAAAATCCGCCAAGCCCCCGGCGACAAACTGGTGGCTGTGGTCGGAGCGGGCCATGTGCCGGGTATGTTGGCCCATTGGGAAGACACCACTATTTCTCTCGAAGATCTGGATCTTATCCCGCCCCCGAGCTTGTTTTCGCAGGTGATGCAATGGCTGATTCCAGCGCTGGTGGTGGTCTTGCTCGTGGCCGGTTTTTTTGTGGGCGGCAAGCAGGGAACCACTTGGGAAAAGGGCCTCAAAGGCCTGGCCGGTTGGACCGTGGTAACAGGCGGGCTGGCCGGCCTGGGCGCACTCTTGGCGCGGGCTCACCCACTCACCATTTTGGCCTCTGTGCTCTCGGCCCCAATTACCACTTTGCACCCCCTGATTGGTGTGGGGTATGTCGCAGGTCTGGTGGAAGCTTGGCTGCGCAAACCCCGGGTCAAAGACTTCGAGGCGCTACACGAAGACATTCAGAGCATGAAAGGCTGGTGGCGCAACCAAGTTACCCGGATCCTCTTGGTCGTGTTGTTCTCCAGTCTGGGAGCAAGCTTGGGTACCTTTATTGGCTATGGCTGGCTGATTGAAAATCTCTTCAAAGGTTAATTTGAAAGTGGCGTGACCGTTTCAAAAGTAGAGGTTCCTCCGGTAAATGCGGCAGGACTCCTCATGGTATTTAAGCTGCCATTTTTATTTTGGCTGGCCGAAACCAAATACCAAGTCTTGTCTACTTGCTTAAATTTTAAAATGACGGTGCTTTCATACAAGGCAGTGAGGCTTCGATTGCTAATATAGGGCGCATTGACCACGCGTTTAAACACAGCCTGAATTTCTGTTGCATAATGTTTTATTTCGAGATCTTTGTATTCCATCGAATTGAAATAAGCAAAATAGTAAGGCCCATAATACAGGTTATTGATATAAAACGGGGTGCCCACTTGAATATGCTTGAGTATGCCTTCGTTGCTTTGTTGATTGATCGACAAAAATAAATCTTCCATTTTTTTGCGAATTACGGCATCATTCTCGGCATTAAAGGCCGTTGAAGCCGCTGGCGACTGACCGGTTGAGGAGGCGGTTGCATCTGCACTATTTTCACAGGCCTGATTCAGGGTTTTGTCTGGGAAAGCCAAAGTCATGGTTTGTGCCTCTTTGGCTGGGGTCCACTTACCTGCGCCTTTGAACACCGTAATATGGGTACAACTTGCTTTGAGACGGGTAATCGAAATAGACGTTTCATAGGCAATGCCCGCAGTCAGCCCCTGGGCAGAAATGGGAAATCCGGAGGCCAACTCACTCAAGGTGATGGATTTTAAAATTTTGACTTGATTGTCTGACGTGCTAAATGTGACTTGAATATCTGAAATTTTGCCGTTGTCATCCGTCTCTGGTAAATTTTGTTGAATCCGCAAAGCAGGAGGGCCAGCCGTCGGTGAGGCAAGGGGCTCAGGTGTTGCCTGAAGTTGAGTACTTGGATTGGATGGCGTGGCAAGCGGACGTGAAACTGGGGTGCTGGGAGAAGGATTGGGACTTGGAGTAAAAAAAGCATCTTTGGCCACAGGGGTGGCACAGGCTGTTAAACAAAAAATCAGAAACAGGGGTCGCGTTGAATATGGAAACATGTTGATATACCTCTAGCAGCTTTGCCTAATGTGAATAGGTTTTTTACATTTTACTAAATATCCAACAAAAAACAAGTCCCAAAAGAAAGAAAAGTTAAGTAGGAAATCAGTCGTTAAGCGTTTTTAAAATGGCTGGTGACACACCCGCATCACTCAAACATTTTTTCATTTCAAAGGCCCGGTTGCTTTTGGCCTCTTCTCCCAGAGACAAACCCAAGGTCACCAATCCCAGCAAAGCAGAAGATTCGGGAGAACGATTGACCAAACTACCCATTTTTTGGTAGAGCGGCAGCAGTTGATGCGAATCATGTAATTTTTGGCTTAAGTCTTTGAGGGTGCCATCTTTCTGACTGTCTTTGAAGAGACGTAAAACAGCTTCTTTCTGGGGCAAAGTCAGGCTGGACTTGGTGCTTTTAGCAAGCAAGTCATTGATTTTTTGCATGCGCGCGGTCAAGGCTGGGTTTTCGGCCTCAACCAGAGGAAATTGACTGAGGCCTTGGCCTGCAGGCAATTTCTGGGTATTTAAGCGATCAGGATTCGTTGAGGCACGCTCAGGGGTCACTGCGGGCAATTTCTCAGCCTGGTTTTTTTTCGCTGAGATAGGGGTGGATTTCTTTTCAAGGGGCTGTGCCGCCCCTGAGCCAGAGACCTGAAAATTCATGAAAAAGACTCCTGTGCCGTATGGATAATTTTATTATAGCCCTGTCTGGCCAAATATGACGTCTCCGGCCCAGAATCTCTGTTTTTTTTAGGGGCCCGCTGAGACGGAAAACATCAGACGGTAATAATTGCTGCCTCCCCAGATGGGCAAAGAGACGGCAGGTAAATTATTCCATTTTTGCATAAAATCATCGGCATCAATCTCCACATAGGGGCCCGAACGGGATTCATGTAAAATCAAGGTATTGCTGCGGGCATTGTAGCCCACCACCAAAACATAATGCTCGCGATCCAGTGAGCCAAAATCAAGCAAGGCCATCACCGGTCTGCCCTGATGCAATTCGAGCAAAAGATTTTCTAAAGTGCCACCGCGAAAAGCGGTGACCTGTAAACCTTTGCTTTTGAGGTAGGTTTGCACAGCTTCATAGCTGGTGCCCAAATTGAGAGGGTTGTTTTCGTTGACCACCGTCTGATAATCAAGCGACTGCCCCCAGTATTGCAAAAGCATGGTCATCACAGCTTGACCACAGGTATTGTCTTCGCCCTGGGTCACAAAGGGCACTGGCGAGAGATAGACCGCGCCATTATTGCCAGAAATCAGCGATTTGCCATTGCTAAATTTCGTTGCCCGATTTTGTAAGCGAAATTGACTGATGCGATTGAGGCCCGTATTTAAGCTGCTGACCTGGGTTGGAACCACCGGGGGAGAACAGGCTGTTAAAAGTAAAGCAAGACAGAGCCCTGAGAGTAATTTACAACCAGAGCTTGGCTTCGGTTTTTGCAAAGAATTGTCAAACATAGCAATAGCATACCTCCATGTTCAAAGTCAGAGGGCAAGAGATTTGAACTCCTGCCCTCTGTGCTTATCTCATTTTTGCTTTTAAACTAGATCGCGTAGCTGGGATCGACCTCTGGAGAAGTGGTGCTCAGCCCCATACCGCGTCCAGGCATTCCTGGGCCAAAACCTGTTCCATTGTGACCACCGGACCCACCTTCATGACCGCCACGCCCAGCAGGGCCCATTTTGCCTGGGTGGCCCAAAGCCAGTCCCGCGTCCACAAAGCTTTGGCGTTGTTCTGGGGTCAAAATGGCGTGCAATTGGGCCAGTTGGTTCAAACCTTGGTTGGCTTTTTCAGGGTGATTGGCTTTTAAGAGAAGAACCAAATTGTCGACACTGGGACTGCTCGCATCCAGCTCAGCCTGAATGGCTGTGCGATTGGCCTGCATGGCTGTTTTTTGGCTTTCAAAATCCGGTTTATTGGCCTCAAAAGCGGCTTTAAGACTGGCCTGCTGCTCAGAAGTCAAGTTGAGTGTGCTGGTTAAACGTTCGATTCCAGGCCCCCCTTTATCGGCCCCAATATCACTTTGAGTGGGGCGATTGGCTTCGCGTTCAGCCATTTGGGCCTCACGCTCGGCCTGTTTGGCTTTGACCTGGGCTTTTTGCTCTGAGGTCAAAATTTGCCAGCTTTTGATCATCAACTCTGCCTGTTTTTGCAATTGCGCATCGTGATTGGGAACATTGGCACTCACTTGGGTCGCTAAAGCAGCGGCATCAAAGTTGCTGGATAAAAACGCAGTTTCAATCAACGTTTTGACTTCAGCCTGTTTGCTGGTATCGAGAGCCACGGGTTGTTCGGGTTTGTATTCTTCTCGCAGGGCCTGCAATGCCGTTTTTTGCTCATCACTCAGGCTGATATCGGCAAAGTCATTGCCGCCGACACCCATTGATTTTCCTTTGTGACCGCCTTGGCCCCCACGGGGCCCTTTCTGACCACCGGGAGCAGCAAAGCCACTCAGACTTTGGGTCTGGAGACTACTGGTATCAAGCGAAGCACTGGTCAATGCCGAATCCAAACTGCCACAGGCGGTCATCAAGCTGAGCGCCATCAGGCCGCCGAGGGTGGTTTTGAGCAGGGTAGTGATTTTCATTTTCTTAACCTTTCTGATTGTGAGGCGTTTGCCTTTGATGTCTCTATCTTCGCAAGCACGTGTAAATGAACTACCCGTGAATTGTAAACGGCATGTAAATGATTGTAATAATTAACTTGCCTAATTGGCAAGTTTTATCGACATGGTAGTGGCCCGTGCTTTTCTGGTACAATCCCTGCAATCCGTCAAGCGGCGGAGTGCCAAAAGCACTGAAAGGAAATCACCATGACAGATACCACAGAAACGCCCCAACCTGAGTCACAAAGGTCTGAATCTCCCAAAGGCAAACAACCCGCCAGCAACAAGTGGAAATGGATTCTGGGTGGATTTGTTTTTCTACTTCTCTCTGCAGGTGTGGGCATGGGCACCTTTCAGCTCATGCAATTTAAAGCCAAAGCCGAAGGATTGGCCACGGGGTATGCAGAAGCCGCCATCACGGCTTACCAAATGGATCGCTATGCCCGCCCCCTGCCTGATCGGATTTTTGAATCGGGCCCCTACCGGGTTGAAACCAAAACCCATGGTACGCCTCCCCAATTGCATATCAATGTGCGCGATCGCTATTTAAACATCACTCATTATGTTCTGGATCGCCAATTTGACGTCTCTGGCCGCCCTGCCCCCCCCCCCAATGAAGGCCAAGAAAACACGGCTGGCGTTCGCAACTAAAAATTGCTGAATGTTGGGAAGAACGGCCTTTGGTACAATGAAAAGAGATTGCAGCAAAAAATGAGGAACAACCATGCCCAAAGCTAAAACCCCTGTTTATACCCTGCTCGGCGGAGCCGGGGCCATGGGCCAAATTACTTTCAAGGATTTGATTGAAACAACTCCCAGCAACAGCCAGATTGTGATTGCCGATTACCAGCTTGAAAAAGCCCAAGCCCTGGTCAAAGCCTGTGGCCGCAAGGGGGTCAAAGCAGTTCAGGTCAATATCCATGACCCTCAGGCTGCACTCCAAGCGCTGAAAGGGACCACGGTTTTACTCAATTCTCTGCCCTATGAATTTAATCTGCAAGTCATGGAATTGGCCTTGAGCTTAGGTGCACATTATCTCGATCTTGGCGGTCTCTTTCACATGACCCGCAAACAGATGAATTTGCATGAACGGTTTGAAAAAGCCGGATTGTTGGGTTTGGTGGGAATCGGCGCGGCTCCTGGGATTACCAACTTATTGGCTCGATTAGCGGCCGACCCCATGGAAAGTGTGCATGCCATTCATATCCGCCTGGCGGCCGTGGACAAAACCCGCTATCGCAATAAACCAGCACTGGCAGTTTCTTATTCATTTAAAACCATTATGGAAGAGTTTTCACTGCAACCAGCCTTGTACAGCAAAGGGCGCTATCGCTTCTTAAAACCCATGTCTGGCCAACACCTCCACCGTTTTCCAGCCCCCGTGGGCACCCAATATCCCATGTACACCCTGCATTCAGAAGTGGTGAATTTGGCGGAAAGTTACAAAGCAAAAGGGGTGGAAGAAGTCAGCTTTAAAATTGCCTTTGACCGCGACTTTGTCGAAAAAGTGCGTTTTTTGAGGGACTTGGGCTTGGCTTCTCACACCCCAGTAGAATTTCATCAGGGCCAGGTCAGTCCCATTGATTTGCTCAATGCCGTGGTAATGAACCAACCCCCCGCAGAAGCCAGCAGCGAAAGTAAACAATACGAAGTGCTCAGGGCCATTGTCAAAGGGGTCGAACAGGGCAAACGCGTAACCTGGATCAACGATTTACATACCCAGGGGATGCCAAAATGGGGCATCGGCACAGATATTGACACAGGATCACCGCCTTCGGTGGCAGCCCAAATGCTGGTCAATGGCCTGATCAAAGCCCGTGGTGTCTTACCACCAGAACAATGTATTCCCCCGGAGCCCTTCTTTGCGGCCTTGGAAAAACGTGGCATGCACATTCATTGCAGCCGTAAAACGGGCTGGCGAACCGCCACCTAGTTCTGGGGGCCAACAGAAGGCAAGCTCAACTCAACCCGGTTCAAAGAGGGGTCACAGACCCCCCGTTTGGCACCGGTATCGTCCAAACGCCGGGCCACAAAGGGGTGTGTAAGGGAAGCCCCGCTGGCAGGATGCACAGAAATGGTCACTTCGGTATTTAAGGGGCTCTGCCCCCAAATAAAATAGCCCCGGCTATCGGTTTTGAGGGTTTGCTCAAAACCCGTGGGCGCATTTTTGAGCTGGACTTCGACCCCCACAACGGGGACTCCCTGAGCATTGCGCACAAAACCGCTGATCGGACGCCGATCTGCAAAGGCAGGATCCACAGGCAGATCTGAGCTTACTTCCAACTGGGGGCTTTCAATCTCAAAGCGTTGATTGGCCGAAGTCGGTTTGATTTGGCCATCCAAAACAGAACCCCCACAGGGCATTTGTTTGGAGATGAGCACCAATTTAAAGTAATAGCTGTTTCCGGGCTGCAAAGGGGCAGAAAAATGCAATTGATCAGGCAATTGGGAGGGATTGAGCTTTTCTTCAAAAACAGTAAAAGACTCAGACATGCCATTGTTTAAGGGCTTGAGCGTATAAATTTGAAAGCTCAATTGATCATCCGGATAAAAACCCAAATAAGCCGTTTTGTATGGCTGAAAGGGAAAATTTAAATGGACGGCTTGCGCTGTTTGGCTGGCAGCAAGGCCAACCCCAAGCGTTGAGGGAACAGGCAGATTGGGCAGGGCATTGGGAGCGCCACAGGCCATGAGAGAAGCACTCAGCAGACCCAAAAACACGTGTTTGATTATATTCATTTTGATACTCCTGTTGTGGGGTCAATTTATTTTTTGTAGTTGGGTTCAGCCAATGGGATTCCTTCAAATTAGCATATTTTTAGCGCTTAACGGCAAAACGCAGATATGTTAGAATCAGGGCAGCATTGAAAGAGGGGCACAGATCCATGCAAAAAAAATCACTGTCTATTCTTGTTGGCGCGATACTTGCGAGTACACTGGGATGGGCCTGCATGGCCCCAGCTTCAAGTGCCGGGGATCATTATCTTTGCGATGAACCCCGTTCACCCTCCCGTCTCGAAGTGCAACGCTGGTTTCCCTACGAATTCCCCTTGCGGGTGTATATCCCACCGGTGCCATTTGAGAGCAAACAGCCCGAAATGTATTTGCCACTGGTCAAAAATGCCTTTCAAAGCTGGACCCAATACGCGCCATTTGCCAAATTTACGTATGTCGATGCCCCGAAAAAAGCCAATATTGTGATTGAGTGGAAATCGGATTTTAAAAACGAAGAAGCCTGGGGCATGGCCTATTATCCTGTCATATATATGAGCAAAAATAAAATCCTGCGCCACCGCAGTAAAATTTTATTGGCCATCAAGGCCCAGGTGGGTACAGGCATGAGTGTGGCTGAACCCGTCTATTTTTCGTATGATGAACTGCTCTTGATTGCCAAACATGAAATCGGCCATGCTCTGGGGCTCAATCACAGCAAGACCGATGGCGATATTATGTGTGGGGGCTGTTCTGACATGATGGGACGCCTGATGGGAGATATTACAGCCCGTGATATCCAAACCCTGAAATATTTATACAGTCTGCCAATCAAAATCAAAAAAAATCCCTGTAAATCATAGATGCCAACCCTTTTTCGCTGGGCATCGCTGTGGATTGTCTGCTGTGGCTTCGGGCCCATATCCGCGGCAAATGCCCTGGCAAAATGCCCAACTTCCTCGGGGCATTTGCAACTAAAAGTCACGGCGGCTCCCCATTCAGGGGGGCTCAGTGCGTGGAAAAAATGGCAAGCAACAGGACAGTTTCAGAGTCAATGGCCCCTGCCAGTGTTAAAAGCGCTTTTGGACCAAGTCAAAGCGCGGCCCGAGGACAATATTCAATGGGGCGAGTTACACTTTGACCCGCTGGAACGCAGTTATACACTCAATCTGCGAGCACAGCAATGGCCCCTTTGGGATCATTTTCAAATCAGATTCAGCAGCCCCCACCCCCAACAGTTCAAACTGAGCTTACACGATAATTGGTTTCCTGATGGGCAAATTCTGGAGCGTTTACAAACCACCCTTCAAGAAGCTGTTTCGCCGCTCCAACTCAATTTTGTCCAGCAGCAAAATAGCTTGCTGATTCAATGGCCTGTGCAAAACCTGAGCTTACAGGCCCACCCAGCTCTGAGTTTGACACTGCCACAATTGGCCTTTCAAACCCAGATCAGCACAGAGGGCACCCTTCAACTGGCCATGAAAACCGCCCCAACCACCACGGGCACAGATCTTGCCACCTTGGCCCAAGCTGAAATCGCGAGCTGTCTCACCCCCCAGCAAAAGTTATTGGGAGCCTTTGCACTCAACAGCCATCTCGAAATTCGGCCCGCGGATCTGGCCCAAATTCAGATCGGCCAAGAAAAACTCAGTGACCGCTTTCAGGCCGCAGGAAAAATTGATCTGGCTATAAAAGGGCAATTCAAAGGCCAACTGGCCCCATTTAAACTGGCAGCCAAAGGCCAAAGTGAATTAAATTTGCCCGAATTTCAGGCCGAGGGGCAGCATTATCACCAGGTTCAATCTGTGCCGTTTCTATGGACCTATTCCAGCCCCTTTGATTTTTCGATTTGGCCTGAACTCCCCTCTCCCGGAGCTTATCAGCCACAGACCAGCCCCAATCAGCTCACGCTCTTGATTAACGGCCCCGCTTATTTCAGCGAAATGAAGCAGGTGATTGCCACAGCCAAATTGAGTGTGGATCAAGAAATTTTTGTCTTTTATGATGGGCAAACTACCGGTGAATTGGCCCGTTTGTATTTGCTCAAAGCCATGGGGCTGCGCGATGATCAGGGTCAATTGAGCAGCGACCCCCATGCACCACAGGGGATTCGCGTTTTTTTATTACACAACCACGATCTCAATCAGCGTGGGGCCGACAAAGTCGAGGCCATTTTTGCCAAAGTTCAAGCAGCGTTAATCAGGCAAATCACAGCCTCCCCACATCTGCCACTCGCTTTGAAACAATACCAAGAGCGCCTAAAAGCGCATTTTGAGATCAGTCCCCTGACCCGTGGCATCGCCAAAAGTGATCACCGCAAATTGCTCGTGATCGACGGCGAGACCGCTTATACGGGCGGCTTAAATCTGGCCGATTCGTATTTGACCCAAGACAGCTACCATGACCTGATGATTCGGGTTCAGGGCCCCGCGGTGGTACAAATGCATCAATTATTCAAAGACAATTGGCAGGATTTGCATCCAGGCCAAAAATGGCGCGAAGATCGGCTCTCAGCCAAGCCCAAACAACTCGCAGGCCCACTGAGCCAAATCGAGGTCTTAACCACCGACGATCAGAGCCTGCAAATAGAAGCCGCCCTCTTGCACCTGATTCAAACAGCCAAACAGACGATCCGGCTGGAACACGCCTACATTTATCATGAGCCGATTGAAAAGGCCTTGCGTGAAGCCCTGGCCCGCGGTGTTGAGCTGGAATTGATTGTCTCAGAGCGCAATGATGAATCTGTGTTTGAAATGTTGAATCCGGCAGTCTTGCTTAAATTGCTCCAGATAGGAAAGGCCGATCAGGTCAAAGTCTGGCTCTACCAAGGACAAGGCGGAGAAAACGACTTTATGTCCCACACCAAATTTTTAAGTGTGGATGGCCAATTTGCCTTGGTCGGCTCAGCCAATCTCGTGCCCCGCTCACTGCACAGCCCCTTTCGCAGTGCCGAAGGGCCCTTGCTGTTTAATGAAGAGCTCTCGCTGTATATTGCCGATCCGCGCTTTGTTCAAGCACTGGATCAGCAGCTCTTCGAAAGAGATAAAAACGAGCGTTGCCGTGCAGTGAATGGCAAAGATTTAGCGCAATTAATTGAAGCGCGGGGAGGCCCAAAACAATTGCTCTTGGAAAAGCTCAAAGGTCTGCTTTCATAATCTCTTGGGCGGCCCGAAGCCCAGAGAGATAAGCCCCATGGACCGTACTGGGATGTTGGCGGTTTGTGGCCTCGCCTGCAAAGAACAGGCGTGGCGGCAACGCTTTGGCCAGGTCTTCATAGTCTGAGCCTTTGGCTCCCACCGGTAAATGGGCATAAGACCCCCGCGAAAAGGGATCTTTCTGCCAGCGGGTCATACAAAAATCCGCGGGTTCAGGCACAGCTGAGCCCCAGATCTGTTTGAGCATGTGCATGGCCCCTTGTTGCACCTGGGCATCGGACTGCGACTCCAGGCTGCGGGCCCAAGAGCCTGTGGCAAAAACCAATAAAATCGGCTCTTCAGCGCTGACCTGTAAATTCAAAATATCGGTATAGTCGCGGGCCGGATCGACCCTGCGCGAAAAGAAATCTGCTTCGGAGTCCCAGAAGGGCTCTTCAAAACGCAAAAAGAGTTTATTCAGCACCCCCATGCCCAGACGTTGAATGGCCCTTTGTTTGAATTCTGGCAGGGCCGGAAAAAAGAGATTTGGCATGGTTTTGAGTACCCCCAAAGGCAAAGTCACAAGCACTTGATCGGCCTCAAAATCGCCCTGTTCAGTCTGCACTGTGCAACGCGAATGGCCGCGGGCCCCAGACCAGTGAATTTCTGTAACCACCTGATTTAATTGGATATCGAGCCCCGCACGCAAAGGATCGAGCAGGCGCGAATAGCCACCGAGCACCAGAAAATCGTCATCATCAGCCTCTTGATCATCTTGGGAGGCCAGCCAAGAGAGTTTGTCGGTGTCTTCGGCATAAGGCACCCCATAACACTGCAAGAGCCAAGCGGCCAGAGCCTGTTGCTCTGCAGGCAGGCGTTTTTGCTTTAATAGCTCAAGCAAAACAGCCAAGAATGGGCGATCGGGGGTGCCTGCTGGGGCTTTTTCCGCCAATGCCAAAGATTCAGCCAATATTTTTTGGGCCACTTTGGCTGCGGCTTCGTAGGTCTGAAGATTGAGTTTTTTGCCTTTGGGATCATACATTTCAACACTTTCAAACGAGGTGCGAACCAGTTCCAATCCCTGTTTGCGGGCTTTGTCAACAAGGGGGTTTTTGCTGGCCGAATGTAACCAAGAAGCCCCTTTTTCGATCTGTGTGCCCTGCCAATCAAAGGTGTGCAAACGCCCACCAATGCGGTTGCGGGCCTCTAAGACAGTGACAGAATGCCCTGCCTGCTTGAGCGCTTGGGCCGCACTCAAGCCAGCTATCCCCGCCCCCAAGACCAAAATCCGCCGGGATGCGCCATCGGAAGCGCTTCCCCAAACCTGGGAAGGTACCAAGGCGGCCCCCAAAACACCCCCCATCAGGGTCAAAAATGTTTTGCGATCCATGCTTAATCACCTCCCTGAAATTGAAAAAAGGTCAACAACCGGGTTTGTTCACAGCCATTGTGCATAAAAATCCGCTGCATGGCCCCATTGCGCAGATCGGTTGAGCCCACATAGCGGGTGACCCCTGCTTGCGCCAAACATTGAAGACCCAATTGATGCAAAGCCCTGCCGTATTTTTGCTGGCGCAAAGCCGGAAAGACCCCCAAGTAAAACAAGGTGCCTTCGCTGGGTTTGTCGGGATAGACTTGGGGCAGAATCAGGCCTATCGGGTGAGTTGCAGGTTCAGTTGCAGATGAATCCAGCAGGGAAACACGCAACCAGCTTTTGGGGTCAAAAGCCCTGCCAGCATGGGCCTTGAGCTGGTCAAACTCCTTTTGGGCGTTCCAGTCCCGGGCGGCCCAATTGGCATTTTCGGGATCACCTTCAGAAATGGCCTGAAGATCGGCCAGAAATGAGGCCTCGCCCAAATCAGCCAGGCTTTCGAGTAGGTACTCAGCAGACCCTGGCGGCTGAGGCCTTGCCAGGGTCTCTGCAGAGAGCTCACGGCTGTAAAAAAACTTTTGGTAATGAGGCAGACCCATTGTCAACATCGCTGCGCGCCAGAGCGGGGAGGCCGGCGGCTCAAGCAGGCGAATTTCGGCCTGTTCTTGCTGCATCCAGTCAGATAAGTCTGAGGCCAAATCTGTTTGACAGCGGTGCAATAAAGTCGGATTCAGAAACACCAAATCGTAAAGCTGATCGTGTTGGCGGCGCAATTGCAAGAGCGGAAAGGCCTTCCATTTCCAGGCCCAGCCCTGATGTTCAGGCAGCGCTTCGCGGATCAGTTCAGGATTTTTCAAGGGCTTCTGCTGCCAAATCCGCAGGAGCGGGGGCAAATTCATCTCCAGTAGAAGCACCCTCGCGGAAGACCTCGACCCCCTTTTCGACCCCAGCTTTGGCGACCAAAAAGGCGTGCCGGGCACCAGCTTTAAGTTTGCCCAAATAGGTCATGGCTTCGCGGGCATTTTCACCCAACGCTTGATAGGTGTTACCGGCTTCGTCCATCGCCAGATTGGATTTGTGTAAAATTTCGTTGACATCTTGCAATGCGGGTTTGACCTCGTTGGTCAGCTCTTTGACCAGACCCAAAATCTGGCGAACATCGAGCAAAACTTGCACCAATTGCCAACACAGCACCGAAATGGAGGCCAGCGTTAGGCCAATTAAAATTCCCAATAAGATCCAGGAAGCCATTAGCGTTTTCCTCCTTCGGCACTCGCCTGTTTGCGTTTGAGTTCATTGTGTTTGTTGCGGGCCGCATCTTTGCCAGCCATGACAGCATCACGCAATTGAAAGAGCCGGGTTTTGAGTACCGAGGCCAAATCGCCACTGCTTTTGTGGGCCTGGTGGCGGCTTTCGTCGACCACCTTGCGGGCCCCTTCGCGTTGACTGTTGAGGTTTTCAGAGAGAATGTGGCGACTTTCCGCCCCAGAACGGGGTGCCAATAAAAGTCCGGCCACACCGCCAACAGCTGCCCCAAATAAAAATCCGAATAAAAAGGGAAACAGGCGCCCTTTGCGGTGGGGGCGGCGGGGCGCTCTGGAATTGCGTTGACTCATGCTTCGATCTCCATTCTGTTTCAAGAATCGTGGGGACGGGCAGTCGGGGCAAAGAGATAGTCTTGGAGACGATTAGCCACTTCTTCAATGCCCTCCTTGGCCAGTGTTTGCCACCAAATATGCCGTTTCATAAAGCGAAAAACCAGGGCCAAGGCCCCTGTGCGTCCCAACATCAGGCCCACAGACAAAACAATCCGAAACAGGGTCAACAGACGCACTTGTTGGTGTACCCGCGAAAGCAGCTCCACCCCATCACTGAGTTGATCTTTGATCAGCCCCAAATCCTGGCGGGCCATTTGCAGCTCTTTCTGGGCTTCGATTTGCTCTGTGCGCAGATTGGCCAATTCAGGCAGAATCACCCGCACACGCAGCAAAAACAGGGCTCCCGCTGTCAGCAAGCCCAGCCCGGAGAGACAAAGACAGACAATCGCCATCGGATGGCTGATCGTCAGAGGCACATCCATCATGAGTACAAAATGCTGGAAGAGAGAAGGCATCTTTTTTCCTGGCTATTTCCTGGGTTTTTCCTGGGTCTGGTTTTGTTTCAGGATACCACAGACCCCCTTTTCGGGCCAGAACTCCAGCACTTTGACCAAACTGTGACCATAACCGGACATAACACAGACAGGTCAAGGTGGGGATTCCCATCTCAGCACCGTATACTGGGTATATGTCTATCTCTGTACAACGCTCCAACCCCCCGTATTTACACCGTTTGCTCAGCCCCGAACAATTTGAAGAAGTGGCCAATATTACCGTGGCTTTTCTGGGCCTGTTTTTGAGCCTGATTGGCTTTGCGATCTTGCTCTCGTTTAGCACCCTGACGCGGCAGTGGCAACCCATTGTTGGCGCATCGATCTACGGCACAACACTGGTGATGCTCTTTGCAGCCTCAGTGCTCTATCACAGTTCGTTGGCCACGGATTTGGTGCACAAAAAAGCTTTTCAGATCATTGATCACTGTGCAATATTTCTCTTGATCGCCGGTTCTTTTACCCCCATGGGACTGGTCGTACTCAAAAACCATGCCAGCGGCTACCCCATGCTCGGTCTGCTCTGGGCCATGGCCCTTTTGGGTTGCCTGCACAAAATCTTCGTACCGATGGGCTCCAATTTGCTTTCGACCCTGGCTTATGTTGGCATGGGCTGGTCAATTGTACTGGTCTATCAACCCCTCTTTGCAGGACTGAATCAAGGTGGAACCTATTTGGTGGTAGCTGGGGGCCTGTTTTATACCCTGGGTTCGGTCTTTTATCTCTTTGACCATACATTTCGCGGCGCTCATGCCCTCTGGCATGGTTTTGTATTGGCGGGCAGCTTGAGCCATTATCTCGCCATTTTGCTCTTTGTGATCTTGCCTGCAGTGAGCTAGACTGCCTCCAGATTCTCCCACAGGCAGGCCCACCATGAAAGCAATGCTGATCTACAATCCCACCGCCGGTCAAATCTGGCAACAGTTTCAGCCTGAGATGGTCAAAAAATATCTGGAAGATCAGGGCTGGCAGGTCGATGTCGAGCCCACGCAAAAAATGGGCGGTGGCGCAGATCTGGCCCGCAAAGCGGCCCAACTCAATTACGATGTGGTGATCGCTGCGGGGGGAGATGGCACCATCAACGAAGTGGCCCAGGGGCTGGTACATACCCCGGTCAAATTGGGTTTTTTGCCGGTAGGCACGACCAATGTGCTGGCACGGGAATTTAAAATCCCGCTCAATTATGAAGCCGCCCTGGCGTATTTACCCCAGGCCGAAAGCCGTTTAATTGACTTGGGCAAACTCAATCAGCGCCACTTTTTACTGATGGCGGGGGTGGGGTACGACGCTGAGATTTTGATGCGGGTGAACAAACAATTCAAAAACGTGGCGGGCAAATTGGCGGTTTTTACCTCGGGGGTTGAGAATCTCTTTCATCACAATCCCTTTGTGCTACGCCTGCGCTTTGAAGACGCCCAGGGCAAGCGGCGTAAACTCAAGCGACGGGTGATGCAAATCTTTGTCAGCAATGCCTCAACCTATGCCACAGATTATAAAATTGCCGAGCAGGCCGTGATGGACGACGGCCTGCTGGAATTGCATATTTTTAAGAGCAAACGCTTTCGCGATACACTTTATTCTCTTCTCTCACTGTTGCTGCGCCGCCACAAAGAATGGGTCGACTTTGAACATTATTCCATCCGCAAATTGCGGATCTTGGCACGGAAACCAGCCCCCATTCAAATCGATGGCGATCTGGTGGGATATACCCCCGCCACAATTGAAATTGTGCCCCAGGCCCTGCATATTCTCGCGCCCAAGCAAAGCCCTGCATCAGAGAGCGACCAAGCCGTTTAACGCGACTTGGCTTTGGCGTAAACTTTTTTAAACTCTTCTTCGTATTGGCGGGCCAGGTCTTCAGACTCGATGATTAATAGGTTTTCGTCGTTGTTTTTGTCGGCAGAGTCAGAAAAATTAAACGAGCCGGTGATCACGGTTTTGCCATCGACAATAAAGACCTTGTGGTGCAAAATGGCGGGATTGCCATCTTTTTTGACATCCGCACCCAGGGCTTTGAGCTGGCCGTATTCGCTGTATTGGGTACCTGCACCGACGTTTTCAAAGATGCCCCGCACTTCGACTTTGTCGGAAAATTTCTGGGCCACCACCTGGCCAATGGCATCGTGGGTGAAAGAAAAGGCCATAAAGTGAATGCTTTTTTCGGCTTTGTTAAGGGCCTCTGCCACTTTGCCAGCGACTTTGCCCTCAGCAGCAAAATGGGTTTGAATGGTGGTCTTGCCCACCGTCACGGAAGGGTGGGGCACCACTGCAGGCGAAGAAATGCCAAATTTTTTCTGGACAAACATCTCTTCAAATTCTGCCGTGAAGTTGTCTGCCAATTCGCGGGAGCGAATTTGAATCGCGTTATTGTTGTTTCTCCAAAAGCAATTTTCGGTTAAGTTGGTCGAGCCCGTCCAGACCGTGGCGCGCTCACTGGCTGCATCGACCACCACAAACTTATTGTGCATCAGTCCATTGCGCTGGTCATCGACCACAGGAATGCCGGCAGCAATCAGGCGCTGAATCTGTGTTTCGTGCAAATAATCACTGTCTGTTACAATCCGCACGGCAACGTTGCGGGTTTGGGCGGCGCGCAAAATCGCATCAGCCACCCGCTCCGAATCGATTTCAAAGGCAGAAATATCCAGGCTGGTTTGGGCTGAATCAATCAATTTGACCAATTGAAAGTCGGGGTTCGCGGTATTGTTTTGCACATCTTCGAGTTTGCCTGTGTGAACCTGGGTAAAAAAGGCCTGAATCTCAGGTTCTGCCGCTGGAGGGGTGGGGACAGGCAGTGGCAATAAAAGTGTATCGCTGGGAAGGAAACCGTGCAGGGCCGCAGTACTCAATGTGAGTGCATCGGGAGATACACGGGGTGCCGCTGGTAAAAGCGGTCTCTGCAGAGCAGGACGCTCAGCGGGCCTTAAGGCGGCAGAAGACATCATTTGTGGCACAGAAATGACAGGCACAGACACTTGCAAAACCCTGATTCTCCCCTCTGAAATGATCTTCTTAAGGGAGTTATAGGTCTGTAGAGATTAATTTTTGCTTAACCAGAGAATTATTTTTGGTTAATTCATAATCAGATCAAATACGCGGGCGCAATTCTACCCGTTGAAAGACCTCAATCGCCTCACCCAAATTTTGCAACTCACTGCCAAAATTCGAGAGCCGCGATTCGGGGGTCGTAATGGCCCGAAAACGCGCCAAAGCCTCAGCAGCCTGATCGTAGCGTTTGCGCACCATTTGCGATTGATGGGCCTGAATGCCCGCCAATTTGAGTGCCAAATGGCTTGATTGTAGCTCAACAACCGTATTAAAATCGTCGCGGGCAAAGAGAAACCAAGGGCCCTCATAAGACCAAAGCTGTAGGGGCTGGCCTGTATTCTGCACATGTTGCATCAAGGCCTCTTTGAGCAAAAGCGCAGACATGCGGTGGGCCGGATGCCGATCTTCTTCTGCCGCCGAAAAGACCAGCGTGGGTTTAAAGGTCGAGAGCACCGAGCGAATGCGGGTAACATCTGCCGAGGAAGGACAATAACCCCGCTCATAAAAATCCAACTCCAACCCCAGGGCCTGGCTGTCAAAGAGCGCGGCTTCCGCTTCGGCCTCTTGCTGGCGCAGCACAATCCGCTGCTCACGGTTGGTGCCTGGGATATCTGCCCGGTGACCGGTGGTCATAGAAACAAACAACAATTCATGGTCCTCTTGTTTAAGCCGGGCCAGCGTCCCCCCGCAGCTGATCGAGGCATCATCAGGATGGGGTGCACAAACCAAAATCCGCTGCGGTGTGTCTAAAAGGGGCTTTTCTTTGGCAAAGACACTGAGGGGAATCGGATGATGGTATTCCGCCGGTTGTAGGGTGGCTGGAGAGAGTTTGGCCGCAGCCTCACGATCGAGTACCAGCGTGGCATTGGGATGAAAACGCAGCAAGGTGGCAGGGCAGTTTTCGTCCAAAGGGCCTTCGAGCATGTTTTGAATCGCTGTGGCCTTAGAAGAACCCGAAGCCATTAGCAAGATCCGGCGGGAGCCCATGATGGTAGCCGGCCCCAAGGTCATGGCCTGAGCAGGGGTTTCTTTGTTGCTAAAAGCCGAGGCATTGGCTTTGCGTGTAGAAGGGCTCAGGGTCGTGACATGGGCGTGTTGATCAAAGGGGGTACCCGGCTCATTAAAGGCAATATGTCCGTTTTGGCCAATCCCCAAAATCTGTAAATCCAGCCCCCCCAATTGTCCGATCAAAGCTTCATAATCGCGACAGGCCTGCTCAGGGTCTTCGGCTGTGCCCGGCATATAGTGAATCCGATCGGGGGTAATACCCAGCGGTTGAATCAGCTGTTGACGCAAAATTGCGGCCATCGACTCGGGGTGTTCGCTGTCGAGACCAAGGTATTCATCCAAATGACAGAAATGCAAACCATTCATAGCAATGCCCAAGCTGTACCTGGCCAAAACCCATTCGCGGTAGAGCCCCTTGGGCGTATGCCCTGTCGCCAAACCAATCACGGCCTGGGGATTATTTAAGAGTAAATTGAGGATCAGCAGCGCCGCAGTGCGACTCATCTCCTGAAAATCGGTGGTTTGAATAATGCGCATAATATCTCTCCTTTCCTCATCATAGCGATTTTTAAGCGGTGCATCAATTGGCAGATTGAGAAAAGTCACAATCGCTTCCATTCAGAAGTGGTGATCGAGGTCCTTTGATTGTGTCGGGATTGTGTGGTAGCATGTTTCAAAGCTAGAAAGAAACCTAGGAGACATCCAGCATGGTACAACCCTTGTCCCCCGACGATCTCCTGGCCCGCGATCTCGATACACTGAGTCAGCCGGCCAATTTGTTCCGCTTCCGGGTCGATCGGGAAAACGTCGTCATTGATTTCGGCTACCTGCCACCCATCATGCAGGAAGAAGTCGAAACCCTGCAAAAAGAGTGTGTTCCTGTGCATACCCGCATTGCCATTCCCTATTCTCTTGGCAAAGAAGTCGCAGAAGCCCTTTTAAAAACGATTGAGTCGGTCGAAGCCTCTCTGAACCGCCAGGGTCCCCCTGGTCCCCCTCAGGGCCGCCCACCCGGACCGCCTGGACCACCCCCGCCTGGCGCGCGTCCTCCCGGACCGCCTGGACCACCCCCACCCGGTGGACCACCCCGTCCCCCCGGACGCTAGGCAAAAACAAATTCACCCCGCTGAAAATGATTTTAGCGGGGTATTTTTATGGCTCCCAAGGCTAAGATTCAAGCAATTGGTCTCCAGTGGGCCAGCCTGAGCGCAGATGTAAATCGCGTTGGGGAATAGGAATTTCAATCTGGTGGCGCTTGAGGGCCTGCCAGATCAGAAAATTGATCTGCCCGCGCAACGCTTCAAGGGTCACACGTTCACAGTCAATCCAAACCAAGAGTTCCAAGCACAATGCACTCTCCCCAAACTCTTTCAACCAAACCTGTGGCACAGGTTCTGCCAAGACCTCAGGGTGCTCAGCAGCCGCTTCAAGCAACGCCGTTTTGGCAATGTCGAGATCAGAGTGGTAGGCCACCGTGACCGGCAAATGCACCCGCACACGCTGATCGGAATAGGTCCAATTCACAATCGTGGACTCCACCAAGCTGACGGTGGGCACAATTAAATCAACATGATCGGGGGTGCGCAAATGAACCTTTTTCCAACTCACCTGCTGAACATAGCCCGTGTAGTCTCCCACCGAGATATAATCGCCTTTTTTGACCAAACCCGTAAAAATCAACACAATGCCACTGGCAAAATTTTTGGCAATGCCTTGCAGACCAAAGCCAATCCCAAATGCGAGAGCTCCGGCAAAGAGCGCAAACATCGACAGGTCCAGCCCCATAATATTCAGGCCCATCAGGCCCCCAATTGCCACACTCAGATAAAAGACACTGACCGTGATCATCTGCTGTAGTGCAGCATCATAGGTCAAACGGGGAAAAATCCGCTCTTCCAGTATGGCATTGGCAATTTGGGCGCAGAGCCAAAAAATCACCACGGTTAAAATGCCACTCAAGATCGATAAAAGACTCATCGAACTCTCACCCACCGAGACGATCGGAGAAGACAGCCACTGTAAGAGCGCATGGCGAATATCCAATAAAATCAAAAAGAGCTGACTGACAAGCAAGAGTTCAATCAGGGCAATGGCCAATCCCAACTGCTGTCCCAATGGACTCGGCCCGTCATCACATGCAAATGTCTCGGCAATTTTTTGGGCTTGCCAGCGGTGGAAAAGGGCTGCCCCCAAGAACAGCGCCACCAAAACCCAGGAACGCAGAAAAAAGATCTGGGCCAAATGGTGGTAACCCACAATCCAGAGCACGCCCAAGGCCAAGGTAAAACCGATAACCCAAGAATAAAATCGCCCCAGAAAACCCAGAAAGCGTTGGTAAAAGGGTTCATCGAGTTGTGGCAAGAGACCAAAAATCTGGTTTTTATTGGCCACCAAATAGGCCCCAAAGAGCAAAAGGCAGCCAGAAAACACAAAATAGAGAAAATCAATAAAATCAGCGCGGTAGTGAGCATATTCAAGCAGGGCTATACCTGACAAAAACAGGGCTGAATACAATAGAAACAGCCGAATCCGGCGATACAAACGCACAGCCAAGGGTCTGGAAAGTTCATCAAAAAAGGCATTATCTGTGTTGGCCAACAATTCGAAAATCAACAAATGCAGAGAGCGGTAAATCACCGCAATCCACAACAAGTGAATCAAACTGGGAAAAAGCGTACTTTGAGGAGAGAATGCCCCCCAAATAAGATAGGTCAAAAACAGAGCCGAAAGAAAAATCAAAGACCGGCTGAGTACGGCGATGGCCAAGCGGGTCAGGTGCCGCAAGGGCAAAGGCCAGGTACCGGGTAAAAAGTTGAGAAGGGGACTTAAGCCCTTTTGAAAGTGCCGATCCATCCAGCCCAGGCTGAGAAAAATCAGCAAAACCAGGAGCAACCCTCCGCCAAAGAGATAGTCTGCCATGACAAAATTCTGGTTTTGTAAGCGGGCCAGGGTGGCCTGCACCCAAGGCAAGAGCCCCTGCAGATCCGTTCCCAGGTTTTCAAATGTCGCCAGGTCAAAAGACCAGGGCTTGCGATAAAAGAGCGACTCCAATTGTGGGTTGAGGGCTTCGCTCTGAACCAATTGCTGGGGATAGACCCTTATTTGAGGCAGAGAGGCAGATGGCACAACTGTTTTGGGCCCCTGAGCCCACACAGCCGGAATCCACAATCCCAGTAGTCCGAGCCAAAACATCCCCAGCATCAGCCAGGAAAAGTAACGCCTCAGAGCCCCCATCTGCGGCCCTAACCGATTTTACGGGTGACAGATTTGGCCTGCAGGAAATTCAAGAGATAATCCCGGCCCCCCGCTTTGGAGTCGGTGCCCGAGAGGTTAAATCCGCCAAAGGGATGCACACCCACCAAGGCCCCTGTGCATTTGCGATTGAGGTAGAGATTGCCGACAAAGAAATCGTCGCGGGCCTCTTGCAAGCGCTCTTCGCGGGCGCTATAAAAGGCCCCCGTCAAACCAAAGGGGGTATTGTTGGCAATTTCGAGTGCGTGGCGATAGTCTTGGGCTTTGATCATGGCCAGAACAGGCCCAAAGACCTCTTCTTGGGCCAAACGGGCATCTGCTGCAACATCAGCAAAAACCGTGGGTTCTATAAAATGGCCGGGCCGGTCGAGTTTGTGACCGCCTGCGACGAGACGACCCTCTTGATGGCCATAGCCAATATATCTCAACACCTTGTCTTCGGATTCTTGGTTGATCACCGGACCCACCTGGGCCAAAGGATCGCTGGGCTCACCGATTTTTAAGGCCTTGGTTTTTTCGATCACCTTGGCCAAAACTTCGTCGTAAACCGCCTCAACCACAATCGCCCGTGAACAGGCGGAGCATTTTTGCCCCTGAAAGCCAAACGCCGCAGCCACAATCCCACTGGCCGCCGCTTCTAAATCGGCAGTTTCATCCACCACGGTGGCATCTTTGCCCCCGAGCTCAGCAATCACGCGTTTGATCCAGCGCTGACCAGGAATGCGTTTGGCAGCCTGTTCTGAGATCAGCAGGCCGACATCTTTGGAGCCCGTAAACGAGATAAAACGGGTCAGGGGATGGTTGACCATAACCCCCCCAATTTCAGCCCCATCGCCGGTAATAAAATTGAGTACCCCTGATGGCAGACCCACTTCTTCCATGAGTTCGACAAAGATCGCCCCCATCAACATCGATTCTTCGGCGGGCTTGAGTACCACCGTATTGCCAGCCACAATTGCAGCGGTGCTCATGCCCACCAAAATGGCAAAGGGAAAATTCCAGGGAGGGATGATCGCCCCCACACCCAGCGGCAAATAAAAGGCCTCATTGGCTTCACCGGGATAAGGAGTGATCGGCTGAGGTTCAGCATAACGCAGCATTTCGCGGGCATAATATTCCAAAAAGTCGATCGCTTCAGCCACGTCACCATCGGCTTCGGCCCAACTTTTGCCCACTTCGAAGACCATGGCTGCTGCAATTTCGAATTTGCGCGCTTTGACCAAGTCTGAGGCCTTGAGCAGGTATTCAGCACGGGTGGACGCAGGGGTTTTTGCCCAGGCAGGGAACGCGGCCCAAGCTGCTTCTATGGCTTTTTCGGCCAGAGTGGCATCGGCTTTTTGAAAACGGCCCAGGGTCTGTTCAGGTGCTGCCGGATTATATGACGTGAATGTCGTGCCTGTCAGGATTTTTTCACCGGCAATGGTGATCGGGTATTCTTTTTCAAAGCGGGCTGTGACCTGCTGAAGTGCAGCCATCATCGCTTCAGCTGCCGTGGGCTGAGAAAAATCAGTAAAGGGTTCATTGACAAATTCGGGCAAATTCAAAGACAGGGTTTCAGACATAAGGCGCTTCCTTCCGTTGCATACAAAGCATTTCCCTCTGCAAGAGGCCCTGTCATTTTAACACAGGCCACTCGGCGCTTTACCTGCCAGAAATTAATCCAGATTTAAGTTGAGCATAATTGCCTTTGAGTGGCATTACACCTATGATTGAAGTATTCACCCCTCAGGAGCCAAATCATGGGAAACATCCAGGTTGTCAATTCATCCCCCACTCTCTACAGCAAAGCCTTAGATTCCACCCCCGCTCAGTTTGTCAAAGACAATCCTGGTATGGCTGCCGCTGGGGCCGTTGGCACGGGCGTGATCGTCAAACAGGTCGTTGACCACTCGCAAATGGCCGCCACCGTATTCAAAAAAGGTGTCGTACCGGCTTTGGGTGTGGGTGCAGCAGTCCTGGGTGTTTCGATGGTCAAAGACGCCCTGCAAAACGAACTTCCCAAAGCAGGTTTTTTAGAAAAAACAGCCCCAGAAGCCGATCGCATGGCACAGGGCACCCTCAACGCCAAACTTGCACTCAAGGCTGTGGGTGGCACAGCGATGGCTGTTGTGGGAATTGAAGTGGCTGGCCAAAGCGCTTTGGGGGTCTCCCCTGTGGCAAAAACGCTTGAAGCGGTGACCAAGATCATTCCCGGTGAGAGCTTTTTCTTTGCAGGCTTGGCGACAGCTGGAGCCGCAGGTGCCACCTGGGGTGTCAAAAGTATGGAACAAAACGGTGTCACCTTGGGAAATGCCGCAGCCGTCGGAGGCGGGGCCACAGTGGCTTCAGCCATGGCAGGCCAAGCGGTATGGAATGCTTTCCAATTCACACCCCACAGCGAAGCAATTATCAAAGTCAGCGATAAAATCAATGGAGTGGTCGGTGGAGCTGCTCTGGGTCTGGGCGCATATGCCTTGGGCAAAAGCACCCTCCAAGCTCTCGATGAAGGCAAAACAGGCAAAGCCGCGCTGATGGGCGCTGGTGCAGCTACAGCTGCCGTGGCAAGCGTACATATTTTGGGAAATGCAACAGGCGCACCCGCCCTCTCAAATCTGGGTAAAAAACTCTTTACCCAAAACCCCCTCTTGGCTGGCAGTATTGCCGCCGTGGGCCTGACCGCAGGTGCCTATTACCTCTATAGCCAAAAAAAAGCAG
>JBFWRL010000042.1:0-37506 GCA_050248915.1 Candidatus Sericytochromatia bacterium
AGCAATGTCTTTGCCAATGTTTGGATGAAAGAGGGCAAGGTTCTCTATGCCCGCTCCTCTGAAAGTACCAGTCTCGGAGAATCACTCCTGACCTTGGGATTGGTCAGCAAAGAGCGTCTGGATGAACTCATGCAATTGGTAGAAGGTCCCACCTATCTCCAAGATTCCATGTTGGATGGTGTGCTGCTTAAATCTGAGGTTGTCCCTCAGCAGGTCATCAGCTATATCCGTGCCTTCCAAATTTCCGAAACCCTGTTTGGCATTTTGGACTGGGAAAAAGTCGGTTATGAACTCAAAGATGGGGCTCAGCCCAAAATTGGGGCTCTGGAACTCCTGCCCACCAATTATCCCTGGGTAGAATTTCTGAGTGAATACGGCACCGATTGGCCACGTATCCGCGCCCGCATTGGTCTGCCCAATCAACTCTTCCGCAAGCAGCCCGCCAAGCGCCGCGACACATCGCTGAGCCCAGAAGAAGAAAAGATTTACAACCTCTTTGACGGCCACAAAAAGGCCAAAGAAGTCGTACTTTGGAGCGGCCTTAACTTTTATGTCGCCAATAAAGTGGTTTACCAAATGTTGGATTCGGGCATTATCGACATTGTCGAACGCCAGGCTTTCCGCCAGAGCCAGTTCATGTCCAAAGCTGTCAGTGATAAATTACAGCCGCTGTTGCGTCTGCCCGGCGTTGTAAGTGCCTTTTTGGTCGACCGTTCAGGCAAGATGATCGTGCAAGATCGCTCCACCCAAGAGCATGACGAATTAAGTGAACACATCAAGACCATGGCCAGTATCTTTGTCCAAACGGTCGATGACTTTGAGCGCAATCTGCCCAAAGACGCTGAATCTGGACGTGTTGAGCAAATCTTGGTCGAAAAAGAAAACGGCACCAAAACCCTGCTGATTGTCAGCAACTCGGTTATTTTGGTGATTGACGCCGCCCAAGATGTCAATTGGGGCCTCTTGCGTCTGTCTGGTCAACGGGCCTTGCTTTCCGTGCGCATGTACCTCTTCGCATCCAATTAGACGATGAAGTTGGTTCTGGGCTCGGATCACGCTGGTTTTTTATTGAAACAGCACCTCATCACCTACCTTCAGGGGCTTGGACACGAGACCGTGGATGTGGGTGCTTTTTCGCTGAACGCGGTAGACTATCCTGACAGTGCGGCCCGGGTTGGCGAAAAACTTCACAACGGCCAAGCTGAACGTGGAATCGTGGTCTGTGGTTCGGGCATTGGTATCAGCATTGCCGCCAATAAAATGCCAGGTATCCGTGCCGCCCTTTGCAATGAGCCCGTTTCTGCCCGACTGTCTCGCGAACACAACGATGCCAATGTGTTGGCGCTGGGAGAGCGATTGACCACGCCGATGATGGCAGAAGAAATTGTCAAAGTCTGGCTGGAGACCCCTTTTGCGGGGGGACGGCATCAAAACCGCATCGACAAAATACATCAATTGGAAACACCCCATGCAGACTGAATGGCTCAATATTATCGCCCAAAGTGACCCAGACCTGGCTGCCACCCTTGAACGGGAATGGGAGCGCCAAGAAACCCATTTGGAATTGATTGCGTCAGAGAACTTTGCCAGTCCTGCCGTGATGTTGGCACAGGGCAGTTGCATGACCAATAAATACGCCGAAGGTTTGCCAGGCAAACGCTATTATGGCGGCTGTGAATTTGTCGATCAGGCCGAAGAATTGGCGAGAAACCGCGCCAAGCAGCTTTTTGGTGCAGAACATGCCAATGTGCAGCCCCATTCAGGCGCCAGTGCCAATTTGGCCGTCATGTTGGCCACACTACAACCGGGAGACGATATTCTCGGCATGAACCTCTCCCACGGGGGGCATCTGACCCATGGGAGCCCCGTGAACATTTCAGGTCTGTATTTTAAATCCCATTTTTATGGGGTCAATCCCGAAACCGGGATCCTCGACTATGACGAAGTCCGCCAAAAAGCATTGCAAGTGCGCCCCAAAATGATTGTGGCGGGAGCCAGTGCTTATGCCCGCACCCTGAATTTTGAAGCCTTTCGTGAGATTGCCGATGAAGTAGGCGCTTACTTATTGGCGGATATTGCCCATATTGCCGGTTTGGTCGTCGCGGATCTGCATCCCAGCCCGATGCCCTATGCCCATTTTGTCACCACCACCACCCACAAAACGCTCAGAGGCCCTCGCGGGGGAATGATTCTCTGTTCTGCAGACTGGGCTGCCAAAATCGACAAGGCCGTCTTTCCAGGACTTCAGGGAGGGCCTTTGATGCACGTCATTGCTGCCAAAGCGGTGGCATTCCACGAAGCCTTGCAACCGGCCTTCAAAAGCTATCAACACCAAATTCTCAGCAATGCCCAAAGTCTGGCCGAAAGCCTGATTCACCGAGGAATTAAGTTGGTCTCCGACGGGACTGACAACCACCTGATGTTGTTGGATTTGCGCAGCCTGGACCAGACGGGCAAAGCCATGGAACAGGCCTTGGGAGCTGTGGGGATCACCGTCAATAAAAACACCGTGCCCAACGATCCCAAAAGTCCATTTGTGACCAGTGGTTTGCGGATTGGCACCCCGGCAGTGACCACCCGCGGTATGCAAAACCAAGAGATGAAAGACATTGGCGCTTGCATCGCCGATATTTTGCTCAACCCAGACAATGCAGAAATAGCTGGCAATGTCCAAGCCCGTGTGGCTGCGCTGTGCAAGCGTTTTCCCGTCTATCGCTCAGCTTAATAGGCCCGAATTAAGCCGCGATTGAGCAGGTCTTTTTTGACTTTGTCTGGGTCTGAAAACAGCATTTGGCCTTGAAAGCGGGTATCAAAGGGATCGTCTTCGGTCACGTTGTGAATATACACGGCCACAATTTGCTCGGGAAACTCTTTGACCACCTGCCTGTAAATCTCAGGATCGTGTTCCCCACTATCGCCAAAGAGAATATAGCGGCGAGAGGGATAGGTTTGCAAAATTTTACGAATTTTGCCAATTTTATAATGTTCATGGTCAAAAAGTGAGTCGGTGCCTTTTCCCAGACCTATATTCTTGAGATCGATCGACCCCTGGGGAAAATTGCGGTAGTCCAAAAAGAGATTGATGCGACTGTAAAGATTATCAGGGCTGCTGGAAACATAATGGGTAGCCTCATAACCATCCCCTTCGGGGCCATGGTGAATGGCCTTAAATAAATCGCTCATCCCACTCACAGGCAATTGGGTTTTATAATTGCTCAGAAAAATCGTCTTGAGCATTTGCACCTTGCTGGTGGCATTGGTGCGCAAAATTGTGTCGTCAATGTCCGAAATGATCCCCAACCGGTTGGAATCAGGGCTGTGCAAAATAAAATTACCCGTGCCAAGGCCTGCTTGATAAGCCTTGAGATTGCGGTTGGAAAGGCTCACCCGGGCAGCATGTAAACCCAAGGGCAGATCCTGCAAATCTTCAAAGATCGCTTCAAAAGCGCCATCTTCACTGGTTTGAACTTCGCGCACCCGCTGCCCCAATTCAACCCGTACCCAGACTTTTTCAGCTTCATTGAGCACAAAACGCCGTGAAGTTTTGACCAGATTTTTGAAGCGGCTGTCTTTTTCTTCCACCGCATCGAGAGCCCGATCCGAAAACAACCGCCCACTGACCAATAAATGTGAGGTACTGCCATAGCCATCATAGACATCGATATGCAAACGCTTTTCTTTGCGTTTGCTGCGCGAGGGGGTGCGCCCACTGTCTGGATGACTGGTTGTTGGATCCAAACGGGTCGCTGGCTCAGCCAAATCCAAATCCGGCTCTAATTCTGGGTCTACATCCAGCTCGGCCTCTTCTTCAGTGACAAATGACGCAGCAACGGAAAGATCATCACGCTCTTCGGGATTCAATGGCATATCAAATTCTGTCTCCACGGGCAAAGTCTCGCTGGATTTGGGAGCCTGTTTGCTTTCAATTTTGGGTGTATTTTGGAGTGCAGTCACAGCATGATTTAAATCTGAGACCACCCGTTGCAATGATTCTACCTTCTGTCGCGCCCCAAGAGCTGTGTCCGAACTCTCTAGAACGGCAGAAGTGGCAGGGTTTGTTTGGCCACAGCCGCTCAAAACAAACGCCAAAATCAGTGAGAGAAACAATCCAGCATTTCTTTTCATGCTTTCTTATCGAAAACTTAACCTTTAAACTTTCGATTTTTTCAAGTGGGACGCATGAAAACCCCGTTCAATTACTATAATAAGGTTAAGTTAAAGTAAAAGAGCATTTAAAAAGAGCATTAAAGAGGTAGCACTATGTCACGGATTTTATTGATGCTTTCAGCCAGCCTCTTGCTTTTAAACGGTTGCGGACGCACCGTCAGCACAGTTGATTCGGCTTATTTAAAGCCCAGCACCAGCAGCACCCTGGCAGACAAAAATCGCCACGATCTGATGGCCTCTTCTCATCTGGAAACCGGCGTCCAATACGTCATCCCAGAAACACAGGGAACCCCTCAGCCCAAAGAAACTTCAGCGAAGAAGTCAGCCAAAGCCACTTCTGATGATGACAATACAGAAGCAGAGACGTCAGACACATCTTCTGAAAAAAAAAATTAACTGAAAAATCCCCTTTAACAGCAGCGAAAAAAGAACAGGTTGTTCGGCCCAAAGCAATGGGCTTTTCACTCAAAGATCAAAAAGGGCTCAGCTCCCTGATTCAATTTCCCAAAGACAAAATCACCGTTTTGGCCTTTGCTGACCGCGAAGGCTCTGCCCAGATGGAAAAGTGGATTCAACCCCTTTACGCCAAATACACAGATCAAATTGATATTCACGGCATTGCCGATCTTTCCGCCGTTCCCCGTTTTGCCCGTGGCATTGCTCAAAGCATTGTTTCAGGCCTGGTAAAATACCCCGTCATGTTGGATTGGGAAGGCAATATCAGTCAGGCCTATAAAGTGGAGAAAGCCAAAACAAATCTCTATGTGATTGATCCGCAGGGAGACATTCACTTGCACTTAAGCGGTCCAGCCAGTGCGGAAAGTCTCTCAGAAATCAACCTCAAAATAGCAGAATTGCTCGATTAATTTCAAAACCCTATTTTTGCGCCAACATCCCCGTCAGAGCTTTGATTAATTTGGGATCCTGGGGCGAAGTGGAACTACCAAAACTCAAGACCTGCTGGCCTTTGCGATCGATCAGGTATTTGTGAAAATTCCAAAGAGGGGCTTCACCGGTCTTTTGCTGAAGCTGACCAAAGAGCGGATTCAGCGCCTCTCCTTTGACCACTGATTTGCTAAACATTGGAAAAGAGACTTTGTAGGTCTCCTTGCAGAATTTGGCAATTTCTTTATCTGAACCCGGCTCCTGTTTGCCAAAATCATTGGCAGGAAAGCCCATTACCACAAACCCCTGTCCCTTGTATTTCTGATAGAGGTCTTGCAAATCTTTGTACTGAGAGGTATAACCGCAGAAACTGGCCGTATTAACAACCAACAAGACTTTGCCTTGATAGGCACAGAGATTTTCGGGTTTGCCCTGCAAGGTGCGAAAATTGTGGTTGAGTAAAGCCGGACAGGATGTACTCTCTTTTGCTGCGACCGCACTTGAAAACAAACCGAGAGACATGAGTAAACAGCCAGAAAAAGCCAAGCGGGATTTCATAAGCAGGTATCCTTTGAAGAAGTTAAAGTGATTATAGGCCGAGATCAGGGTCTGAAGCCAGAGCTGATTGCCAATGCTTATTGCACATGACCACGAATGGAAATCGCGCCATGGTCAATGTCGACACTGTCAAATATCGCCTGTTGCCCCGAATCCAACTGTGTCATTTGGCGCACGTGTTGTTGCACCTGCTGTTTGACCATGGCTTTAATAAAAGGCGCAGGAATACGTAAACTGCCCAAGGAAAGGGAATAAATTTCAGGTGAGACCGTATTATTGGACAGGCTCAGCCCCACTTCTCCCCCGAGATAAATGGTGGGGGTGTCTTTGCTGACGCCGGGCAAGCTTTTGGCAAATTGTTCGGGCAGGTACTTGGGTATCAAAGCCACTGTAATCCGGCCTTTTCCGCCCTGAAGTTGCACCGAAACGCCCTGTATTGACGGGCGGTATTCTGGTGCTGTGCCATTGTACAGACCATTGTAGATCATGCTCGCAATTTCATTTTCACGAATTTGCAGCTGAAATTCTCCTGGCTGTGTGCTTCCCGCAGATTGCCCCTGTTGGGCCGGAGGGGGTTGTCCGGGCACTTGGCTCTGACTCACCAGAGGCATACTGCCCGGATTGCTCTGGGCTTGAGCGGGGGGCTGTGTTGCCGCAATCACAGCATCTGAACCCGGCTGCTCAGGTGTGAAAGCCTGAGTCGATGTATTGTTGGTATCTGGAGCGGGCACAGACTGTGTTTGGCCCGATACAGGGGGAAAAGGAGCGGTTTGCCCTGCTGGATGGGTTTGGCTATTTTGCAGGGCCTGACTCATTTGTGAACGCAAATCAGGGGCAGCAGCCGGGCGCGTCACAAAGGTAGACTCAGCGACAGGTTTTTCAGTGGCCGCACGCATCAGAAGACGGGGAGCAGCCACAAAGGCAACGCCTCCCAAGCCGACAAGAACCAAGCCAGCAATCAGCCAGCGACGGGCTTTCATACCTGTTCGGCACTTTCAAGCGCCTGTTTTCCAATCAATCCCACAATATTCATTCCTGATACATTTGTCTGTCCATTATACGCCGATTGGATCATCTGATCGGTGATTTTTTCCAATTGGGCCTGTTCCTGGATTTTGGCTTTCCAGGCATGATCCAACTGACGGGATTCAGAGACTTGCTGTTCCAAAGCTTTGATCATTTTTTCTCGTTTGGCCTGGTGGGCCTGATCGCGCTCAAAATCGGCTTCTTGACGCTGGCGCATCAGGCCGGACAAACCCTCTCCCAGCATTTTTTGCATGGCATTCAACGGCGAAGTTTTGACCTCTTTGCCCGCATCAGGAGAGACAGAGCCAGAAGCGGGCCGGCTCGGCCGTTGAGAGGGTTTTAGCTCTGTTTCTAAAACCTTTTTGCTTTCACGCACTTCGGATTTAAGCGTCGCGATATCATTTTCAAATTGCTGATAATCTGCCAGCAACTCTTCTCCCTGGCGGATTAAATCATCCATCTTGAAAACCAACATCGCCAGTTTTTCTTGAATGGTTCGGGCCTCTTCAAGGGTTAAATCAATTTCGGCAATCAATTTCCCACCATTGGCAAGGTCTGCATCGGTTTTGGTCAATTCAGCACTGTACTTCTGAAGCAATTGATCGGTTTTTTGCAGCTCAGCACGGAGTCTATCGCGTGTTTCAAGCAAATCTGCACTCACGGGACCCACCTTCAGTTTGGCTTCCAACTCTGCCAAAAGAGAGACCAGCTTGGCCCGCTCCTGCTCCAATTGCGTTTTATTGCTGACCAACTGTTCACGTGAGGCGCGTAAATCGGCATTACTGGCAACCAAACGGTCACGCATGAGGGTCAAACGCTCACTTTTTTGCTTGAGCGTTTCAATCTGTTGGTTGATACGGGCCTTTAAGGTATTCAAACCCGTCAAGCGCACTTTGAGCCCATTGGAGTTGGCGTGAAAAGATTCCAAACGTGAAAGTTTCTGCTCCAAGGCATCCAATTCAGCGGCTTGTGACGGACTCAAGGGCTTGCCGTCTTTGATCAGCGCTTCATACCTTTGCAAACAGGCCAGATACTCAGCGGAGTCTATCCCGAGGGATTTACGCATCTCCAAAAGCTGTTTCTGCATCTCCAGCATTTCTTGCTTGCCGGCCCCCAACTCAGATTCCGCATCAGCGATGGTGTTTTGTAGTTCAGCCAATTGGGCTCGGGTCAGCTCATTCGCTTCTTGAGCAGTTGCATAATTCTGGCCATTGGCAGCCCGTTTGCCTTCATGAATCGACAAGGCCGCTTCTTTTTCTGCACGGGATTTGCTCTGAGCCAAAAATTCATCACTCATCTTTTTCAGAAACTCAGACTCCGGTCCGCGCAGATCTTCTTGTTGCATTAAACGCCGAATCTGGGCCTGGGCCTCTTCGATTTTGAGAGGTTGGCTTTGATTGTTTAAGACAGCTTCAAAGGCCTTGACCGCAGACTCAGCCAAACGGGCTTTTTCTTCGATTTCTACGGTTTTGCGATTGGCTGCATCCAACAAAGTCAACGCATTTACCAATTCTTTGGATTGCAAACCGGTGGTGCGAGAACTGAGCTCTTGCAAAGCCGCATCGGCCGCTTTGACTTTCTGATTGTAAGGCAAAGTGGAAAGCACGGTCTGATTGATTTGTTGAATAACCGTTTCAGAGGCTTGGTTGTTGGTTTCCAAGGTTTTGACAAAGGTCTCTATTTGAGCGACTTTGTCCTTCACAGCGGGAAAACTTTGCGCTTGAGCGGGCAAGTTTTGCAGCTCCTGTTTCACCTGGGCAATCAGTTCATTGTTTTGCACCAGCACTGTTTGCAAGCGGCCACGAACCGCTTCAGCCTGAGTCACAGCTTGATCGGTTTTGCGTTTTTCATCCGCCAAACTGCTTGTCTGAGTGCTTAAGGTTTCCTGTTGATTTTCCAGCTGTTGACTGACCCGGCCCACCTCTTGATAAAGCTGGTTTAAAGTTGTTTGTAAACCAGCTTGGCGGGTTTGATTGCCTTTTAAAAACTGAGACAACTCACTTGCCCCCATTTCGCCTTTGCCATAGAGCTCCTGCATTTTTTTTGCATCGCTGCGGGTCTGATCGATATTTTCCAAGACCTCGGCGATTTGACTGCCATACTGGCCCAAATCACTTTGCAGGTCAGCAATTTTTGTCTGGATTTCAGTGATTTTACGTTCATAGGCAGAGATCGAAAGCGCAGATAATTCAATCACTTCGGTGGCTGCTTTTAATTCACTTTCCAATTGGGCTTTTTGGGTTTCCAACTGCCCCAAAGTCTGTTGGGCTGATTCGTTCAGCGCTTCTGTTTTTTGGATGCTCTTCTCAAGCTGATCCATGGTCGTGTTTAACGACTTCAAAGTCGCAATTTGGGCTTCCAACTCAGCCCGTAAAGCTGCTGGAGCCCCTGGTTTCTGGGCCTCTTGCAGTTGGGTTTCTAAGTCTTGCATTTTTGTCGAAAAGCCTGCGCGAAAAGCCTGAATATCCGCAGTTGAAATGCTGCCGCCTTGTGCCAAGCGATTGCTCCAATCACCCACAAACGACTTGGTTTGAGCCACTACCTGGCTGACCTTTTCTTTGAGATAATCATAGGCATCCACAAAGACTTGAAAAACACCCCCCGTGGCTTCGGCACTGTTTTCAGCCGCTTGCAGAACAGGCTCAAGCGCTTCTCGCTCAGTTGCCTGTTGGGCCGCCGCAGCCTCGATTTTTTCTGCCTCTGGCACCAGATGCTGGGTATAGTCCTTTTGCAGGCCCTGCAAAGTGCTGCGGTGGGTGCCAATTTCTTTTTCAAGTTGGCTTATTTCTCTTTGTAAATCAACCGTCACCGAATCAGGGGCTCCAGCGGCCTTCAATTCCTGCATTTGTTTTTGGGCCTGAACCAAGCCTGCTTCCAGCTTCGCCACCTGGCTGGTGTAGGTGGACAAATTGGTTTTTAATTTGGCTTGGTTGGCCTGCAAGGTTTTGCGCTCTTGATTCAGTTCTTCAGCCGCACGATTATAGGTCTGTTTGCCTTGCTCCAGGGCCTCGCTGAGGGTATTGACCTCCGTCATAATCAGCTGCGAATCCTGGTTTTGCGTGGACAATTGAGACTCAATCTGTTTGAGTTGTTGATTGAGGCTTTCCAATTGGGCCAATTTCCCCTTTTGCGTGCGCGGATTTTGCAGGGCCGCCTCCATTTCTTGCAAAAGTTGGGTATAACGGGGCTCCAGCGCCGAAAATTTTTGGCGGGTTTGCAATAAATCTTGATAAAGCCCCAGCATTTTTGTCTCTTGGGCCTGCAAACGCGCCTGGGCTTGAGGCAAAGAAGTCTTTAAGGCCTCTAGCGCTTTTTGGGCATTTGTGGCCGCCCCTTTGGCCCGTTCAATCGCCCCCCGGGTTTGGCTAAAATCCTGAACAACAGCAAGCTGATTGCTGGCAGCCGTGCGCAGATCTCTTTGCAAAGAGGTCAGCGTATCAAGCAAGGCCTGGGCTTTTTGTTGCAATTCGGGATTGCCAGCCAATTTCTGTTTGAGCGCTTGGGCCTGAACCCGGTAGGCATCTATTTTGGCCTGGGTCAGTGTCGAAGCCTGTTTGTCCTTTTCAATCGCAGCCTGCAATTGGGAAAGTTCTTTGACCAATTCGTCACTCTTGGCGACAATTTGCTGCACCTCAGCACTTTGCTGGGCTTTGGGAGTCAGGGCCTGATAGAGCAAACGGGCAGCCCCAACATGGTCTGAGAAGGTCATTTTTAAGGTTTCATCGAGATTGGCAATGCTGTTGAGGTCGATGTGGATCAAGGGCAATTGAATGCCCGTATCGACCAAATGTTGGAGCAATTCTTTTTTCATTTCATCGGACAGGCCATTGAGCTCTTTGGGAGAGAGGGAGGTGACGTAATGATAAACCGCGTCATCCCGGCTGAATTGATTGAGCTGGGCCAAAAGGGCCCGCAACTCAGTTTCATTTTTGGCAGAATGTAAAATTTGACCTGCCAGCTGATCCTCTGGGCGTTTTTGGCCTTGATAGCGGCGGGTAATTGCCTCGGTTGCGGCTCCTGAAACCGTGCCCCAAATCGAACTGCCGGGGTCCAAAACACTCAAAGCCATGTGACGATTGGCCGAGGAGAGTTGTTTTAATTCTTCCGGCCTGGCTTTTTGGACAAATTCCAACACAGCACCGGGGCCGATATTGTCCTTTAAGAGAAAAATCCGCTGATTGACAGACAAATGGTTGGAACTGTTAATCAGACGCTTGACTGCCGCCTGTTCGCTGTCGGTATAAGAACCCACCAGGGGCAATGCCGCTGTTAAACTGCCTTTGCCCAAACCCTCGGCAATTTTGGCAATATCTTGAATCGAGAGTTGTAATTTTTGCAGATCAGCCACACTCATACTGCCGATCAGGGCTTCGAGATCATCAAATTTGGCGGAAGACAAAAGCTGGCGAAATTGTAAAAGCTGAGGAGATTCATCGAGAAAATTAACGGGCTTGGCCTGTCCCTGAGCGCCCGCACTCTGGGCAACCTGATCTGAAACGGGCACAGCAATAGGTGAATTGGGGGCAGCAGCAGTCGGAGCAGGTTTGCCAATTCGAGCAGACTCTGTGGTACTGCCAATAAAATTAATTCCGGTTGAAGAACTGTTATTCACAAAACTCATATAATCATCCACCTCACTGGCAAAATTATAGATTTTGTCACCCGAGATCTGAATGAAATTTAAATGGAGTTTAACCTTGGCGTCGCAACACAAGGATGAAGCTGACATCATTGTCTCAATCAAAGGGACGCCGAAAAGCCAAAAAATAAAAAAAGAAGTTAGAGTTCTAACTTCTTTCGCTCGACAGCTTCGTTCAAATATGACACCTTAAGCAACTCAACTTATAGGCTTGGGAGCGAACTCCCGAAGCAAAGACCCGAAGGTATAAACCCAAAGGCAAAAAAAGTGAGTCGAAACGGGACAAGAGCAAAGCAGCGAGCAATTTAGCTGCTGACAATACAATCTTCAGTGTAGTCACTTTATTGTGATAATTCAAGATCTGCTCGGCATAAATCTCAAAGTTTTTACAAAATTTTTACAATATAAATACGCATAGGCCGAATTATGTCTTTTTTCAGTGGGCCTCATTTGCCCATCAGAATGACATTTGAGCGGCAGATTTGTTATCCTAAGACAGCTTAAGCGATCAAATCACAAAGAAGGCCGCCATGAAAAAACTCACAAAGTTTTTATCTCTGACCCTGTTATTGGCAATACTTCCTGCCGCACAGGTCCAGGCAGAAACAGACCACCGCGACCTGGGAAAATATATTTTGGCCCCCATGCCTGATTGGTACAAAGAGGGCTTCACCCGTGGACATTTAAATATCCCCGTTATGCTCAAAGAGGGATACTCCCGCCTAGAAGCAATCGAAATTCAAAACCAAATGAAAGATCTGCTCGATCAGAATCCGGACTATCTCGCTGCTGAGAAAGCCGATCAGGGTGCGTCTCTGTTCCAAAATCACGATGCCATGGTCTTGCAGGCCTTGCAACAGGCCATCGACAAAGTCAAAAAAGACAAATATTTTGAAAGTGGATTTGTGCCCAAGCCCCTCAAAGAGCACGAATTTTATGCGGTTTTTGACATGGACGAAACCCTGCTGGTGCACTGGTATCAGAGTGGGGAAAAAGGCAAAGCCTATTATGATGTCAATGGCTTGGTGCTCGACAGCATTTTGCGCCCCCCCCTGCTCAGTCCCGATTATGTCTCGATGACCCCCGGCTGGGAAAAGGCCCTGCTGGACATCAGCCAAATTCCGGGCTGCCAAGGGGTTTTGGTCTTTACTGCCAAAGAGGACAAAGCCTCCCATGATTTGATTGGCAAATTAAAGATCGGCGGAAAACCGTTTAAATCCTTTCTCAAAGGGGTCTTTAGCCGCAATCACCTGGTGCGGGACAATAAATCCGTCAAACTCTCCAAAGATCTGCGCATGATCGATGAAAGCCTCAAACATGTGGTCTTGATCGATGACAATCCCACCCGGGTTTTTCCCGATCAGCAAAAAAATCTGCGTGAATTGCCCAAATACAATGCTGATGTCTATCTCAACAGCAAAGTCACAGGCAAAGACCCGGTAGCCCGCAATTTCTTTGAAAAACTCCTGCCCACGGTGGTCAAAGAATTACAGGACTCAGCCAAGTATGCCCAAGCCCAAAAGCTGAGCTTTGGCTCGGCCTTTTATCCCTATTCAATGGAGGCCAGCGCAGAGCGTCTGACCCTTTTGGAACAGGGTTATACCCTCGATCAGGCCAATACCCTGTTGCGTACCCGCCCCAACCTGTTTGAACCTGTATTTTATGTCCCCTCTGGCGGAAAACTGCATTGAGGTAAGGACGGTTAGATATGGCGGCCACACCAGATATGAGTACCATCCTAATTTCGTTGCTACTTTTATTGATGATGACCTTGGGAGCATTTCCAATGGGACTGATGATATTGAGTCTTATGGCATCCCTATTGGTATTTGGAATTGCCCCTGTTACTGCGGGGGGCAATCCCGCAGTATCGACAACAGACCACACCCAAGTGGTCAAATACAAAGACAAAAGAGGTTTTTTGATGAATACCCCCCTAACCGAAGCAGAGATTCAGACAGCCCTCAGCCAGTTTCCCGGTTGGCATTACGAGAATCAGGCCTTTTCGAAACGCTTTCAATTTCAAAATTTTCGCGAGGCCATCAGTTTTATGGTGCGCCTGAGTTTTGAAGCCGAGGCCTTGAATCACCACCCCGAACTAAAAATTGTGTACAGCACGGTGGAAATGCGCTTAACCACCCACGATGCGGGCAATCAGGTCACAGGCAAAGATCTGGCCTTGCTCGCCGCCATCGAAGGCTTTAACTGGCTGAAATAGTCATATCAGATAGCTGAGCCCCAGGCCCGAAGCATTCGGGCCTTTTTTCATGGTTCCAAATTGTGGTTATCTATTAATTAAATTAAGATTAAGATTAGTTTATTTTTTAGCAAGTTCGTGTTAAAGATCGGCGATACAGGATCAAGAAGTTAAATTTCAGACTAAATGGTCATTATGAGGTGTTTGTCAGAATGAATAAAGTAATCGCCCTTCTCTCCGCTTCCGTGATTTTGAGTGCATTAACCGCTTGTGGCAACGCAGGTAACCTGCCCCTGGCATCAAGCCCTCTGCGCGCTCCCGCTGCAGCCCCCCAATCGGCTGAACTGCAAGCCCAATCCATTTTGGGAATCAACAAAGAAATCAAAAAATCTGTGGAAGCAGCTTTTGCTGCCAAAGACAAAAACGCCGATAAATTTATCACCCCCGATGAATTCCCTGTGCAAACCCCTCTCGAATTCCAGCACTTCCGCCGTTTTGACGACAACAAAGATGGCCGTTTGACAGCGAGCGAAATGTCTCCCGGCATTTTTGGCAAAGTCATGGATGTTATGCAAATCACTGCCACTGCCAGTTTCTTGTTTGACCAACTTGACGTCAACAACGATGGCAAAATCTTCAAAGAAGAAGCCTCTGCGTCCCGCTTGCCTGGTGTAGCCACCAATTTTGATCTCTATCTGAGCAAGCCCTGGTACAGCAGCAAAAAGCTGACCTACCTGCGCCGCACCGATTTTGAAAATCTCGTGGCCTTTGCATTGACCAATCCCGAAGCCAAAAAATAGGGCTTCTCTTTGATAAAATCAGACCCGGTCCATTGGCCGGGTCTTTTGCTTTTCGGATTTTTTTACTTGCTTAAAGCCTGTAATCATCCCGGCTGTGATGAGATGTAGTATCAGATAGGGCAAGTATGGTATAGAATAGGTTTAATAGACTAGAGGCGCATCTTATGCGCTTACCAGAGACAAACGCAAGGAGCAAAAAATGTTCGAGCGGTTTACCGAAAAAGCCATCAAGGTGATCATGCTGGCTCAAGAAGAGGCACGCCGGCTGGGTCATAATTTTGTAGGCACCGAACAGATTCTCTTGGGACTGATCGGTGAGGGTACTGGCATTGCAGCTAAAACGCTCAAAAGCCTGGGAGTGACTTTGCGCGATGCCCGCGTGGAAGTCGAGAAGATTATTGGCCGGGGCTCCGGGTTTGTCGCTGTAGAAATCCCGTTTACCCCCCGCGCCAAACGCGTGTTGGAGTTATCGTGGGACGAAGCCCGCCAACTCGGCCACAATTATATCGGCACAGAGCATCTCTTATTGGGATTGATCCGTGAAGGTGAAGGCGTGGCAGTGCGGGTGCTGGAAAATGTCGGCGTTGAACTGGCCCGCGTGCGTTCCACGGTGATTCGCATGTTGGGGGAAACCACAACCACAACGACCACAACCACCCGCAGCAAAACCCCTACCTTGGATGAGTTTGGTACCAATCTCACCCAACAGGCCGAGGACAACCGCCTCGACCCGGTGATTGGGCGCGAAAAAGAAATCCAGCGCGTGATTGAAATTTTGGGCCGACGAACCAAGAATAACCCAGTGCTGATCGGTGAACCCGGTGTGGGTAAAACCGCCATCGCCGAAGGTCTGGCCCAGATGATTACCTCGGGCACGGTGCCCGATATTCTGACAGATAAACGGGTCGTGATGCTCGACATCGGCTCTCTGGTCGCAGGTACCAAATACCGTGGCGAATTTGAAGAGCGCCTGAAAAAGATCATGGAAGAAATCCGCAACGCCGGGAATATTATTCTTGTGATCGACGAAATGCACACCCTGATTGGGGCGGGTGCCGCAGAAGGCGCCGTTGATGCCGCCAATATTCTCAAACCGGCCCTGGCCCGAGGGGAATTGCAGTGCATCGGCGCCACCACCTTGGACGAATACCGCAAACATATCGAGCGCGATGCCGCTTTGGAGCGCCGTTTTCAGCCGATTATTGTGGATCAGCCCTCGGTCGAAGATACCATCTCAATTTTGTGGGGTCTGCGTGATCGCTATGAAAGTTATCACAAGCTGAAGATTGCCGACGAGGCACTGGTGGCCGCCGCCCGTTTGGCCGACCGCTATATATCCGACCGCTTCTTGCCCGATAAAGCGATTGACCTGATGGACGAAGCCGCCTCGAAAGTGCGCCTGCGCAATTCCATGCTGCCGCCAGAAGCAAAAGACCTCGAAAAAGAGCTGAAAGAAGTCAGCAAGAAAAAAGAAGAGGCCATTCGCGACCAGAGCTTTGAACTCGCAGGCAATCTGCGCGATCAAGAGCAGACCATTCGCGATCAGATCCGCGAGATGACCCTGGAGTGGAAAGAGAAAAAAGGCCAAGCCCAGCAATTGATTGTCGATGAAGACAATATCGCTGAAGTTGTGGCTGGCTGGACCAAAATTCCCGTCTCCAAACTGACCGAAGGTGAAACCGAACGCCTCCTGAAAATGGAAGAGGTCTTACACGAGCGGATCATTGGTCAACACGAAGCTGTCACAGCTATTTCAAAAGCCATTCGGCGCACCCGTGCCGGTCTGAAGAACCCCAAACGCCCGATTGGCGCGTTTATTTTCTCAGGCCCCAGCGGTGTCGGTAAAACAGAATTGGCAAAAGTGCTGGCTTCCTTTTACTTCGGTTCAGAAGAGGCCCTGATTCGGGTCGATATGTCCGAGTATATGGAGCGCCACTCTGTTTCTAAATTGATTGGCTCCCCGCCTGGTTATGTTGGCTTCCAAGAAGGGGGCCAGCTGACCGAAATGGTGCGCCGCAAGCCCTATTCGGTGATTCTCTTTGACGAAATCGAAAAGGCTCACCCAGACACCTTCAACGTTTTGCTGCAGATCATGGAAGATGGCCGCCTGAGCGACTCCAAAGGTCGCGTGGTGGACTTCAAGAACACCATTTTGATTCTGACCAGCAATATCGGCGCACGTGCCATTGAAAAAGGCGGCGGCGGTCTGGGCTTTAATACCGGCAGTGGCACCAACGATGAAAACCGCTACGAGCGGATTCGTGAGCGCGTACTCGACGAACTCAAACAGAGTTTCCGCCCTGAGTTCCTCAATCGCGTCAACGAAATCATTGTCTTCCACCCGCTCAAAAAAGAAGAAATCCGCGAGATCGTCGATATCATGCTCGTGGATGTCAAAGAGCGTCTGAAAGAAGCGGATATCCAAATGGTCTTCGATGTCAGTGTCAAAGACATGTTGGGCAAAGAGGGGTATGACGAGAAGTCGGGCGCCCGTCCGTTGCGCCGCACGATCTCCAAACGGATCGAAGATCCACTCTCCGAAGATCTGCTGCTCGGTCGCATTCCCCTGAACACACCTTTGGTGCTCAAGGCCCGCGAAGACAGCTCCATCTATTTTGAGCCTGCTGAAGCGGATCCGTCTTCAGGTGAAGTGGATGCTGAACCCGAAAAAGAGCCTGTGGAATCCGCCAGCTAAGCGCTTTCCCTCAAAATAAAAACCCCCGGTTATAAGACCGGGGGTTTTGTTCTGAAGGCCCTTTAAAGACAGGTGTTTAGTCAGCCAAGACAATGGTTTTTACCACCACTTGCCCCGCCCATTCTTCTGGCAAGAGGGGATTGCTCTCAAGGGTGTAAACCAAGAGTGAAGAGCCGCTGCTTTGGCGCATCAGCAAATTGCGCAAACTCTCAGCAGAGGGAAATACCGATGAGATCAAAATCAATACGGCATGTTCAGCCTGAGGCCCCGCAGCGGCCAAGCTTTCTTCAAGGGAAAGCAGCGCATCGGGGGCCAGTGTTGCCAGCCAATATTGCAGGCCCTCCCATTGGCGCACACCCGCCTGTTGACGCAGCGGGGCTGCGATCTGGTAGGGTCGCCAAAATTCCGGGTCCGCATTGGGAGCCCAACAGGCCACCTCCATTTGCTGAGCCAAAAGACCCTGACACACGGCTTCTGTGGTTCGCAGCAGGGCATCAAAAGCCTTTAAATCCGTTGTTTTGGCCGTATCAAAAATCACTTGGGCCTGCTGAAAGGGCTCCTCACGGGCTTCAGCCACAATTAAGCGGGCTTGCCGGGCCGTGTTTTTCCAATGAATGGCATTGCGGGAATCCCCTGTTTGATACTCGCGGAAATGGGAAATATCTTCAGAGAGATGGCTGCGGCGACGGGCCTGCTGAACCTGCTGAATCAGGCCCTCGGGCAAAATGTTTAAACCCGACTCGGGGGGCACAGGATAAACGACCCAGGCTGCGGGTGAGCGCTGTTTCCAATACACCCCCATCAATCCCAAGGGCCCAAACGAACCGATTTGAAATCCTTTAAACACATAGACCCCCGCCACTTCGGGCCTAAAACGTGTGTAAAATTCAGTTTTTTGGCCAGCGGCCGTCCAGACCGAAAAATGTTTGTCTGTATTCAGCGTAAGTGCCTGATTTTGACGCAGCGAAAAAACCGGCAATTCTTCGAGATTGAGAAACATCACGGGCAAACGGCTGCCATTTTCAAGGCTCAGGGTCAGGGTTTGTGTCACACCGACCAAAGGTGCATCGGGCAGTTGGCGTCGCACCGTTAATCGCCGCAATTGTAAAAAAGGCACGACAAAAGCCAACAAAACAGCACTCCAGAGCAGGGCATCCAAGACATAGAGCCACCCACCCTGAATATTGGTCGCCGCCAAGAAGAGAAAAACAGCGGTAATAAAGATGACAACAAGCGGGGAAGTGATTTTCATGTTCTCAGTTTAACACCGAGTTCAATCCCATTGTCATCAGAAAAAGGGTTTGATATTATATTCGATTGATGCACAATTCCGCATCCTTTGAGGGTCTCTGCAGAGGGAGTCGACAGGGGTACACAGGGATAGACAGACGTGCATGAGACTAACTTAATACGCATTTAAAGCATGGCTTCATCTTCACTGCGTGTTGCTTGTTTATCTCGCTTAGTGTTTACTTAAGCATGCTTTGATCTTAAGTTAGGGAATCGAAAGTTGTTGATTTTGATTAAACAACACAAGCAGGTGTAAACAGCAGCGATGATTGAAGTTAAACAGGTCTCTAAGTATTATTCCCATCATCAAAAAGCCGTAGATAACCTGAGTTTTTCTGTTCCCAAAGGAACCATTCTCGGCTTTTTGGGCCCCAATGGGGCCGGCAAAACCACCACCATGCGTATGATTACAGGCTTTATGGCCCCCAGCGAAGGCAGCATTGAAGTCGCGGGCTGTGATACGGTCAGCCAATCGATGTTGGTGCGCCAAAAGATTGGTTATTTGCCCGAAACGCCCCCGCTTTACCAAGAATTGACCGTACAAAGTTATCTGGACTTTGTCGCCCGACTCAAAGGCATCAAGTCGGCCAATGAACGCAAAAAACGCATCGCCGAAGTCGCTGAGTCTTGCTGGATTGGCGATGTGCTCAAAAAATCCCCGGGCAAGCTCTCCAAAGGCTACCGCCAGCGGGTCGGACTGGCCCAAGCGATTATCCACAACCCCGAAGTGATCATTCTCGATGAACCCACCATCGGCCTCGATCCCAAACAAATTCAGGAAACCCGCAAACTGATCAAAGGCCTGGGTGGGCAGCACACCTTGATTCTGAGCACACATATTTTGCCAGAGGTGCAAATGACCTGTGACCGGGTCGTGATTATCAACAAAGGCAAAATTCTGGCCGAAGATACCCCGGCCAATTTGATTGCGCGCAGTGCAGGTTTGCAGCAAATTCGGCTGCAGGTGCGCGGCCCCCAAAGTGAGATTGCAACGCTCCTCAAGGGCCAGCCAGAGATTGAAAACTGCATGTATGAAAGCAGCGATGCAGATTTGCACAGCTTTCATTTGCAAAGCCGCAAAGTCGGCATTCAAGCCCAATTGGCCCGCAACATCGTCGCACAGGAGTGGGATCTGATGGCCCTGCAGACTGCTTCAGGCAGTCTCGAAGATGTCTTTATTCAATTGGTGACCAAAGAAGGAGGAACAGACTAATGGCACAGATTTGGGCAATTTCTTTAAAAGAACTCAAAGCCTATTTTGCCTCGCCCATTGCCTATGTGGTTACCGCCATGTTCCTGCTGATTTCTGGCTATTTTTTCGCCATGATTTTGGCCTATGGCAAAGACGCAGGTATGATGCGTTACCTCTTTGGCAATATGTCGGTGATCTTGCTGCTGATCACCCCCCTCTTTTCAATGCGGCTCTTTGCCGAGGAGCAAAAGAACAAAACCCTGGAATTGCTGATGACCTCTCCGATCAGCGACGCAGGTATTGTACTCGGCAAATTTTTGGCCACAGCCCTGCTGCTCTTGATCATGTTGTTGACCACCGCCCACTTTCCAATTTTATTGCTGGTCTTGGGCAAACCCGATCTGATGCCCATTCTGACGGGCTATCTGGGCATGTTTTTAATGGGCTGCGCCTTTTTGGCGATTGGCATGTTGACTTCCACCTGGACCCAAAACCAGATTGTGGCCGCCGTCTCTTCGTTCTCGATTTCTTTGTTGCTCTGGTTTTTGGGAGCTTCTGGCAGTCTGGCCGGGGCAGAACTCGGAGCGGTGATGACGTATTTATCTTTAAACACCCATTTTGAAAGTTTTTCCAAAGGCGTGCTCAACAGCAGTGACCTGATTTATTATTTCAGTGTGATTGGCATTCTGCTGTTTATCACGGTGCGCTCCTTGGAAACCCGGCGCTGGAGATAGGAGGAACAGCCATGTCAAACACACCATCTCAATCCCTTTCACTCACCCGCCTGAGCCTGATTATCGGCGTGCTGGGCCTGCTGACCCTGGCTGGCGGCATTGGTTTTAGCCATCTCAAAGCCTTTCAAGATCTGACAGAATTGATGCGGGTCTTGGGCGGCATTTTGCTGGGCATTGGCGTCGCAGGGCTGATTACCGCACGCCGCCAAGCCATTTACGGTTTTACAAAGAGCCGCCAAGCCCGTTTTGGCAGCCAAGCTGTGATACTCAGCCTGAGTTTTATTGGCATTGTGGCCCTGCTGAATTATCTCGGCATGCGCCACCCCCAGCGCTGGGATCTCACCGAAAACAAAAGTTTTACCCTTTCGGCCCAGACCACACGGATTTTAAAAAATCTCAAAGAGCCCGTCAAAGTGACTGCGTTTTACAAAGTCAGCAACGCCATGCGCCAAGAAATGATCAATTTACTCGAAAGCTACCGCGACCAAGCCAATGGCAAACTCAAAGTTGAATTTGTCGATCCCGAGCGCCAGCCGAGCATTGCCCTGCGTTATGGGATCAGCACCAGCGACGTGATTATTCTCGAAAGGGGAACGCTGCGCAAAACCGTCACAGGCACCCAAGAGCAGGACGTGACCAATGCGCTGCTGGGCGTGAGCCGCGAGAAAAAACCGATTGTCTATTTTTTACAGGGCCACGGCGAACTCGACCCCGAGGATTTTGACCCCAGCAAAGGCCTTAGCAACCTCAAACAGGCTCTCGAAGGTGAAAATTATCAGGTGTCCAAGCTCTATTTGCAGGCCAGCGGCGGCAAAGTGCCAAGCGACGCCTCAGCTTTGGTAATTGCGGGTCCCGACAAGGCCCTGACCCCACCAGAGCGGCAAGCTGTGGCCGATTATTTGAGCAAACGACCCGGTCGGGTGCTGCTGCTGCTGCGCCCCCAGGTTCAGACGGGGCTGGAATCGGTGGTGGCGCAGTATGGCGTGCAGGTCGGCAATAATCTCGTGATTGACGCTGGTCGCAATATCCAAAATGATGTATCTGCCCCGGCAGTCACAGAATATGCCGCTCACCCCATTACCAAAGATCTCTTGAGTACCATTGCCTTTTTTCCACTGGTGCGCAGCGTTGAATTGCGCAATCCGCCCGCGCAGGTCAATGGATTGGAGTTGTTTCATTCGTCCAGCGACAGTTGGGCTGAGAGCAATGTCAAAGCCAATATGTTGGTCAAAAAAGATCCCCAAGATGCCAAAGGCCCCCTCTCTTTGGCTGTGGCCCTAAGCATTGATACAACACCTGGAGCCAAAGTCGGCACGGTAAATATTCAAAAAGACCAGGCCCGGTTGGTGGTTTTTGGCAACGCCACTTTTGCCAGCAATGGCTTTGCCCGCCTGCTCGGCAATGGCGACCTTTTGCTCAACAGCATTGCCTGGCTGGCAGAACAAGAGGACCTGATTTCAATTCGGGCCAAAAACACCCGCGATACCAAATTGGAGTTGACCAATCAACAAAACCAGATGGTCTTTTATATCTCGGTGGTGGGCATGCCGCTGTTGATGCTCCTGCTGGGTGCCTTTGTCTGGTGGAAAAGGAGATAAACCATGAAACCACTTTATACCTTGGGCATGTTGGCCATTCTTCTGGCTTTGGGGGCCTATGTTTTTTTCTTTGAACGACAGCCCGTCACTCCCAGCGGAAATGAGGTGGCCAAGCCCAAAATTGTGCAATTGCAGCCAGCGGCAGTCAAAACCCTGACCATCAGCCGAGGGGAACAAAAAACCAGCTTTGCGCAAGACAAACCCAATCACTGGCGTCTGTTGGCTCCCCAGCAAACAGAGGCGGATTCAGCCGCAGTCAACACCCTCCTGGATCACCTCAAAGACTGGCAAGCCATAGAGGTGCTTGAACCTGCATTTAAGGCAAGTGAAAAACCCACCTTTGGTTTGGCACCCAACCCGCTCAAACTGGAAATCACCACAGCCACAGGCAAAAGTGAAGTTTTGATTGGCAATAAAACGCCCATCAACTCGGGGTATTATGTACTCTCAGGCGATGGCAAACAGCTCTATCTGAGTTTTATCAACGTGCCCGAAGAGTTGAACCAAATGCTCTTCCAACCCCCTTTGCCCAAAGTTTCCCCCTCTCCCCTGGCTGCGAAAAAATAAGCTGTTTTGGGGGCCAAGAGGCACTTTTATCACAGATGATTGTCGGTCAGTGAGCGTAACATGGAGAAGACGATCTTGCGGAAGCGATTCTCCTCTCAATGCAAACCCTCCTGGCCCTCAGCACTGTTCCCCTAACAGCACTGATCTCTGTGCTCTTAGGTCGTTATGCCGTGGAAATGTTGCGGCGTCTCAAATTGGGCCAACATATCCGCGAAGAGGGGCCGCAGTCTCACTTGAGCAAAGGTGGCACTCCCACGATGGGTGGCATCATCTTTTTGATTCCCGTGTTGTTGGTAACCTTTTTTTTCTCTCGCCCAACCCCCCACACCCTGATTCTCTTAGGTCTGGTGGTCTTAACCACGGCCATTGGCTTTGTGGACGATTTTCAAAAGATTTGGCTCAAAAACAACAAAGGCATCAGCGCCAAACAAAAATTGGCGGGGCAGATTTTTGTCGGTTTTTTATTGGGCGCCTATTTGCAATTTGGTCCCCCACAGCATTTGCCCAATACTGAAATCCCGTTTATAAACTGGAGCTTGCCCCTGGGCTGGCTGTTTGTGCCGTTTGTGGTCTTTTTTTTCGTCTCAACCACCAACGCAGTCAATTTAACTGACGGTCTCGACGGCCTGGCCTCAACGGTGGCTTTGGTGACGCTGACCGCGTTGAGTGCCCTGCTGATTCTCAAAGGGGGCCTGACAAATCCCCTGCTGCAACCCGGTGTGATTCTGGGGCTCTCCACCATTGGCGGCTGTTTGGGTTTTCTCTGGTACAACAGCCACCCGGCCCAGGTCTTTATGGGCGATACCGGCTCACTCGGTTTGGGCGGCATTCTGGCGGTGATGTCGGTGCTGGGGCATTTGGAATTTTGGTTTATCCTGGTCGGCATTATCTTTGTCGCCGAGGCGCTCTCGGTGGTTGTACAGGTGGCCTATTTCAAAAAAACCCGCAAACGCCTATTGCGCATGAGCCCGCTGCACCACCATTTTGAACTTGGGGGCTGGAAAGAGACCCAGGTGGTCAATCGCTTTGGTTTTGTGGCTGCGCTCTCTTGCCTGATTGCCTTTATTGGCTATTATGGCTCCCACGGTTTGCCCTAAAATGAGCAAAACACAAGCTGAATTTTGGCAGGGACGCCGGGTCGTGGTGCTTGGTGCAGCCCGCAGTGGCATTGCTGCCGCCCGTTTTCTCAAAGACAAAGGCAATGCTGTCAGCCTCAGCGACAGTGGCCCCATTTCTGAGGAGATCAAAGCAGAATTGGCAGAGCAACAAATTCCCTGGGAAGAAGGCGGGCATACCATCGAATGGCTCACACAGGCCGAGGCCATCATTGCCAGCCCAGGTATTCCGCTCACGGCCAAACCCTTTGTATGGGCCAGAGAAAAAAATATTCCGGTTTTAAGCGAAATTGAATTGGCAGGACAATTTCTCACCACCCCTGTGATTGCCGTGACGGGTAGCAACGGCAAAACCACGACCGTCACCTTGATTCATGCGCTTTTAAGTGAAGCAGGGATAAAAACGGGGCTCGGGGGCAATATTGGCACCCCCCTGATTTCGTTTGTGGGCCAGGAATTGGACTGGATTGTGGCCGAACTGAGTTCGTTTCAGCTCGAAACCACCTACAGTTTTAAACCCCAAATCGCGCTCTTGCTCAACCTCTACCCGAACCATCTCGATCGCCACCCCAGCATGGAAAGCTATTTTGAAATCAAAAGCCGGATTTTTCAAGCCCAAGATGCCAGCGATTGGAGCCTGAGCAATGCCGACAATCCCTGGTGCCAGGCCCTGTCCCAACACACCCAACAACCCCTGCAGTGGTTTTCTCGCCAAGCAGGGCAACAGGTCTGGGCCTGGATCGAAGCCGGGCAACTCTGGCGGAAAATGCCCGCAGGCCCCGAAGCTGTAATGGGCCTACAAGAGTTGCCTTTGCTCGGCAGCCACAACCAAGAAAATTATCTGGCCGTATTGGCCATTTCGGCCCGGCTGAAGATGCCTGTTGAAGCGGTCAGACGCGCCCTCAAAAAAGTCACAGGCATTCCCCATCGCCTGGAAAAAGTCGCCGAAGTTCAGGGCCGGGTTTTTATCAATGACTCCAAAGCCACCAATTATCTGGCCACCCAAAAAGCACTCGAAAGCTTGGAGCCACCGCTGATCTTAATTGCCGGAGGCCGCGACAAGGGAGGAGACATGCACCCCCTGATCGATCTGATTCGTTCCCGCGTCAAAGCAGTGGTATTGCTGGGTGAAGCTGCCCCTCATTTTGCCCAGGAATTGCAGAAAAGAGAGTATAATCAAATCAGTGTGGTCGAAACGATGGAAGAAGCCATAACACAGGCTTGGCGGGTTTCTCAGCCAAAGGATCAAATTCTGCTTTCGCCGGCCTGCGCCAGCTATGATATGTTTCACAATTTTGAGGAGAGAGGGGAGAGGTTTAAAGCAGATGTTGCTGCGCTCACCCCCTAAAACCCGGCAAACCATGAAACGCAGTGAACGGGCCCAACGCCTCAAAACAGACCCCCCGTCAGAACTCGCCAATCAGGTGCTCAAAGACCACCGTCCCAATCACCACATCGATTATTTTCTCTTAAACATCATCATCTTGTTGATGGTCATGGGTTTGGTCAGTATTCTCAGCGCCAGCGCCCACGTCGCCCAGGCCCAAATGGGCGACGCCAGTTATTATTTTAAAAAACAATTGGTGGGCGTGGTTTTGGGGTTGATTGGCATGTTTGCCGCCTCCCGGATCGATATCTACAAATTGCCGCGCTGGATTACCCCGCTGATGGTGGTCGCCATTGTCCTGCTCTTGGCAACACATATTCCAGGGATAGGGATTACCAGCAAAGGCTCTTCCCGTTGGATTCATCTCTTTGGCTTGGTTTTTCAGCCCTCTGAAATTGCCAAACCCGTTTTGGTGGTTTATTTGGCCACGATTCTGGGACATCCGTATGCGCGTAAATTGAGTCTGTTTGAAAAAGGCCAAATATTGATGCCGGTCGGAGCCATTCTGCTCTTGATTCTGACCGAGCCCGATTTGGGCACCACAATTGTGGTGGCAGGTACTGTCTTTATCATTTATTTCGCCGCTGGCCTGCCGATTTGGAAAGCGGGCGCTTTGCTCGGTGGCGGTGGCCTGATGTTCTTTTTGCTGAGTTGGAGCACGCCTTACCAACAGGCCCGCATCACCTCTTGGCTTGATCCCTTCTCCGACCCCCAAGGCAAAGGCTTTCACCTGATTCAATCCCTGATTGCGATTGGTTCAGGGGGCTTTATTGGCAACGGCTTTGGCCAAAGTGTGCAAAAGCTTTTTTATCTGCCTGAGCAACACACCGACTTTATCTTTGCTGTGATTTCTGAAGAATTTGGCTTTATTGGCGTCTGTGTATTGCTGCTGATGTTCATCCTGCTGGCTCAGCGGGGCACGGCTATTGCGGTCAAAGCCCCCACCCCTTATCTCAAGCTCTTGGCCATGGGTCTGTGTTGTATGACCGTGATGCAGGCCTGGGTCAATCTGGCCGTCGTCAGTGGCAGTATTCCCACCACCGGTTTGACTCTGCCTTTTATCAGCTTTGGCAGCTCCTCTTTGATTGTGAACCTGACTGCCATGGGCCTATTGCTGAATATCTCGCGCTACGTGCCCAGCGCCCTTAAGCCAGCACCAAAGCCAACAACCCGCCAAGAGGAAGAGCAAACGGCATGAAGCCCAGTATTGTGATCAGCTGTGGCGGCACAGGCGGACATATCTATCCGGGTTTGGCTGTGGGCCGCGTCTTGCAGAGCCAGGGCTGGTCTGTGCGTTTTATTGGATCGGATAACCGCATGGAAAAAGACAAAATACCGGCTGAGGGCTTTCCGTTTTTGGGGCTACCCGTGCAACAATTGCGCAAAAACCAGCCGATTCGCAGTTTTAAAGCGCTGTTTAAAAGTATTCAAATGGCCCGCAAAAGTTTACAGCAAGAGCGCCCCAAGGTGGTGCTTGGGCTGGGTTCGTATATCACCGTGCCCACAATTGTGGCTGCTTGGCTCGAAAAAATCCCCGTGGTGCTGCTCGAAACCAACGTGGTGCCTGGCAAAGCCAATTTGTACCTGGCCCGCCTGGCCCAAGCGGTGGCCCTGGCCCATGCCGACACGGCGCAGTATCTTCCTCCCCAGACGCTCCAGCGCCTGACGGGCAGCCCGATTCGGCCCGAAATTACCCAAGGCCAACGCTCAGAAGGGCTGACCCTCTTTGGACTGGATGCCAATTGCAAAACCCTCACGCTGGTCGGCGGCAGCCAAGGCGCGCAAAAGCTCAATCAGGCCCTACTTGCAGCTCTGCCTGAATTGCTGGCCCTTGAAAACCTGCAGATTGTGCATGTCAGCGGCGCTGGCAATGAAGCTGAAATCAAAGCCGCAGCGGGTACGTATGCTGGTCACCCCCGCTACCATTTGTTAAACTACGTAGACAATATGCCCGCCCTGTTGGCTTGCACCGATTTGGTGATTTCCCGGGCGGGTGCATCGAGTATTGCAGAGTTCCTGGCCTGCCAGATTCCATCGATTCTGATCCCTGGCGGTTTTGGCGGAGGCCACCAACTCGACAATGCCCGCGCCCTGGCAGATGCTGGCGCAGCCATCCTGTTCACGGAACCCCAACTCGCAATCACGCCCCTGGGACCGGTGATCCGGGATGTAATCATGGATACAGAAAGGCTGGACAAAATGCGTGAGAATTGTAGTCAGCTCAATTCCCCCCTTGCCGCCAATCAGGTAGCCCAACTTATACACGACACTATTTCCTATCCCAAAGAAGAGGCTCTTGCATGTTGAAGCATTTTGAACAGATTCACTTTATTGGCATTGGTGGCATTGGCATGAGTGGTCTGGCCCGCATTTTGCTCGCCCGCGGCAAACAGGTCAGTGGCTCTGACCTCAAATCCAATCGTTTAATTGAAGGCCTGATTGAACAAGGGGCCCCGGTTTTTATTGGTCACGCAAGTGACAATGTTCCCGCTGGCACTGAATATGTGGTGGTCTCCACCGCCATCGCCGAAGAAAACCCCGAAATTCAAGCCGCCCGCGAGCGCCATATCCCGATCATTCACCGCTCAGAAGTACTCAATTATCTGCTGCAGACCTCGCGCAGTATCTCGATTACAGGCACCCATGGCAAAACCACCACCTCGGCTCTGACCGCCTTGATTCTGGTTGAACAGGGGCTCGACCCCACCGTGGTAATTGGTGGCGAAGTGCCCCAATTGGGTACCAATGCCCTGGCGGGTCGGGGTGAATTTACAGTCGCGGAGGTTGACGAAAGCGATCAATCGTTGCGCCATTTGAGCACCGAAATTGCCGTGATCACCAATCTCGAAGTCGACCACCTCGACCATTACAAAGGCCTCGACGAAATCATCGAAGCCGTGGCTGAATTTATCAGCCACCAGCCCGCCAATGGTCGCATGGTTGTCAATGCCGATGATCCTGGCATTCAACTTCTGCTCACCCATTTGCCCGAAGCCAGACGCCAGCGCTGCGTGAGTTTTGGTCTCGACAATGAGAGCGCAGATTACCGCGTGATCAACCCCGAACTCAAAGAAAACGGCTCTCGCTTTGAGGTGCTCTACCAGGGAAGTTCGCTGGGCCATTTTGATCTCAAAATTCCCGGCACCCACAATATCTACAATGCCCTGGCTGCCTTGAGTTGCTCGCATGCTCTGGGCCTGGACCTCAGTGCTACCCGTACCGCCCTGGCCGGGTATCAGGGTGTCAAACGGCGCTTCCAACTCGTGGGCAATCTCGACAGTGTGGTTGTCATCGACGATTACGCCCATCACCCCTCTGAAATTCAAGCGACCCTAAAAACAGCCCGCTTGCAAAAGCGCCCGCTGACCATTGTCTTCCAGCCCCATCGCTACAGCCGGACCCAGGCCTTTTTACATGAATTTGCCGACTCTTTTGGCTTGGCTGATCGCATTATTCTCACAGATATTTATGCCGCTTCCGAAAGGCCCGAAGACTTCCAAGTGGATATCCAAGACCTGGTCGAAGCGACCCGCAAAGCCCATCCGGGCAAAGAGGTTTTGTATTTTTCGACCCTGCCCGAAGTCAAAACTTATCTTCTCAACCACCTGAGACAAAAAGAAATGATCTTAACCGTAGGAGCCGGTACCATCACCGAGCTGGCGTACGATCTGGTGGGAAAGTTGCCACCCAAATCTCCTGATCCCACGGGTAAATCCAATGAGCAAAAAATTGTCTATGCACCTGTCCGCCGAACACATCAAGAACGAAAAGTTGTCTGAGCATTTCCGCGCCCACGAGCCCTTGGCGCAGTACACCTCCTGGCGCATCGGCGGAGCCGCAGAATTTTACGTGGCCCCTGAAAGCGAGGCCGAAATTGCCCGCATCGTTCAATTTGCCCAAAGCCAGGGAATGCCACTGACCGTTTTGGGGGGTGGTTCCAATGTCTTGCTCTCAGATCAGGGCCTGCCAGGCTTGGTCATGCACATTACCCACCGCTTTTCAGGCTATGAATTCAAACCCGATGGCAGCGTGCGTGTGAAAGCGGGCACCCGTCTGGGTACCCTGATTCGCAAAGCCATGAGTTTGAACTTGGGCGGTATCGAACAGCTCTGGGGCATTCCCGGCACCCTGGGAGGTGCCGTCGTCATGAATGCGGGCGCCTGCAATACAGAAACCTTTGCGGTGGTCGAGACCGTCACGAGCTTAACTCCCCAAGGTCAGCGCATTACGCGCAAAAAAGCAGAAATCAACCACGGCTACCGCTGGAGCGATTATAAATACAACGGTGAAATTGTCTTGGAAGCGACCCTCAAATTAACCTCGGCAGACCCGACCATCATTGCAGAAAACTTCCAAAAAGCGGATGAACGTCGCCAACCCCAACACAATATTCGCCAGCCCAATTGTGGCAGCGTGTTTCGCAATCCCAACAATAATTTTGCTGGCCGATTGATCGAGCAAATGGGGGCGAAAGGGCGTGTCTGTGGGGGAGTACAGGTCTCTCCCGATCATGCCAATTTTATTGTCAACATGGGCAAAGCCACAGCTCAAGATGCCTGCCGCCTGATTCAGTCTCTGCAAGCCGATGTTTGGGAGCAGTACCACGTGCAACTGGAGCCGGAAGTTATTTTTCTGGGCGAATTCTAGGCCCCGTGAAAGCCTCTCCCGAACTGCCTTTTTCAAATCCTTCCGAAACCGAAAAACCCCTTCGCCGTCCGGGGAAACGACGGGGCTTTGACTATCTGGGGCTGATGGGAGTGATGGTTCTGTCCAGTTTGCTCTTGCAAATTTGGACGGCCCCTTTTTGGCAGGTTCACGAAATCCGGCCGCATGGACTGAGCAATTATTCCACGCGCTATGTACTCGGTTATCTCAGCGGCAAAAAACTCGAAGGCAAACACCTCTTACAAATCAACCCACTGGAAATCCAAAAAGAGCTGATGGACTATCCCTTGCTCAAAGACGTGCGGGTTGAGCGCTCCTTTTTCCCCACGCGGGTCAATATTCATGTGGTCGAACGCAAACCCGTTTACCGCCTTTTTTACGAAGAACCCAATCATATGCCCTATAGCAATAATATGTCCTTTTTAATCGATGAAGAGGGGTATTTGCTCAATATCCCCGATGGCCATACCCCCGCTCATACCATCATGACCAGCTTAGAAAAAAAACGAATAAAAAAAGGCAAACTGCCCCCAGAACATTTGCTTTTACTGAATCAACTGAATGCCCTTTACCAAAAGAAACAATTGTCTGTTCAGGGCGTCTACAACCTGAGCAATCCCGACAATATTATTTTGCGCGCCCCCGAAGTTGGGGTGCCCGTTTGGCTGGGTAAAGCCGAAAGCCTTTCGGTGAAATTGGGACTGCTGCAACCGGTCTTGGAGATCAGTAAAAAACAGCCCAAACCCGTCGATTATATCGATCTGCGCTTTTGGAAACACCCGGTACTCAAAACAAAATAAAGCTAGAAGCCGCTCTTGTTTACAGCTATACTTGTAACATCGAGCAGCATTTTAAGTCTGTTATTTTAGGGTGTAAACATGTTTAAGAATCGCCCCACCTCTGGGTGGGTGTATTTGCCTTTGTGTCTGACTGTGGTCATTTTTGGACTCTGGCGCTTGAGCCAACTCCCCTTTCTGACTTGGCTGGGAATTGTCACAGCTATCATGGGAATGGTCTTGCCGATCGTGGCTTTGGTCTTGAGCCTCAATCAAAACGAAAAACAAACTTCCCGAGACCGCCTACAGGCCTTGGCCCTGACTTCTGTTATGACAGGGCTTTCGGTTGTGATCTGCTGGAACAGTTTTCAGCTGTTTTTAAGTATTTCATCAAAAAATTCACGAATAACCAAAACCGTTGTGGTAAAAAACTTATCTGATCAACCCATTAAAGATATTCGTTTGGAATATGCTGGACAACTCGTCAAAATAGACAAAATTCCAGGATATGGCAAACATGAATTACTGATTCAGGTCTTAACTGAAACGACATTAAAAGCAGCACTCATTGACAGTAACAAGACTGAAAGATCCTCGCAAATTTTGATTGGACCAGAAAACAGCCATGTTCAAGTTTTGGTCGATCTACAGCAAAATATTATGGCTGAAGTTCAATAGCCTTAAAGAATCAGATTCCATAGGCCCGGTTCCTTCAGTATGCTAAAATACCAGGAGTGTTTTTTGGACTCTATTTTTGGGAATCTATAAGGTGGTCTTAACCGTGGAAGCAGCAAGAAAAAAACTCTCAGCCGTTGCAGACATCAAGGTAGTGGGCGTCGGAGGTGGCGGAGGCAATGCCGTTAACCGCATGATCTCCTCTGGTTTGAATGGGGTGGAGTTTATTTCTATCAATACAGATGCCCAGGCCCTGTCTTTTTCGCAGGCCGAGAAACGCATCGCCATTGGTGGCAAAGTCACCCGCGGCCTCGGCGCAGGCGGCAACCCCACCATTGGCAACAAAGCAGCAGAAGAAAGCCGCGACGATATCGCCTCAGCCCTCGAAGGGGCCGACATGGTCTTTATTACCTGCGGCATGGGGGGGGGGTCTGGCACGGGTGCAGCCCCGATCGTGGCAGAAATCGCCCGCCAGAACAATGCGCTGACCATTGGTGTTGTCACACGCCCCTTCACCTTTGAAGGCCGCCGCCGCTGGCAACAGGCCGAAGACGGTATCAACAGCTTCCGCGAAAAAGTCGACACCTTAATTGTGATCCCCAACGATCGCCTGCTTTCAGTGGTCGAAAAACGCACCTCGATTCAAGAGGCCTTCCGCGTCGCCGACGATGTGTTACGTCAAGGTGTACAGGGCATTTCAGACATTATCACGATTCCTGGCCTGATCAACGTCGACTTTGCGGATATCAAAGCGATTATGGCTGACGCAGGCTCTGCCCTGATGGGTATAGGCCATGCCACAGGCGAAGGTCGGGCGATTGAAGCCTCGCGCGCCGCCATTTCCAGCCCCTTGCTCGAAGCCTCAATTGAAGGGGCCAGTGGTATTATCTTTAACGTCACCGGTGGGGCCGACTTGACCCTGTATGAAGTCAACGAAGCTGCTGAAGTAATCTACGGTGTGGCCAGCCCCGATGCCAATATCATCTTTGGGGCAGTGATTGACGATCGTATTCAAGGAGAGATCCAAATCACCGTCATTGCAACAGGGTTTAACAATGGTCAACGGCCAGCGGCCCGTCGCCAGCAAGAGGCGGCCCGTTACAGTGCCCCCATGAATAAACCTGCCGCTCCCCCGGCATATACCCCTCCCCCCGTGGTAGCGCCGCCCCCTGTGGCACAACAGGTTGCACCGCCACCTGTTCAGCAGGCTCCACCTGTGGCTCCGCCCGTACAGCAAGCCCCACCGGCCCCTGTGGCTCCCCCACCCGTGGCGCCGCCTGTGCAGCAAGCCCCACCAGCGCCAGTGGCTCCGCCGCCTGTGCAGCAAGCCTCACCGGCTCCTGTGTCCACTCCTCCATCTCCTATGCCCGCCCCTCAACCAGCTCATGATCCATTAGAGTTACCGCCCTTTTTACGCCCCCATCGCTAAAATTGACAGTGCGGTTCATTTAATGTGATTCAAGAAAAAAAATTCAATCGTAAGTTTTGGATGCAATTACATGGGTATCTAAGTATTTTCTTTTTACCTCTTGCTTGTGTTTACGTTATTTCTGGTTCCGCCCATTTATGGCTGACTCCAAAGGAGAGTGTTCAGCTTATTAAAGAAATTCAGAACGTAGAACCCATCGCTCCTGTTACCCAGGAAAAAGTAAGACAATTGATCCTTCAACAACTGCCTAAAAATAGTATCTTTAGCTCTCCCAGAGGAAAGCTAAAACAACATGGTGACAATTTTTCTTGGGGCGAACAGCGCCACTTAAAAGTTAAATATTCTATTTCTGCTCTGAATCCACAAACAGCTTTTCTAAAAATCACAACACCCACTTTGTATGGCCGTATGATTGGATTTCACAAGGGAAAAGGTGCGGGCTTTATCAAGGCTTTGGGCACAGGCTTTGGCCTGCTATTAATTGTTTCTTACCTATCTGGGCTTTTTTTGGCGCTCAAGACAACCTGGCTAAAAAAAACCACTATTATGTCATTTTTTATTGGTTTAATCATTACTTTAATCAGTATTTTTCCATTTTTTTAAATCATTAGCTACTTAACGATACATAGTTTGACCTTTACCCCAAAAAGTGGAGACCCCAGAAAAGGGTGATCGCTTAAAATGGAAGTAAAGGTCAGATCTTATCTTAAGTCCGTGTCCTAATTCCTGGGTCCACTATAATTAGCCCAGTGCCCAATCCAATTAGCCCAGCACCTTTTACAAAAGTTAATAATCTCGTTCTCCACCTATCAATACAAAGTTTATTTTTTGTAACAAATTTTAAAGTATATTTACATTGCTTGATATAATCTAGTTAGCTGTATAAACTACATCCATCATAATCACTGCGACAAGCGGTGGTTGTGGCGCTATAGTTTTGCAAGAATAAATTCGTATTCAACGACTTCACAAGCAAAACTTGTAAAGTATTATATTAAATTAACTTTTAAGCCTTAATTTTCATCAAAATGCGCAACAAAAACCAAAAAATAAAAACTACCTTTTTTTGTTTCCTCTGTTTGTTTACAGCATCTTGCTCCCCCAGATCAACGGTTGAAGGCAAGATCACCTACAGTATTGATAACAAAGTTGTTGTTGGAGAGGCATCTGTTTATATCGATGGAAAATTGGTGAGCAAAAGTAAACAATTAACTGGCGCTTTTTTAATTGAAGAAGTACCTGCAGGTACGCATTCACTCTTGATCAAAAAAGAAGGCTTTAACGAAATTATAAAAAAAATCAATGTACCTGATGGAAAGCCTTTAAAATTAAATCTCATAATGGACCCTGTTTCTCAACCCCAAACCCAGCCAGGTAAAAACCTCACAGTTATTAATACCTCCAGCAAAAGCATTGCAAATATTCATTTAGACACGGGCCATTGGAGTAAGATTTTAGATTTTCCCGACACCCCGAAAGAGCTTTTTTTATCACTTAAAAAACATTTACTTTATGTCTCTATCCCCCAAAAATCGCAAATATCTGTGATCAACCTCAAAGACATGCTCGTGGAGCAGGAAATTGTAATGGAAAAAGACGCAAAACCTACCTCCATTGCATTGTCCAGTAATGACGAAGATCAATTGTTAATTGTAAATTCAGCTATGAAGCAAATTGATTGTTATCAATTTTCCAGCAAACAACTCCGATCACAATGTATTCCACCTGATCAAGTAAGCAATCCCATTACACTGCAACCCAATTCCCAAACAGGCCATCTAGATCTATTAGGGGAAGATGCTATTTTTGAACTCTCAGGCTCTACCGTTATTAATAAACATGCGCTGAAAAGAAAATATAAAATAGCGCGTTTACTTTGGCTCAATAATAGCCGTCAGTATTTGATCCATTCCTTGGGTAGAAACAATGTCTATCTTTTTGATCCCTATAGCAAAGAGGGAGAAGAAAAAATTGATATTTCTGATGAACCTGTCAAAGTTGTTTCAACCGGCTTAGACAGCAAGATTCATATTCTCTTCCCTAATTATTTACAAACCTACGATTTGAACACCAAAACATGGGGAAACAAAATTGAAACAGGTGGCAAAGAAGCTTTAGACATCATCTATGAGCCAAGCACACAATTATTTTATGTCTTGGATAAAAACTTGGGTCTGCTCAGCTATGCAGTTTCTGGCGACAAGATGCAAGCGATTCAATTGCCGCTGGTCAAAACCCAACCCAATCGGTTCGTTTTATGGGAGTAGCGACTCTCTCTGCTTCAGAATCACCCAGTGATAGCTACCTCAAATTCAAAAAATTCGTTTTTATCATTACACTGTTTATTTCTGGATTTTGTGGAATCTCCTATGAGATTCTGTATTCCAGAGCCTTGGCCAATGTCATTGGTGATAGTTTTGTTTTAAATGCCTCGATCTTAATTATGTTTTTATTGGGCATTGGTATTGGCACTAAAATTGCCCACCGTTTAAATGGGTTTCTTTGGCTTATCGAAAGTGGCATTGGCATCTATGCCTTGTTTTTTATCTTTTTATATCCCAGTCTGGATTATTTTTTCTATCAATTATTGCCTGCCGGCAATATTTATTTAACGATTCTTTCCTGTGCCGCTCTTTTGAGTATTCCCACCATTTTAATTGGCTGTAGTCTGCCTTTGTTTGCCCACCTTTTTCAAGAATTTATTCCTGGCAAAATTTTTGATTTGAGTTATATGGTCTATAACTTTGGAGCATCGCTCACCGCCTTTGCAATAGAATTCTATTTAATTCGCAACTTTGGAATCAATAAAACCATTTTTGTGATTTTAAGCTTAAACTTTTTATCTGGAGCACTTTTATTTGCTTTTTTTAGAACTGTGCAAAAGAAAGAAGCTCAAATAAGCGAAAAAGAAGTTTATCCGCTCAATATTATCCTCTCACTTTGTGCGCTAAGTATCGCCAGTGCGATTTTTCAATTACTCGCCATCAAAATTGCAGAGTTCGTCTTTGGTCCCTTCCATGAAACATTTGCCATGGTGGTCAGTTTGGTATTATTGGGGATCGCCTTGGGCAGCTTGATCAATCGTTATTTTAAACCCAGTTTTCTCTTTTTCACCTTGAGTAGCACACTTTTTATTGCCATCATCATCGGGTTATTTCAACCGCTTTTATTTGGTTATGCCACTTTGTATAACAATTTTAGCGAGCAAAATTTAATCGTATTAAAAATGCTCACATTGGCCTGTTTCATGCTTTGGCTTTCGATCTGTTTTGGGGCCGCTATTCCAGCACTGCTACGCAGTGAATCTGATGTCGCAGAAGAATCAGGACATTTGCTCTTTGTATCCAGCATGGCCAATGCCTTTGGCTATTTACTCATGGTTTTGTTTATTCACAGCACCTTCAATTATGGACAAACCCTGCTGATTATTCTGATCTTATTAGCCGTTTCATCTATTATTTACAGCTGGCCAAAACGCCAAGCAATATTGGCTACCATTGCCGTTTTTGGCTTGGGTTTAAGCACTTATTCTTTCGCTTGGAACGAAAATTTATTGTACGTCAACTATAAATCGTTTAATAGCGACGATTTGCTCAGGCAAAAAATTGGCGAGTACAAGTGGGGAAGCCAATACCGGAAATACGAAGACGTCTTTTCGATCAATAAAATTGGGGATGAAGAATTCTTTTTTATCAATGGCTATGTCAGCATGGCCCTGAATTCAATTGCTGAATATTTGGTCGGCGTTTTATCATCCATGCCAGCCCCTCGGCTCAAAGAGAGCCTGGTTTTGGGGCTTGGCAGCGGCTCAACCGCCAGCACCGTGACCCAAATTTTTGAGCATACCGATGTGATTGAAATCAACCCCATAATTGTTGAGCACCAAGAGGATATGAAAGAGCATAATTTTAATATTGCCCAAGATCCCCGTGCCAGCTTGATCGTGGATGATGGCATTCGCTATCTCAAAAATACCCCCAAAAAATATGATCTGATATTGAACACGGTCACCTCTCCGCTGTATTTTAGTTCCAGCAAACTCTATACCGTTGATTTTTTCAACACCGTCAAAAATCGCCTGCAACCAGATGGCATTTACACGACCTGGATTGATCGGCGCATTGGCGAAGAAGGTTTTAAAATTATTCTCAAATCGCTTAAGTCAGAATTTAAATATGCTTGGGCGGCCATGATACGCCACTCTTATTTTTTATTGGTTTGTTCTAATGAGCCTATCCAACTCAATCAAATGAATCAAGTGGAACAAAACAAAGCATTAACCGCCTTTTTCAGACACAAACGTTCAAGAAGTCTGGACAGTATCAAATATGCCTTTGTCTCAACCGATGCCTTTGGTTTCTTAGAGCAAGTCAAAGATATTGGCAAAACGCCCCTCAACACCTTGGATCGCCCCACATTGGAATTTGCCATGTCCAATGTGGCCGCCGAAGCAAATATTGAGCCATTTAAAAATTATGTCAAGAAAAACTATGGTCGAACGACCAAAATCCTTCCAAAAAACCCACTTAAATTGGCCCAATTTTACGTAGAATCGCAACAAAATAATAGTTTTGTTCGTTACTTTCTCCAACAGGCTTACAGTGCAGAACCGGGAATCAAACAAAAACTTCCCCAACTTATTCTCAAAGAAAGCAAAGAATCGTGGGAAAAAGCCCCCAGCGTACAAACAGGCAAAGAATACGCTCAATGGTTGGCTTATTATGGCAAAGATCAGGCCTCCATGGCCGTCATTAACCAGCTCATGACAGACTTTCCCAACGATGCTTATAGCTATTATAAATTCGCCAAATCTTATATCGATCAGGGGGATTTTTATAAAGGGCATTATTTTCTCAAAAAAGCCATCGAAAAATCGCCAGACAATAATAACTATAAATACATGTTGGCAGAACTCTATTTTGCCGAAAATAAATTCTCCCAAGCAGAAAATCAACTTTGGGATATTCTTGAAAAATCCCCCACCTATGATGCGGCCTGGTATCGATTGGGGCGTTTGTATCATTTTCAAGAATCTTATGAAAAATCTGAAAAAGCCTTTAAAAAGGCGCTTTCTTATCAAAAAAACAATGCTTTATACACCTTTTGGCTAG
>JBFWRL010000043.1:0-36482 GCA_050248915.1 Candidatus Sericytochromatia bacterium
GCTCTGCAAGGGCCAGAGCTTCCTGCTTAAATTCTTTGCTGTATTTTTTGTGACCCATATTTTTTGTACCTTCTGCTTTAAGTGTAAACCTCGATTCTCAGGTGTCCACTTTTTCGGGGGAAGGTCAATTATATACATTCACTGATAGGTAAAAAAGTAAAAAGAAATTTTGTACTATCACAAGGTGATGAAGAAAAAATAGCAACTGAGGTTGGTGTAGTCGTTTATGCTTGGTGGGACGAGATGATGCAAGAAATAGATTGCTACATAGCTTTTCATGGGGAAACCTTTCTTGAAGGAGAGCCTAAAGAAAAACCATATGTGTTGAGGTATTATTTGGGGGGATTAGAAATTATTGATGAATAATGAATATTGGCCTTACAACTATGCCTTTCAAGCTGACTCCCTTCGGTCGCAGCTTAAAGGCCGTGCTCAGCAGACTGCGCTGCCGAGCTCAAAACATGCTGGCCTCTATACGTGACAAGTCTTTAGTTCTACCGTATAGGCAGTTCTGTTCCTTGATTCATAATCTCAATGTAACGGCTGTAACTGAATAATCGATTCCGCTTTTGAGCAGTCAATTCAGTCACTATGCTCAAGCGCTCCAAATGAGTAAGTCCCTTATTCACTGTAGCAGGAGACAAACCTGTCTTTTCGCAGAGCTTCGCCACAGTCGTAATCGGCGTCTCAATCAAAGCTCGATGAATCGTTTGGCAGGATGCAGCTGCTCTGCCGAGTGTATTGATCTTGTCCCGGGATTCGTTGGCCAGTTCCAATAGCTCTTCAGCAGTCGTAACTGCCTGGGTTGCCGTCATGACGACAGCTTCAGCAAAAAAGTCAAGCCAGGCTTCCCAATCGCCTGTCATGCGAACACGGGTCAGCAGTTCATAGTAGTATTGGCGATGTGTTTTAAAGAAAAGGCTTAGATAGAGCAAAGGCTCTCTGAGAACGCCTTGCTCGCAAAGTAGAAGCGTGATCAGCAAACGCCCCAATCGGCCGTTGCCATCCAGAAAGGGATGTATGGTTTCGAACTGGACATGTGCCATTGCGGCTTTGAGCAAAATCGGAGTGGGTTCGGGCTGGTCATGAAGAAAGTTTTCCAGATGTCCCATGCATTCCATAACCAGATCTGCAGGAGGCGGAACGAATGCCGCATTTCCAGGACGCGTTCCACCAATCCAGTTTTGGCTTCTGCGAAACTCACCCGGCGACTGTCGGCTACCACGCCCCTGGCTCAGGAGAACTTCATGAATTTCACGGATCAGGCGTAGCGAGAGCGGAAACCATCTTTGAGCCTCTTGAGCCCATAGATCAAGGCTGCAACATAGTTACTCACTTCCTCAACGTCATCGAGCGGAACACCAGGGACCTCATCCAGCTCGAAGAGCAGCAAATCCGAAAGGGAGGATTGAGTGCCTTCGATCATGGATGAGAGTACAGCTTCCTTGCGCACATACATGAGCCTCAGTCGTAGGCGAGTTTACGAGCCGTACGAATGAGGACAGCAATGCTACAGGAAAAGTGCTGTATCCGGTAGCAGCCTGGTAACGCTGTCCAGACGTCCCAAAGCCAATAATGCTTGATCAAAACGATTGCGAAGCTCTGGAGCCCATTCAATGGGCGGCTGGGGTGGCAAAGCGGCAGGAACATAAGCCTTGGCCTTTTCTCCAACCGTTGAAATCGTGACGTAATGTCCTTGAATGTCGCGCTTCATAGGCAGAACCGATCCTAAATTAATTCCAAATCTTATTTTAGTATAATGCCTTATCCTAAAATAGGATTGAGGCTAATTTTAGTTTGAGCTACCTTTGAACAATTTTTAATCACGTCAAAAAAATATTGCTTGCATAGTTAATGCAATTAATGTAGTATAAATGTATCCAATACAAGACGGATGTATCGAAATTTTCGACATGTAGGAGTCGATTATGAGCCGCAAGCAAACCAGAGTCAGTCGTCAGGATATTCAGGCCCCAAATACAACTGCCTATAATTCTGTCAGCGGGGTCGCCCCATGAAACGCGAGGCCCTCGTAAAGCAGATTGAAACAGACGGTCAGAGCCTGAATCAGGCACGTGAGCGCAAGGCGCATGAATCCCTGACCCGCGGCGTGCGGCACTTGCAACAGGCCCATAGCGAAAACGTCAGCCATCTCGACCTGCTGGGCCGCCATCAGGTCCGATTGCATCCGGCCGTCCTGGCGGGAGTCGAGCCATGAGCAACCGGTCTTATGACAGCCCTTTGCGCGCCGAGCAGGCTGAAAAAACACGCGAGAAAATCCTCGCAGCCCTGTTCGAGCAGCTGAGCGAATCCCGCGATGATTTTTCGATTTCCCGGGTCGCCAAACGGGCCGGGGTTTCGGTCCGCACGGTCTACCATTATTTTCCCAATCGCGAAGCCCAGATCGAGGGGCTGGCAGACTGGATCGACAGGCAGTTCGTCCCGGAGGACGAGCAATTCCCTGAATCATTCGCTGAATTGCCTGCCTATAGCGCGTGTCGAACGAAGGGCTTCAAAAAAGAGCATCTGGATCTGGTACATGTCACGCTCGAATCGGGCCTGACTCAAAAAGTTAGATCCACGCGACGCCGGATTCGCGAGCAAAAGATTGAAGACTGTGTCGTCGCCGAAGGCCTGCCCCCAGAGAGCACGACGATTCTGACAGAAATGCTCAATTTCTCGATTGGAGCCTCCTTAGGCGTCGGCCTTCACGATACCGTCGGTCTGAATGTAGATCAATCCGTCTCAGCCATGAACTGGTTGGTTAAGATCATGGTCAAGGCGAGTCAGGAGGGCAATTATCCCCGTTTGGACTAGTTATCTTTGTCAGACATTGCCGTTAGACTAAAACATGATTAGGAGTTGAAGATGAGTCAAAAAGAAGTGATTGTTACCAGACTGGCAGAACGTCAGCCCGTGAATTTATTCGGCGAAAGACTGAGCGTGCTCGCCAGCAGCGAGCAAACCGGCGGGATGGAAGTGTTTTTTCAGGAAGGCTCGGAAGGTTCGGGGCCACCGCCCCATGCCCATCCCTGGGAAGAAGCCTTTTATGTGCTGAGTGGGAAAATGACGATCGTCTTCCCGGATCTGCAGCAGGAGCTCGAGCTCAATCCCGGCGATTTCGTTCATATTCCGGCCGACACCTTTCATGGCTTTCAGATGGCGACTGAGACCCGCTTGTTATCGGTCACGCCGCGCCACGGTGCCTCTGGCATGTTCCGGGATATCGCCCGGGAATTCGAAACCGAACAGGTCGATATGGGCCGAGTGCTCGAGGCGGCAACGCCCTATGGCACCCGATTACATCCGCTGGCCTTGTCGGCGCTGATGTCCTAAAATATGGCCGGCCGAGCATACGACAGTCCCCTGCGTGCCGAACAGGCCGAAATGACCCGGGAGAAAATCCTCGAAGCCTTGTGCGAACAATTGAATGAGGCCCGCGAAGACTTTTCGATCTCCCGGGTCGCTGCCCGTGCCGGAGTTTCGGTCCGCACGGTCTATCATTATTTTCCCAATCGCGAAGCCCAGCTCGAAGCTCTGGCCACCTGGATCGATACGCGTTTCACCCCTCCCAATAATCTGGAATTACCAACCCGAATCGAGGATTTGCCGGCTTATACCGTCGCCAGATCCGAATACCTGACTGAAGCACATATCGATCTGATGCGACTCACCGCCTCCCCAGGCCTGGCCCAAAAAATCAGAGCCATCCGGCGCCGGAACCGCGATAAAATTATCGAGGAATGTGTGGAAAAAGAAGACGTGCCGGCAGACGCGGTGGCGATCCTGGCCGGCTTGTTCAAATACATCATCGGGGTGCATATGCTTGTGAGAGTGCATGACACGACCAAACTGAACCTGGAACAGTCGATTCGGGGATGCCAATGGCTGGTCGAGATTATCGTTAAGGCGATTCAAGATGGCGATTACCCCACGCTGGACTAGAATGCTTCTGTCGTGGGTAAAATTAAACCGAGACGGAGTGCGATGATTGTCCAACTCAGCCAGATCATGCGGGTGAGAAAGCTTTAGATTCGGATCATGAAGGCAGTCCAGGCGGACAAACACGCCAAGCTAAAAAGCCTTCCAGCAACGCCATCAACCAGACGCCGCTCCGCGAGGCCGTTAGACCTGTCCCGCCCCCACGTCCAGCGAGATCAGAATCGTATCCAATTGCTCGAACTGCTCGGGCAGCGCACCCGTCGATTCGCTGGCGATGGCCTCGTCGAGTGCTTGCTTAGAGGGATAGAGATCGTGCACAGTCAGCAGCGTCTGGCTGCCCTGTTCTACGAAGGTCACTGTGGTGACTTGACCGGGCTCCCCCGCCTCTTCGTTGGTCCAGACGAGACGCGAATGGGGGGTCACTTCGAGATATGTGCCAAAAAACGCCATGGGCTCTGGGGCTGCAGGATGGCGAAACACAAGGCGGTAATGCCCGCCGACGCGAAAATCCGCCTCATAAGAAAGCAGGGTCAGACCGAACGAGGGGGGCACCCACCAGCGCTGGAACAGCTCGGGCGTGGTCCAGGCATGAAACACAATCCGCGCCGGGGCGTTGAATAGACGGGTCGTGACGAGTTCTCGCTCAGACTTCCGCTCCACCGTCGTGGGGTTCTTTATTGGCGTAGATTTACTCTCTTGTTTTGCATCCATCGGCTGTCTCCTTTTGTTTTAATTCTTCAACAATCTGGTCCAGTTCGTCAAAGCGCGCGTCCCAAAGCTGGCGGTAATTCTCGAGCCACGCCGCCTCTTCCGACAGTTGGCGTGGGCCGAGCTTGCAGCTTCGCACACGGCCAATCTTCTCGGTGGTGACGAGCCCAGCCTGCTCCAGAACACTGACGTGCTTTTTCATGCCTGTCAGGGTCATCTGGAATTTTGCTGCCAGCTCTGTGATCGAAGCATCGGCACGCCCAAGTTGCTCCAGCACGCCGCGCCGGGTGGCGTCCGAGAGGGCGGCAAAAGAGCGATCGATATTGGCTGGATGATACTGAACCATATGGTTCAGTATAACAGTTTTTGCCTCCCAGTGTTGTCATTGAAAATACCAGACCAGAAAAAGCCTCAAGGAGGTGGGTTCACAGCGCCATACTTGCATGTATGTTTTGTGTATGCTACAGTTTAAACCTGAATTGAAATCCAATCTAAAACAATGCAGGTGGTCATTATGAAAAAGTTTTTAGCGATTTATCTCGGTACTCCCACTGGCGCCAAAATGGAACAGTGGAACGCCCTGGAGCCTGATGAGCGCAAGGCCAGAGAAAAGGCCGGTATGGAAGGCTGGTTCGCATTTATGCAAGCGCATGAAAAGGCCTTTGCAGACCCAGGCTCCCCCATTGGCAAAACCAAAGTCGTCAATGAATCCGGCATTGCAGACACCCACAACGCAATTTCAGGTTATACCATTCTTCACGCGGAATCACATGAGGCTGCGGCGGCCATTTTTGAGAATCACCCTCACTTTTCGCTTTTTCCGGGTGAGTCCGTTGAAATCATGGAAATTCTGCCCATGCCACAGATGTAAAGGGCGCAATTCCCGCAATAGGAATAATTGCGGGAAGAACAAAAGGCAATTGCAGCACCCCTTCGCCCTCAGCGCCCCAAAATACCACAGGGCCAACAGTCATGTTGGCCCTGTGGTTTTAATTTAAAATTTGATCTAATGGCGAGTTGTGGGGGTAATTCGTTGCTGTTTTTAAAATCTGGGCGGTTTCTTGCTTGCTGAGAACAACGGGCATATTTTTGTAAAAATTACCCACCATTTGAATTTCAGAAATCCCAGTCGGTCTCAGGTACATTCTTAAAAAACCAATCACTGAGTTGGCACGGCCTTTTGAGAATTCAATGGTGAACACATTTTTTTGATCAAAGACATCTGCTTTTTGAAGGGTGATTTCATTCCGCATCAACTTTTGAATGACTTTTTGCTTGTCGATCACCGTGGTAAAACCATCCACCAATTTGACTGCATCGTCTGAATTTCTGGTTGAAAATGCGCTGAAGGTTTGGGGAGCGATAGGTTGGTTCAGCATGGGAGCGGTGTTGCACCCAGTCACAATCATCATCAAAAGGCTGGTTGAAATTAATTTATTCATTTGATTTTCTCCTGAACATTAAATCTTGTTTTTTAATTCGTTAAATTTAGTGTAATAAATCCAAACAACCTATACAATAGATATTTAGAGATACTTATTATCGAATTTTTAGATATAAATTTTTAGACAAAAGTAGAGATCGATGACTTTGCTTTCACAATTCACGTTGGACCAATTACAGCTCTTTGTCTCAGTGGCTGAAGGGGGCTCTTTTTCAGAAGCAGCCAGACGTCTAGATCGGGTACAGTCAAGTGTGTCTCACAGTGTGGCCCAATTGGAAAGACATCTGGGGGTTCTGCTCTTTGACCGCAGCTCACGCAAGCCCCAACTCACCGATGCGGGGCAGATTTTGCTCAAACAGGCCTACCAAATTTTGAGCCAAAGCCATCAGATGCAACAACAGGCGCAAATTTTGCAAAAAGGGCATGAGCCCCATCTGTCTGTGGTCTTGGATATGATTGCTCCTTTGCACTGGATCAGCCAGAGCCTGATTGCGGTTCAGAACCAATACCCCGACACGACCTGGCAGGTCCATACAGAAATGCTCGACGCCATTGCCCAACGCGTGCTCAAACGAAGCGCGCAATTGGGGATTACCGGATGGCTTCATCCCTCTCAGCAACGTCTCTTGGCCTCAGAACCGCTGGGCAAGGTGGCGTTTGTCTACGTGGTGGCGCCACAGCACGCCCTGGCCCGGCTCAAGCCCCCTGTGCCCCGCGTTGAACTCAACGCCTATATTCATTTGAATGTCACAGATCGCAGTGCAGATAACCCGCACCTGCCCGAAGCCAAACAGTGGCAAATGGCCGATCTTTCAACCCTCGTGCATTTTATCAAAGCAGGATTTGGTTGGGGTTTTTTGCCCTTGCATTTGGTCAAAGGTGATCTGGAACAGGGCACCCTGGTCTCGTTGGAACTCGACAGCCATCCGCCGTCTTTTGAACTCAAGCTGATCTACTTAAAAACCGAACCGCCAGGTCCTGTGGGTTTGGCTTTGGCGCAAAGGCTCAAACAAGAAGCCCTCAGACATCTCTGAGCTTGCGCTAAAATGAAATCATTGAATTTAACGAGAACAAGAGGCGTTCAAGCATGCCAAGACAAAAAAATGAAGCCGAGCACGAATTGGAAGAAGTTTTGGACAATGATGAAATAGCGAAGCAAATGTTGCGTGAGAAAGCCGATCACGCCTTTATACGGCAGATCTGCAACTTGAACCAGACAGACATCGAGTATCTAGAGAAAGAATTGGAAGGTAAAGGGGCGCAGAGAACGCGAAGAAAATAGAATTCGGCTATACTTTAAATTCAAACCAATCTAGCATCTCAATGCGCTTTGCTTACAAAAAAAGGACACCCCCATGAATTCTAAAAAAGTAACTGAATTCGCTGATATTATTACGAACACAGACTTACTCGCTTATCTCGCCTCTGTTTTTATTTCCGTGCCCACGCCCATTCAAGTCGACTGTATTCCCAAACTAATGGGCCCAGGTCATTTCACTGTGCAAAGCCATACAGGCACAGGCAAAACCCTCGGCTACCTATTGCCCTTGGTCTCCCAACTCAAGGCCTCCGAAAGCAAAGACGATGTGCGCATCAATGGCAGCCCCCGAGCCGTGATTGTCGCCCCGACCCGAGAGCTGGCCGGCCAGATTTTCTCGGTTGTCAAAGACATTTCACACCATGCCAAGCTGCGCGTGCGCAAGCTGGTGGGGGGCGACAAAGGCAAATCCCTCAAGAGTATGTTCTCGATGCCGATGGATATCCTGGTCACGACGCCGGATCGCTGCCTGCGCTCGTTAAAAAACAGAGAGCTTTCTAAAGCCAGTTTAAAATACCTGATTCTGGATGAAGCCGATCACCTGCTGGAGCCTTCATTCAAAAGTATCATGCAGCAGATGGCCTCCGAGCTGCAAGACACAGACTTCCAGCTCTTTTTGGTGAGTGCCACCCGGCCTGCTCAGTTTACCGAAACCATCCAATCGTTTTTCCCGGCACTCACGCTGCAAGCCATTGATGCCACCCAGGGAAATACCGCTGAGATGCGCATCGACATTTTTAATCTGGCTGTTGAAGAAAAAGAAAAATTCATCTATGTCAAAGACTTTCTCAGACAGCAAAAGCACCGCAACGGCGTGATTTTTACAGGCAGCAAACTGCGCGCCCAGCGTTTGGCAGAAGAATTATTGGCCGCAGGTCAAAAAAATATGTTTTTGCTACATAAAGATCTCGAAATCAAGGATCGTGCCGAAGTGATTGCCAATTTTCGCAAAAAAGGCGGCGTTTTGATTGCCACAGATATTTTTGCGCGGGGCATTGATATCCCCCATTTGCAATGGGTGCTTAATTTTGATCTGCCTTCCGAACCGTATTATTACCTCCACCGCAATGGGCGTGTGGGCCGTTTAGACAGAGAGGGGGATGTCTATAATTTCATCACCTCCAAAGATGCTGAACGCATTGAGCGCATCAACAAAGCCCTCGTGACCCAGGGCCGAACGGATCTCAAGATTGATGCCACCGCCAGGAAAAAAATTAGTTTTAAACGCAAATAGCGGATAAACGGAGAACACAGACGTGATTGAATCGCTGGATACCGCTGTCCGCAACCATACTGGCCAGTTCATCTGCGTGGAAATAAACAAGGATCAGAATACCAAGACGATTCCGTTTCGGCACGCTGCCGACCCTCCCGTAGCACAGTCGATGGTTCCAAATATTCCTGGGCTCAGCGAGTTTTACAGTACATTTGGCAGTCTTACTCTTTTTCTGGATGAAGAAAGTGGCGAATCGGCGTTTTTTATTGCCGATCCCGATCAGTGGGAGCGCTTGAGGGGCGATTTTGAACTCTGGCTTGAGGGGATGGCTGAAGATGACATCGCGGAGAGCTTGCCAGAGGGAGTGACCGAGTACCTGGTTGTCGGCGAAGTTCCGCACAGTGGGAATTATTTGCTGGTTTCATCCACGGGGGCCAGGGCTGGCCTCGTTTTTGAGTTCGAGCACGACGGTTTTGAGTTTATTGAGTTGGGAGCCACTCTGCCAGAATTTGTCGCAAAGATGCTCGACCTAGACGCTCACCAGCTCACCAACATCGCGAGCCATTTGCGGTTTACTCTGCCGAATGAAAAGCGTCAGTGGTGGATCCAAGAACTGCGCGATAACCGTGGCAATATCATCCGCACTGAAGTTTAACCGTTGCTCACGCAATGAAAAACCCCTTGCTCACTATTGCCGCAAATGGCCATTACTGGCTCACCTTTGAGGCCTGCAACACAGCGCAATGGGACAGAGCAACTGAGTGGTTAAAACAGGCGGGTTTTTCTAAAATAGGAACCCCGGTATGGGGGATGGATGAGGCCATTTTTCCATCCTTTGTGAAACAGGATGTCACTGTCGAGGCAGGGGCTGATCATTGGTCCGGCAATTACCTTCTGGCTGTGTGTGATAACGGCGATCAGGTTATACTCAATCTCGCCAAATATGTTTCCGCAGAAGATCGCCGTGCATCAGCGTGTTAAGCACTTGAACCGCTTTCCTGGCGTTCCAGCACCAGGATCATCCGCCAGGCCCGCGGATCATTGAGCGCCATTTCCAGGTTAAAGCCACCGTAACTGGCGGCAAGCAAAAAGTCGACCTCTGCAACGTAGTCCCGGTAACTGAAAGCGAGGTCGTAAAGAGCGGCGTGATGGTAAATATCGTCGTGATGTGTTTCTGGCATGGACCCATTGTACACGACAACCTGAGGCCATCCACTCCCTTTTCCAAAGCTGGTATTAAATGGTTCTTGTCGGGTATGATAAAACCCCAGAATCTTGGTTTTTTCGGAGGCATCATCAAAGGTGAAACCTGCTTTGAATACCCATCACCGACCGACCGAAAAAGACGCTTTTGCAATCGCCCACAGTCTGAGTGGCGAGAGGCCTCAAAGCGTTCAGCGTTTTGCGACAGGCATTGGCCATTGGGTCTATGAGGTTCGTGGCAATGATGGCTCAGCCAAGGTGGTCAGGATGGGCCTTGCCACCCAGCGCGACGATTTCACGGGGGCGCTTCACTGGTCAAATATCCTGCGTCCGCTTGGGGTGCCTTTGCCTGAACTGCTCGCCCATGGAGAGTATCGGGGGCTTCCCTATCTTGTGCTGGAACGTCTTGCCGGAGAAGATCTCGAACATGTCTATACGCGTTTGTCGCTGCCAGAGCGCAGGGCCATCGCAGCAGAAGTGTGTGAGATTCAATGCCGGGTCGGCAGATTGCCACACGGGGAAGGATATGGCTTTGTTCGCTTTCCCGGAAGCCAAGCTCACAGATCTTGGGCAGATGTCGTGGACGCTTCATTGGCCCGAAGTCGTTCCCGTATCTTACAGGCCGATCTGGTAAGCCCCAGGCCCGTCGAGCGGGTCTCTGAGCAGGCCAAACGCTTTGCGGGTTATTTTGCCCGTGTGCCAGCGACGCCGTTTCTGGACGATGTGACCACCAAGAATGTGCTTGTACACGCCGGGCGGCTCAGTGGCATCGTTGATGTGGACTGGATCTGTTATGGCGACTCGCTCTTTACCCTTGCTTTAACACGCGCTGCCATTTTGAGTGCCGGTGCCAACCCAGATTATACCGACCACTGGTGCGACTTACTCGCCTTAACCAGCGAGCAGCTAGCCGTGGTTCATTTTTATACAGCCCTTTTCTGCGTTGACTTTATGAGCGAATTTGGTCAGGTCTTTAATCACGCTGCTACAACACTGGATTTGGAGCGTTTGGCCCGCTTGGAGAAGATCTTAGATGCGCATCTCGAAAGTGGGGGAGCATAATTCTATGGGGTTGATTGATATTTAAATCAAATGTAAATTTGTATTTTTCTGCGATATTGGGAAATTAGATTAAACAAGAGGGGTATTGGGGTTATGTATTTTAGTGTTTCACCCCTGAAGTTGGTCATTATGTCAATCTGTACGGGGGGATTATATGATTTATATTGGATTTACAAAAATTGGGAGAGGGTGAAACAAAGAGAGGGAATAGATATTAAGCCATTTTGGAGAGGTGTCTTTGGTATTCTGTTTGGCTATAAATTACTAAGAAAAATTCAAGTCTCAGCGAATAATAACCAAATTAACAAAACATACTCTTCATTTTTGTTGTCAGTTATTTGGATGTTGATGATTTTGCCAGTTAAAATCCCAGATCCATACTCGATCATCATCTATTTTTCTGCTCTTCCCTTAGTTCCAGTACAAATCGTGATCAATCAATTAAATGAAACATTAGACCCAAACCATAAAAAAAACAATCATTTTACATTATTAAACATGCTTGCCATCATTGTTGGTGGTTCATTGTTTCTAAGCGATGTGATGGGGTTATTTGGTTTTCAATTTCCCTTTCACATTTCATTCTGAATGTTTGATCATCAAAAATGAGGGTTGAGAAATACATGATTACCCGAGAATACCAATGCGCTCCAACACCAGGATCATCCGCCGGGCCCGCTGATCACTGAGTCCGATTTCTTGGCTAAATCCACCTCCGCAATGCCGTCCCGGTAACTGTCTTCGTGTTGTGTTTCATGCATGACCCCATTGTTCACGAGCCGTTAGAGCTCTGACTTGCTGCTCATCCCTCACTTGTCATTGAAATTAAAGGCACTCAAAATTATTACCATAAAAATAGTCGTCATTGTCGTTATTGTCAAAAAAATACGTAAATGTTGTCGTTGACCTTGTTTGTCGTTTGAATTAAGCTAAATTCAGGTTGAAAAACCGATGAAAACAAAGCCAACGAAAAGGAACCAACCATGCCTATTGAAACGCTTTCTGCAGAACAAATGTATACCAGTGAAGAAGTTACAGAATATCTCCGCGTCAGTCTTCGCACGACCCAACGCTTGCTTAAAGGAGGGGAGTTGCGCTCCTTCAAAGTACATGGTCAATACCGTATTAAAGGGATTGATTTAATCAACTACCTACACAATGTTCACTCAGACACCACGGCGATTGAGGGCGATGAAGCTGAACACAAACCTGCAGATTTATTGCCTTTGTTAAAAGTGCCCCCTTTGTCGCTGGAAATCAGCCCTACTTTATTTCCTCTGTTTCAGTCTCCAGAAAATTCGCTCGTTTTAAATGGCTTAGAACCGCTGCGCAAACAGATCATTTATACTCTGGGTTTTATTTTTCCGGGTATTCAAATCAATGACAATGAGACCTTAAAGGATGACCATTACCAAATCTTGGTGCATGGCTCTCCCGTTATTCAGGCCTGTCTTCAAGGTGATACAGATGCGCAGAGGGCGGAGCAGATTCTCAAGCAATTGCGAGCAACGGCTCAGCAATATGCCCATGAAATTTTGTCCCGCGAAGAAGTGGCTGTGATGGTTGAAAATTTGCGTCAGACCCATCGGGTGGTTGTCGACGAAGTCATGCAAGATGGCTTTGAAAGCCATCCCCAGAAGCTCAGCATTGGTCAATTGACCCGCGTGCTCAAAGGGTTACTGCGTGAGCAGGTTTCGATTCGCAATTTGCGTTTAATTTTGGAGGGGTTGGCCGATGGTTTAGAGATGCATCTCTCGGGAGATGGTCTCATTAAGCAAGTACGTCAAACCCTGACACGGCAAATCTGTAGTACTTTGGTGGATGCGCCGCTCAGTGCCGGAGCAGCCCAGGTCATCTCGGTGATAACGCTGGAACCTGCTTTAGAACAATGTTTGAGTGATTCCGTCAAGACAGATGCTTGGGGGCATACCAATCTGGTTTTGGATTCAGTCATTTCACGTGGTGTTATGGAACAATTAAAAGAATGTGTGAAAGATTCTGATTTAAAAACACTCATTTCTTCGCCTTTGATCCGCGCTTCTTTGCGCCGTATGATTGCACGAAATTTTCCGAATATCTCAGTTCTTTCTTATATGGAGATAGACTCAGAGTTTAAAATTCGCGCAGCAGCCTCTCTGCAGATGCCCTGAAAAATGTCTCACAAAAGCTGCGAGACGTGGCAAACCGAAAGCCGATCCCCTGCCACCTGAAAACGGATGTGACAGCGACCAAATTCAAAGGCATAGACCCGCTCTGGGTCATTTTGATAACGGGGCCGGGGATCTTGAGCCAGCACCGCCAGCAGTGCTTCGCGCTTGTGCTCATCAATTAATTCCAGCCAATGCTCAGGAAACACCACCTCGAGCGGGGGCTGGGCAAGGGTCTCGACAAAGCCCCCCCTTGCCTCGGGATGGCTGTCGGTATAAGCGAGATAGGGTTTGATATCCAAGATGGGGGTTTTGTCTAATAAATCCGGCCCAGCCACGTAAATGACTGGGCCCAAGTCGCTGTCGAGCTCAATAGATTTGAGTCTCACCGATGAGAGAGCGATGGGATTCGGACGAAAGGGCGAGCGGGTGGCAAAAACGCCCATTCTCTGCTCTCCGCCCAAGCGGGGGGGGCGAACCATCGGCGACCATGTCTCTCGTTCGCTTTCAGAAAATTTCCAAATGAGCCAGAGATGTGAAAAGCCTTCTAAGCCGCGTAAGGCGTCCGGATTGCGGTATTTGGGTTCAAAGACAATCTTGCCTTCACTGGAATCAATGAGCCCACTTTGCCTGGGTATACCAAACTTGCAAAGAAAATCTGTGCGGATATGGGCGATGGTTTTCATGGTTTTTCAGGTTTTTGTGCGCAGGACTAAGGCACTTGACTGAGATCCACGATCAATCCCGAGGTTTGGTGAATCACGCCCAGTTTGAGTGGCGTACCCTGTTGTTGCAAGGCCTTGATCCAGTTATCACTGGCCTTTTTAAGGGGCAATTGGAATTCATCGTAGGTCTCTGTTCGCACGGGTGCCTTGGTGTTCAGGCCGACGTGTTGGCGATGGGCATTTTCGAGGTGGAGAAAATTTTCGTAAAACAGTTCTGGGTCATAATAGCTGAATGGCACCGAAGGTTCTCCGGCCTGCGCCCAACTCACGTCGCCCCAGAGAAAGTCGACGAGAGAGACTGCCTTGTTTGCTTCGGGGATACGGGCCTGGGGTACCAATTTGGTATGCGCTGGCAAGGCTGGCTGGCGTCCCATGTATTTGAGCGGCATTTCGTATTTGCGTAACCAATAGCGGTTGAGAGGGAAGGGAATCCCCGATTTCTCGACAGCAGCATTGGCAAAACTGGTGCAGCCTCCGCCTTGCAATTTGAGTGGATCGACGGGAAAACCGTAATTGACAGCCGCTCCAGCTTGGTCATAAGCCTCGACAAATTCGGCCAATCGCTGGCATTGACTGGGTTTGACCTGGAATCCCAACCAAGAAAACTGATCGGCTTTGGCTCCGACTTGGAGACGTTTTTCCACTTCGGCGGGGGACTCTAAATGGCCATCGTTATACACCATTTCGAGTAAGCTCAGTCCCCACCCTTGTGTCAGGGCTGAAATCCCTTGGCCATGTTCTTCGCCCGTTTGGCCAGTGGCTCCCTGCATAAGGGTGCCATCGGGCAGGCGGCAAGACCAAGCGATCTGGGCATGGCCAATCGAGCTGGGGTAATGGTAAAGCCGTTTGGCAATCTGGCTTTGCAGGGTGGTACGGGCCAGACGGCTGGGGCTTGACCAGTCCAGCCAGGCGGAGGAGGGAAAGGCAAAAACCAGGATATAGCTGGCGTCGGGATTGGCTTTAAACAGATCTGTGTAGGTGCTGGTTTGGGCGGCGGCCTGTGTGCCTGAAAAGCCCCACAGGGTTAAGAGGCTGGCGCAGAGGGCTGAACAGATGAAACCTGAAAAGAGGGGGTGTTTGACTTTCAACATTTGCTACCTGTAGGGGAATTTACTGATCATTATACCCCCTGTTTAAATCTGTTATGCTAAGGGAAATACCCAAAATCCAAAGAAATGAAGTCAACACTATTTTATTCCTGCTCTGTCGATACAAACAGGTTTGACCAACCTGGAGGCGATTGCCACAAAGCTTGGGGATTCGGGGCTGTGTGTTGTGCCTCAATTTTTGGGTGCCGCTTTCATTCAATCTATTGTGTTGGATTTAAATGCTTTAAAACAATCAGGCGCCTTTAAGCGGGCGGGAACAGGTCAGGGAAACGCACGCGAGATTCGCCATGCGGTCAGGCGGGACGAGGTCTTTTGGCTTGAAGAAGTTGTGGCCAACCTTGTGCAACAGCAATTGTGGGCTCAAATCAATGGCTTAAAACAGGCCTTTAACCGGGTGCTCTATTTGGGCCTGAGAGAATTCGAAGGGCATTATGCCAGCTACCCCAAGGGGGGTTTTTACAAAAAACACACTGATAGCTTCCAGCGGGATCCGGCCCGCGTGGTCTCTTTGATCATTTATCTCAATGAGGCTTGGCAAGCCAAAGATGGCGGACTCTTGCGCATTTATGCCCATGGACAAACAACAGATATTGCCCCCATCGCGGGCACGCTGGTCTGTTTTTTGAGCCATGAATTAGAGCATGAGGTGCTCTTGAGCCACAAACGGCGCTTGAGTTTCAGTGGTTGGTTTAAACTTTAAGGGCCTGGGTAAAGTAAGTTTGTACATTAAGTCTATACATTATCTTTGGAAAGTGATGGAAGGTGAATCCATGTCTGAGCGACAGAAAGGTTCTTGTCTGTGCGGGGGAGTTCGTTTTGAAATAATAGGAAATTTTGAAAAATTCTATCTCTGTCATTGTAAATACTGCCGCAAAGACACCGGCTCAGCCCATGCAGCCAATCTCTTTTCCACGTCTGCTCAGCTCCGATGGCTTGCCGGTGAAAACCAGATCACCTCATTTACCTTGCCTGCCACACGACACACAAAAAGTTTTTGTTCTGTCTGCGGTTCGGCGCTTCCCAATTTACAAATGGACGGCAAATTATGTGTCGTGCCCGCGGGCAGTCTCGACACGGCGGTTTCGATTCGGCCCGTGGCACATCTCTTTGTGGCAAGCCAAGCAGACTGGGATGTTGACTTAGAACAAATCCCAAAACTGGATGGGCTGCCTTTTTAAGTCCTTGCGCTAACGCCGCCAGCGATATTGGTGATTGAGTACGTGTTTGACGCCATGGCTCAGCTTGGGTTGAGCTGGGTTGTGTAAGTGAAAACAGCCCCGACAAACGGCCACTTCACTGTCTATTTCCCAGCCCTGACTATCAACGCGCTTTTTCTCTGATTTGCCTTGTTCATCAAAGATAATATTGACATAAGCCACCTTGCGTGCTGATTGAACGAAAGAAAAACGTTTTTGAAAACTCAAATGGCATTTTTGACATTTAAACATGTGAATAGATCTGCTTTTATCTAAAAGCAGCAAAAATATTTTAATTGATATTTAAATTAGAATAAAATGAATAATGAAATTAGCTGGAAAGATGGGGGGGTGGGTGAAAAAAAAGAAATGAATTTAAAACAGTGTCTGAGCGATCAGAACGGTGAAACAGCAGGGGTTTCATAGCAAAACGTTCATGAATCTATCCCCATGAACGAGGGAATTAAACTAAGTTCTACTATAACACAGGATCTTTGATTTTCAACAAGTCCACAACTTTTTTGGCCACACCGGATTTTTCGGCCAACAGCATTGAGCGTGTCTGCCAATTGAATCGCACAAGCTTTAATCTGGCAAGCTGGGCATCGATTTGGCTTCTGCAGGAACCTCACCGCTCAGGCTCTTGAGAAAGGCCTCCAGGGTATCGATTTCCTGGGCTGAAAATTCAGTCCCCAATTCCGTTTTGACCATGATTTGAATCGCCTCTTTGAGATCCTTGATTTTGCCATCATGGAAATATGGGCCCGTGTGTTCAATATTGCGCAACAAAGGCACTTTAAACAGATAGCGGTCGCGGGCCGCTTTGGTGACTTCATACCGGCCCAGATCTTGCTGGTGTTTGTAGGGCGCGATAATACCAAATTTGTGGAAACGGGAGCCTCCCAGACCGGGGCCAAAGTGGCAGGCCACACATCCTCTGTTCATAAAGGTTTTTAAGCCCGCTTTTTCGCTGTCAGACAGACTCTGACTGTCTCCCTGTAAGAATTTATCAAAACGCGAGGGGGTGATCAGGGTCTCTTCGAAGCTGGCCAGTGCCTGACTCAGATGGGCATAGGTGAGGGGTTGCTGCTGGCCAGGAAAAGCCGCTTGAAAGGCTTTGACATAGCCAGGGATTTTTTCCAGGCGCGCAAGCACGGCTGCTTCGTTGGGCATGGCCATTTCCAAAGGGTTGAGAATGGGCTGCCCGGCCTGATCGCTTAAATCTTTGGCCCGGCCATCCCAGAATTGGCTGGTATTGAGACTGGCATTTAAAACCGTGGGGGCGTTGCGGGTGCCGGTCTGCCCGATATGCCCCAGAGAGGTGGGGCGGCGATCCACTCCGAAGGTCTCGAGATTGTGGCAGGATTTACAACTGAGGGTATTGTTGAGGGAGAGCCGGGGCTCAAAAAAGAGCATTTTGCCCAAAGCCACCTGCTTGGGCTGGGCAGGAGACGGGGCCACCAGAGGCTGAAAGTGGATCTGCGCTTCGGCGAGCAGGGAGGCATCTGCAGGTCTTAAGGCTGTGGCTGAGGTGGCAGGGGTTGAACTCGGGCTTTGGGAGGGGAAACAGCTCCCCAACCCCAGAGCAAATGGGGTAAACATCAAGAGCAAGAGGTGTTTTGGGATGTTCATCAGGGAAGGTACTTCTGTGAATAGGGTTTGGCGAATTGCAGCAATTTGACCCGGTTTTCAATGCTCAGGCGTTCATAATTGGGCCAGTCAATGGCCTCCATCAAAGCGGGGGCCCAAGGTGGGGGCATGACCCCTTTTTCGAGCATGATAAAAAAGCCACCGGGCACAGATTCAAACAAATCCATCAGCTCTTCTTGGCCACTGCTAAAACCCAGGGCACTGCCACTGTCTTGCAAGGCTTTCAGCCCTTCAAGTTCTGTTAAGATCCTGACGCGATCTTCGCCATCGACGGTACTGAATTTGGCCGCTTTGAGTCTGTCGATGACTTGGGGCAGGGTGTGGCGGTTGTGGCAAGGCAAACAGCTGGCATAGGTAATTCGGAAGACCTCGCTATAAGCCACAGATGGGCTGGGCACAGGGGTGGCTGAGGCCAAAGCTGATGCGTGAACGGAGGCATGGCTGCTGATATTGCTTTGGCTGCTCAGCGGCTCTTGAGCGGGGGTACAGCTCAGTTGCAGGCCTGTCAGCAGGCTCAAACCAAACAGAAGGTGTGTGTGTTTCATCAACGGCTTCACTGTGTTTTAATTGCGATCATCTATCTCTGGATGGGGGGTACACAATTATCATAACTGATGATCGCTGATTTTTTGTACACAATGTTATGCTAAAAGGCAAAGGCAAGCCGGAGGCATCAACATGGCAGTCAAAACCGAAAACGCCCATTTAATTGCGCCCGCGCTTTGGGTCTATTCTGGCGATTTACACCGGGCCCGTGCCCAAGGGGCCGTTTTCTTTTTCCATGGTTTGGGTTCGAGCAAGGATCAGCAGCAAAAAGAGCTGGTGAGTTTGGCCGAGCGTGGCTTTCTCGCCATTGGGGTAGATAATATCGGGCATGGGGAGCGACTTTACCCGGATTTTGAGGGGCGCTTTTCGGGTGAAAATCCGGATTTTGGCAAAGAACTCTTGGGCTCTGTGGCGCAAACCGCCCACGAATTGCCCCGTTTGATCGATGCCTATCTGCAGGCGGGGATCGTGCAGGCAGATAAATTGGGCTTGGTGGGGGTGTCGATGGGCGGGTATATTGCCTATGCCGCCGTTTTGGCTGAGCCCCGGCTGAAAGCGGTCTCTGTGATTTTGGGGTCGCCCCATTGGTGGGAAGTTCCCGGTGAGAGCCCCGATCACTACCCTGAGCGCTTTTTCCCCACAGCCCTGCTCTCGCAGAATGCCGGCCAGGATGGCTCGGTGCCGCCCCACTTTGCCCGTGATTTTCATCAGACCCTGGCAGCTTATTACACAGCGGCACCCCAGCGCCAGCAGTATGTTGAATACCCAGAATCGGGCCATTTTATGCGCGAATCCGACTGGAACCAGTGCTGGGAGCGCAATCTCAATTGGCTGGAAACCTACATATAGTTATTTTGGTTAAAATATATTCAATATGCTGCTAAAAAGAAGGAAATATGGAATTTAAAGGCTCAGACAAATACTATTTAAACCCCGAATTACAAATGATTGTCAATATGGCCATGCACATGGATAAACCCCTGCTCTTAACCGGCGAACCGGGCACAGGCAAGACCCAATTGGCCTTTGAGATCAGCCGTTCGCTGAATATGCCGCTCGAAATTCTGCGTGCCAAGTCCACGATCAAAGGCGAAGAGGCCTGTTATGTGCAAGACACAGTCTTGCGTTTGAACGATGCCCGTTTCGGCACCGCCAACACCGGCCGCGATGTGAATCAATTCTTTGACTATATCATCTGGGGGCCGATTGGCAGGGCCTTTCAGAGCGAGGTGCGGGTGGTGTTGTTGTTGGACGAAATCGACAAAACCGAATCGGATGTGCAAGACAATTTGCTCGATGTTTTGGACGAAAAACAATTCACGATCCGCGAAATCAATCAGGTGATCAAAGCCAAACAGAACCCCCTGATTATTATCACCTCCAATGCCAAACGCGAACTCTCAGATCCCTTTTTAAGGCGCTGTTTTTGCCACCATTTGGCTTTTCCCTCGCGCGAAGAAATGGTGGAGATTATCCAACTGCATTTTTCTGACCCGGCCCCAGAATTGCTCAATACCGCTCTGAATATCTTTTATGAATTGCGGGCGCGGGGATTTGAAAAGGCCCCCGCCACCAGCGAACTCTTGGATTGGCTACAGGCCCTGCAACATTCTGAGACCGCTTTAAACGTGCCCGATCAAATTCCCTTTTTGGGGGCCCTGCTCAAACGCACCGAAGATATTTTGGCCTATCGCAAGGGCAGCCAACAGCGCCCCAAACGCCAATGGTAATCAGATGAAGCCCGAGCCACTGTTTTCCGACTTTTTTCTGCTCTTGCAGAACTATGGTGTGCCGATCTCTTTGCAATACATGGTGGAATTTCAGGCCGGTTTGGAAAAAGGCCTGGTGCGCAATCTCGACGAATTATTTGTGTTTTTGCGCCTGAATGTGGTCAAAAAAGCCGAGCAGATGGACGCCTTCGAGCGGGCTTTTGCCCTGTATTTCTTTGCTATCGACATCCCCAATGTGGCAGAAGGGGATCCCGCTCTGTTTGAGACAACCCAATTTCAGGAATGGCTGCGGCAGGCCATGGCCCGCAATGAGCTGATGGGGCCGGTCTGGAAAATGAGCCGCGAAGAGTTGATGCGCAAATTTTGGGAGACCCTGCGTTCACAATTGGAAAAACACGATGGCGGCAATCGCTGGGTCGGCACAGGCGGCAGTTCCCCCTTTGGGCATTCGGGCATGGCCCAACCCGGTGTGCGCGTCCATGGGCCCGGAGGCAATCGCTCGGCGATCAAAGCGATTGGCGACCGCAACTATATCGAATACGCGGCTTCAAACAGCTTAAAAGGCAGCAATATCCGCCAGGCCCTGGCCAGTTTAAAACAATTAAAGCCCACGGGGGCACATACCGAGCTGGATATCGACAAAACGATTCAGGCCACCGCCAAAAATGGGGGCGAAATTGAATTGGTGCTCGAAAAAGGCCTGCGCGACAAAATTTCGGTGCTGCTCTTGATCGACAATGGCGGCATGTCGATGTTGCCCCATGTGGATTTGACCCGGCTCTTGTTCGACAAACTCAAAGACCGTTTTAAAGAACTCAAAACCTGTTTTTTTCACAATACCGTTTATAGCTATCTCTTTGCCGACCCTTTGCACAGGCAGCGCTTGGCCACCGAAAAACTCTTGCAAGCTTCGCCTGAAACCCGCGTGATTATTCTCGGGGATGCCAGCATGGCACCTGAAGAATTGGTCTCGCCGTATGGCAGTTTGGCGTTTGAAGACGAACACCACCAACCCAGTCTGTTTTGGTTGGAGCGCTTTAAGGCCCGTTTCCCTCATTTGGTTTGGCTCAACCCCTTGCCCAAAGAGAGCTGGGACTATGGCGCTTGGACTTTGCACACCATTCGCGCGCGCATTCAGATGGAAGAGTTGACCCTGAATGGGATTAAAAAAGCCGTGGATTATTTGAATCGACGGGCCTGAAGCAAAAAACAGCCATGAAAGGAAATTACACGATCTACGAGCAACTTTATGCTCAAATTCAGGCGTCAGGCCAAGCTGGCTGGGGTGGCCAGCAGCGTTTGGACAAAGAAGGGCTCTGGCTGGAACGTCTGTTGGGGCAAAGCCAAGTACCTGAGCGCGGAAAGGTCTTGGAGTTGGGCTGTGGCGAAGGCCATTTTACGCGTTTGTTGTGTCAAAAGGGCTACCAAGTCTGTGGGGCCGATGTCTCAGCCCAGGCGATAAAATGGGCCCAAACCAAAGCACGCAGCCTGGGGTTGCAAATCGACTATTTTGTGGCAGATCTGACACAAGCAGGGGTGCTCGAAAAACAAGGCTATGAAATGATTGTGGACGGTAATTGCCTGCACTGCATTATTGACCAAGATCGTCCTGTGTTTTTGGCCAATGTCTTTCAGGCCTTGCGCCCAGGTGGGGTGTTTTTTGTCAGTGCTTTGTCTGCTCAGGGCACAGAGACAGAGTGGATCTACCGCCAAACTCAAGCTTATCGCCAGATTGTGCCCAAGCCCATCCTCGAAAACGAACTGCTTTCAGCGGGCTTTGTGCTTTTGGCCAGTCAAGAATACCCAGGTGAAAGACACAATCACTGTACGCTTCACACTTTTAAGCCTGGAGAGGCTGAGCTTTTGGTGCGGTAGGCCAGCGCAGATTCAGTCTGACAGCCCACAATCGCTGGCGCTTGTTGGATTAACGTCTCGTCGTTTAAAGCCGAGAGCATAAACAGAGCAAAGTCCACGCGGCGGGTGCGGTTGCTTTTGAGAATGGGATCCCCCACATGTTGGCTCCAGACAGGCAAACCCTGACTCTCGCCTTCTTCGAGGTCGCTGCCGCGCACAACGGTCCAGCGGGTTTGGCTGGCAAAAATCCGGCGACAGGCTTCGACCTGATCGTCGAGTTCGGCCAACTTGATCTTGCGGGCCAACCAGCCAAAGGCGTTGACGAGCGTGAGAAAGGCCTTGGAGTAGACATCTTGGCCGTCGCGGGTAATATGCCAACCACAGGAAAAGATCAATCGGGCGTTGGGTTCAGCGAAATCGAGCACGGCCTGGGCTGTGCCTGAGGCGTATTGTTGAATGCCCCAGGGCACAAGCACAGTCAAGACGCCTGCGCAGCCTTTTACTGCGGCTTGGATCACCGCCCGGTCATTGGTCTGGCCGGGCAGCACTGTGATTTGACCTTTGAAGTGATCCAATTTGTGGACGCTGCTCTCACGGCAGACGGCCACCACTTCGTAACCCTGATCGAGGGCCTGCTGGACCATGTATTGACCGAGTTTGCCAGAGGCACCAACAATACAGATTTTTTGCTTGGACATGGGAATCTCTTTTCTGGGAGAATTTTAAACTTACAGTGTAAGTTTGACTGTTCTTACTTTAATACTTACACTGTAAGTATGTCAATCCCCAAAGCCCCCAAAAGCAAACAATCTGTTAAACGTCGCAAATCTGCAGCCCGTGTCCCGCTGACACGGGAGCGGGTGCTTGACGCGGCCCTGCAACTCGCGAATAGCCAGGGGATTGAGGCGCTCTCGATGCGCAAACTCGCAGAAACCTTAAAGGTCGAGGCCATGTCTCTCTACAACCATGTGGCCAATAAAGAGGATTTGCAGATGGGCCTGGTTGAACGGGTCGTGGCTGAAATTGACTTGCCTGTTGTGGGCGGCGATTGGCGGGCCGAGATGCGCAAGCGCGCCCACTCGGCCCATGCCGCACTTTTGCGCCACCCCTGGGCCTCGCAGTTGATTGTGGCAGGGCTCAATATTGGCCCTGTGATGCTGAAATATGTCGATGCCACCCTTGGCTGTCTGCGTGAAGCAGGCTTTTCTTATTTGCTGGCCGATCGGGCCTGGAATGCCATCGACAGCCATATTTATGGCTTTACCCTGCAAGAGCTAAATTTTCCGCTTGAGCCCGCTGAATATGCCAGTGCAGCCCAGGCCTTTTTGCCGATGATTCCCGCCGACCAATACCCCTATCTCAATGCGCTTTCGCAATTGGTGAGTGAAGGTCAACACACGGGTTTGCACGATTTTTCTTTTGGTTTGGAGCTGCTTCTGAATGGCTTGGAAGCGCTTCGGCTCCAGACGACAGGCAGTGAGGCTTCCTCTCTGGCTCCCCAACAAGGAGAACTCTATTGGCTCCACATGCCCAAAGCAGGAGAGAGCGGACCGCAGGTGGCGCACCCCCATCTGGTGCTGCAAGACGATCTGTTTAATTTGAGCCGTTTGCAGACGGTGGTGCTCTGTGCCTTGACCTCCAATCCCAAACGCGCCAACGAACCCGGCAATGTGCTGCTCGAAGCCGGGGAAGCCAATTTGCCCAAACCCAGTGTGGTGGTGGTTTCGCAGTTGGAAACCGTGAATAAATCGCAATTGGGGGAATATATTGGCTGCCTCAGCCCTGAACGGGTGGCCGAGATTTTGGCCGGTCTGCGTTTTCAACAGCGGAGTTTTTTTCGAAATCATCCCGAATGAAGCCTTAAAAGGAGAGCTAAAATGGATTTGAGTTGTCATTGTGGCAGAATCAAGTTGCAGGTAGAAAATCCGCCCAGCACACTCACCAGTTGTAATTGTTCGAGTTGTCACCGTTTGGGTGCGCTCTGGGGCTATTATGCGCCTGGCGAGGTGATTGTAAAGGTCGATTCGGCAGATTTACAGGCCTATAGCTGGTCGGATAAAAATCTCGAACTGATGCGTTGCAGCCACTGTGGTTGCCAGACCCATTATGTGACCACCGCCAAAGTGCCAGAAGCCAAAGTGGGGGTCAATTTTCGCATGGCCGAACGGGCTGCGATCCGCGACATTCCCATTCGCCATTTTGATGGTGCGGAGACTTGGCAATTTCTCGATTGAGTCTTTAAAATACCCAAGTTAACAAACGTGGTCTGACAATGACTTTTTCCGCTTAAATGCATCAAAAAGGTGAATTCAATGAAACGCAGTTTTGCCTCTCTTTCCTTTGGCTTGGCTTTGGGATTCTTGACACTTTCGCTTGGTGTGGCCCCAGGCTTGAGCCCCTCGGCTCAAGCTGCACCACCTACAACCGCGGCAGAGGTCTTTCTGCAGACCCCCCGCTTTAACGGTACTGTGCTCATTGCCTACCAAGGCAAAGTGCTCTACCAATCTGCGCAGGGCTTTAGCGATCCCAGCCGCAAAGAAAAGCTGAACCTCGCCTCGGCCTTCAATTTGGCTTCACTCTCCAAGCCCTTTACCGCTTTGGCCGTGGCGCAATTGGTCGAAGATCGCAAATTGCGCTTTGACGACAAAGTGCAGAAATACCTCAACCTGCCTTATCCAGATATCACCATCGATCAGCTCTTGGGTCACCGTTCGGGCCTGCCCGATTATATCTCCCTGGCAGAAGAACATTGGGAGGGTGAGCTTTTGACCAATGCCGATCTGCTCAAACTCTTTCGCGAGCACAACCCCCCCTTGGTCTTTAGCCCCAACAGCAAATACGAATACAGCAATACAGGTTATGCCCTGCTGGCTTCGGTGGTCGAAGCCGTGAGCAAACAGCCCTTTGCCGATTATGTCAAAACCAATATCCTCGAGCCGGTGGGCATGAAAGACAGCTATGTCTACCAGCCCGGCAAGTCCAAGCCGGTGGTCAAAGGCATGGCCTGGAAAGGCCAACAATTGGAGGCGGACGATCTGACCTGGATGGATGGGGTTGTGGGAGATGGCGGCATTTACAGCAGCGTATTGGATTTGCACAAATGGCAGCAGGCCCTGTTTAAGGGCCGCTTGGTCTCTGCTCCCACCCTCAAACGGATGTTTACGGCGGGCCGGTTAAACAATGGCAAGGCCACCGAATATGGCTATGGCTGGGTGGTTGAGCCAGACAGTGAAATGGTCTGGCACAATGGCTCCTGGGCCGGTTTTCGCAGCCAATTCAGTTATGATCCGACGGAGGATCTGCTTGCGATTGCGCTCAACAATACCGGCTACGAAGACAACGATGCCCTCTTAGAAGTGCTGATGGCCTTGCAGCCCGCACTTCAGGAGTAAGTTTGAGCCGTTCAGGCTTCAGTCTCTCGTTTCCACTTCAGCTCGTAGAGATCTTTGCGGCGGTCGCGCAAATTGTGGACCGAGCCATTGTGGTGCAGCTTTTTGAGCAGGTCCAAATTCACGTCGGCGACCAGCGTCATTTCGCTGTTGGGTACCGCTTCGGTGACCACCCCATCGACAGGGAAAGAGAAGTCGCAGGGCGAAAAGACCCCTGAACGGGCGTATTGGATGTCCATATGGGCAACTTTCGGCAAATTGCCCACACAGCCAGCAATGGCCACATAACATTCATTTTCAATCGCGCGGGCCTGGGCACAGTGGCGAACGCGGTTATAGCCGTTCTGGGTATCTGTCAAAAAGGGCACAAACAAAATTTGCATGCCTTCGTCCGAGAGCAGGCGGGCCAGTTCGGGAAATTCACAGTCATAACAGATCAAAATCCCAATGCGGCCGGCATCGGTATCGTAGACCTTGATCTTGTCGCCGCCGACCATGCCCCAGGCATAGGCCTCACTGGGAGTGATGTGGATTTTGTGAAAATCTTCCCAAGAGCCGTCGCGGCGGCAGAGAAAGCCAATATTGAGCAGCTTTTCATTTTCCAGGCTGGGCATGCTGCCGGTGATAATATTGACGTTGTAACGCACGGCCAATTCAATAAAACGCTGGCGCAGGGGGTCGGTGTATTCCGCCAGGGCGCGCATGGCTTCGGCTTCGGGTAAATGGGCAAAATTGGCCATCAGCGGGGCATTAAAAAACTCGGGAAAGAGAATAAAATCACATTCATAATCCGAGACGACATCGACAAAGAACTCGATATTTTCGTACAGGCTTTCGATATTGCTCAGGGAGCGCATTTGCCACTGCACCACCCCGATGCGTACATCTGAGCGCGGGGAGTTAAACACATCTTCACGGGGCTCATAAAAGATATTGTTCCACTCCAAGAGGGTGGCAAAGCCCATCGATTCGCTGTCAAAGGTCAGGTAATTGCTGATAAATTTTTTGACGTGAAAGTCGTTGGCCAATTGAAAGGTCAGGATCGGATCGTAGAGTTCCCGGATGCGAACCTTTTCAATGTATTGCATGGGGGTCAGCACTTCGGCCAGATCGGCATAGCCTGGAATTCTTCCCCCAGCAACAATGGCCCGCAAATTGAGGTTTTTGCACTGATCTTTGCGGGCATCGTAGAGTCGGCGACCCAGGCGCATGCCCCGGCATTGGGGATCGACAAAGACATCGATGCCATAGAGCACATCGCCATCGGGATCGTGGGTGCCGAAGCGGTAATTATCTGTAATTTCGCGGTAGGTGTGTTTGTCGCCGTATTTGTCGTAATCGACAATCAATGAGAGCGCACAAGCCACAACCCTGCCATTGAGTTCAATACAGAGTTGGCCCTGGGGGAAGATCTTGAGCAGAATGTCGATTTGATGCTTTTTCCAAGGCTCTCCACCAATATTGGCATAACAGCGTTGCATGACTTCTGCGACATCGGGGTAATCTGCTTCGGTGAGATGGCGCAGGACAATTTTTTGATCAGTAACCATCTCTGGTCTCCTTGTGCGGGAAAGATTCGCACAGCATACCTTTAAACCGCTGGCGCTGCACAGGGCTTTGTCGTCAGCCAGCGGCGGTATTGCTGGGTGTCGATCTCTGCGCGCAGGGAATGTTGTAACATATACAGTCCAAAGAAGGTGCGATTGACGTAGAGAAAATGGCGTGAGCCCCGGCCACTGGAAAGCTTGCGCAGGCGGCTATCGCGGCCGAAGCGCTCTCCCATTTCGTTGATCTGGGCAAAAAAGGCATCATCGCTGAAGTCAAAGCGCTCTTGGTAAAAGGGGCGTGAGATCAACGTGCCCATTTCCCAAAAGGTGTGTGCCAAATAGGCGCGGTCTTCAGCGCTGTCGCTCGGGCGCAGGATTTCAAGTTGTTCTAAACAGTGGAGCAGGCGTTCGCGATTGGCCAGGGTCTCGGGAGATGACAAGTCGAAATAAGGGGTGTAAAAGGCTTCGGGAATGCTTTTGAGACAGCCGAAGTCAATGGCGATCAATTGCTGCTGGGCATCGACCAAAAAATTGCCCGGATGGGGATCTGCGTGAATCAGGCGCAATTGGTGCATTTGAAACATATACCAGTCCCAGAGGGTCTGTGCGACCTGGGTGCGTTCGGATAGGGAGGGGTTGCGCTCAGCAAAATGGGAGAGCTGTTCGCCTTCCATCCAGTCCATGGTCAAGATGCGGGTGCTTGAATAGTCGGGATAATAACGCGGAAAGCGCAGGCCCGGCAAATGCTCACAGGCTGTGACCATTGCTTGGCTCTGGCGCAACTCCAAGCCATAATCGGTCTCTTCCAAGAGTTTGGCTTTGACCTCTTGAAAATAGTGTTCGACATCGTCTGCGCTGAGGTTAAACAGGCGCAGGGCAATCGGTTTGACGATGGCCAGATCCGAGCTGATGCTCTCAGCCACCCCCGGATACTGCAATTTGACCGCCAGGGCCTGCCCGTCTTTGTGGGCTTTGTGGACCTGGCCAATGCTTGCGGCAGCGACGGACTCGGCTTCAAAGTGGTCAAAGAGTGTTTCTGGGGGATGGCCGAGGTATTGTTTAAAGGTTTTGCGCACCAGCGGCGCAGAGAGTGGCGGTACCTGAAACTGAGCCAGGGAAAATTTGTCTGTATAAGCCTGGGGCAAGATGTTTTTTTCCATGCTCAGCATCTGGGCCGCTTTGAGGGCACTGCCTTTGAGGCTTTTGAGACTGTTGTAAATTTCTTCGGCATTGGCTTCGTCGAGTTTTGAGCGGTCGAGATCGGGCTGGGTCAGCTTTTCGCCATAGTATTTGAGGTAATTGCCACCCACTTTGACGCCGGTTTGCACCAATTTGGAGGCCCTTTGAATTTTTCCGGTGGGAATTTTGTCGATGGATTTCATTTTTTCTCCTGTTTGGGCAGCAGTTCTTCGATCCAAAAGCGCAGCAAATCGGGGGTGTGGTTCCAATTGAGGGCGCTCCAGATTTCCAGCGAGGCCGCCACAGATTTTTCGATCAACATATCGCTGCGACCCCGATCGGGAGAGCGATCACGCAACCAAAAGCCCAGCAAACTCAAAAATTGCAACCAGGCCGCTTCGCTCAGGGCTTGGGTCTGTAAAGGTTTGAACAGCCCAAGTAAGGGCTGAAGTGTGGGTTCAAAGAGTTGGCGCACATGGTGGCCAAAGGCCTCTTTCAGGCCTTTGAGTTTGGGCAGGTTTTGCCACTCTCCCAGCCCTTGTTTGAGGCTCAACTCGAGATAGGTGCGATTGGCGCCAAAAAGCTCAAACAGGGTGTAATAGAGGGCCAAGACCCGCTCTTGTAAGCCGTATTCAAGATAAGCGGTATCTCTTTCGAGCAGGTTGAGGGTCTGCTCAAAAAATGACAGATAGACCGCTTGCTCCAGTGCCAACAGAGTGGGGAACAGCGCCTGCAAGGCCTGTTTTTCATAACCTTGGAGCTCGGCAAAGGCCTCCAAAGAGGTGGGCAAACTGCCGCTGCTGTCGCAGGTCGAGACAAAGTCAAAGATCACCGTTTCGCGTTCGAGCTGAGGCATAGAGAGACCTTTCTGGGCAGGAGGTTCAAAATTGGGCAATAAACCCAGTGTGCTATTCCTTAATTATGCATGGTGAAAGGGGATTTTTTGCAGACAATGTCACTGGCTAAGGTGGTCTTTTTTAAATTCGGGTGTTAGAATAGAGTTTTGTAAATACATTTAGATACACAAAGTATGTTTTTATACTCAGTTTATGTAAGCAGTTTATGTAAGCAGTTTATGTAAGCAGTTTATGTACTCAGTTTTCTCTCACACGAAGTTTTAAGGAGCCGCCATGCAAAACACCGAAATCACCGAATTATACGCCAAGATCAGCCGACCTGCGCAGCGGGCCCTGCAAAGCCTGAATTTGAAAGAACTCAAAGATCTGGGCCAATTTACCCGCAAGCAGATCGCAGATTTACACGGCGTTGGCCCCAGTGCCCTCAAGCTGATTGAATCCGAAATGAAAGAGCTGAATCTGGCCTTTCTCAAAGCGGTCAAAACACGCATGTCAGGCTCAAAACTCAATACAATCGATGAATATATTCAGCTCTTTCCCGCCGCGACGCAGGCCAAACTGCAAGAGCTGCGGGCCCTGATTCGGACTTTGGCCCCAGAGGCAATCGAAAAAATCTCTTACCAAATGCCGACTTTTTATCTCTTTGGCAATTTGGTGCATTTTGCGGCCTATGAGCGGCATATTGGCTTTTATCCGGCCCCAAGTGGCATTGTCGCTTTTGCCGACGAACTTTTGCCTTATAAATACGCCAAGGGCTCGCTGCAATTTCCACTTGATCAGCCTTTGCCTTTGCCCTTGATCCGCAAAATAGTCGTATTTCGAATAAATGAAAATACTGCCAAAGCGGCAGCAAAAAAAGAAAAAGCATCATCAAGCCCGCTTGTGTTAGGATCAGAATAGACCACGCTGAGCAAAGGGGCTGAACCATGTGTAAATCTTTCCTGCTTATTCCTTTGATTTTGAGTTTAAATGGCTGTGCGCTTCTCAATACTTTTTTGCCCAAAGAGCCAAAATCTACAGCCAAACCCAAAGCTTCGACCCCACCTGTGCAGCCTGTCAATCCAACCCCGGCCCCCTTGCGGCCAGAAGCTGCCCATTTTTATTGGAAATATGCCCTCGCCTATGAGGGCGAAACCCTCGCAAAAAGTCAGCCTCAGGTGATTCATTCAAGCAATGGGGCCGTTTTCACCGCAGGCCAACACAGGCTCAATTTCAAAAAAGCCGGAGGGTTTGTTTCGGTGCTGGTGCTTTCACGCCTGGGGGAAAAGGGCCAACCTGTTTGGATCACCGGTTTTGAAACAGACCCCAATGTACAATTGGGTCAAATGGTCGAACATCAGGGGTTTCTCTATCTGAGTGCCACAGTCAAAGACCAAGAACTGGGGGGTGTGGTGGCTGATCCGAACCTCAATTTGCGGGATATTGTCTTGGCCAAATTGGATTTTGATGGCCGCGTGATCTGGAAAAAACGCTTAAAAATGCCCAAGTTTAATCAGCCTTTTGCCAATGAAAACCAAGTGATGGTGGTGGGGCCCCAAGAATTGGCCTTTACCTATTTCAACCGGGTCTATTTCTTCGACCCCCAAGGGCAGATTCGCAAGGGCCTGGAGTTGACTGGCCCAATCCAAGGGATACAAAAAACCGCTGATGGTGGCTACATAGCCAATCATTTGAAGATTGAAAAGGGCAATACAATTGTCTCACAGGGCTTTCAGATCAGTGCCTTGAATCCAGATTATTCAAATAAATGGCGCAAATTTTATGCTGCCAATCTCAAGGGCCTGTTTACCCTCTCGGAGTTGCACCCACTGGGCAATCAGCGCTACCACATGGCTTTTGCCCTCAATGACCTGAGTAACAGCAATCCTGTGGGCCTTGGGCATTTGCTTCTCAACAGCCAGGGGGAAGTGGAATCGAGCTTTGCCGATCTGGTCACGGTGGGTGGCGCTCGGCTGGGGTTTACCCAGATGCACAACTCGTTTGTCAAAGACGGCGCAATCTATCTCCATGCTACCCACAGTGGCGGGCGCAATGCCGCCGGACTCGTGGCGACATTTAAATACGATCTGGCGGGGCAATTTCTGGTGGGCCGCAAGTCTTACCAGGGCTTGGTCTCGGCCCAAGGCTCTCAATTGCTGAGCCCTTTGAGTGAGGGTCTTTTGGTTGAAAAAGAGACCTTTCACCTGGCCGCCAACGATTTTAATCTGGCTTTCTGTGATGCGACCGCCGCTCCCACCCGCCGCGATTTTCGCTTGCAGGTTAGCGAGCAGACGGTGGAACCCTTTGAGGCCGCTTTGCCGAGTGAGACAGAGGCCACCTTGAACCCACTGCCATTGGAGATCAATTATCTAACCTCAGCCTGTGACTGAATTTGCGTTGTAGGCATGCGCTTTACAGGCCGTTTCTTTTGGGGTATGTTTGGAGTATGCGCAATTTCCCAGAAAATTAAAATGAGGCGTCTTGATGTTTCAATGTGATCAGTGCAATGGTTTTATTCCAACCCAGCTCAAGACCTGTCCCAATTGCCAGAGTGTGCTTAAATCCAGTTTTCGTCACAGGCTCAAGCGCGCCTCTCAACTGGTCTTGGGTGCCAGTATTGCTATGACGCTCTCGGCCTGTTATGGTACCCCACCGCCCCTGCCATTGCCTGACTGCAACGATCTCAGCGAAAAAAGCAAGGAGCCCTGTGCCAAACCGTCTCCCACAGGATCTCCTTCAGCTTCGCCGTCTCCCTCGCCTGTCCCAACGGGTTCACCCTCCGCTTGATGTCTGCCCCGCGCGGACAGGCGCGTGTCAATGAATTGGCCCAGCGCCGGGTCAGACCGGAGCAAACGCCTTACCATCCAGCTTATGTGGTCTGGGAACTGACCCTGCGCTGTGATCAGGCCTGTCGCCACTGTGGCTCGCGGGCTGTACAGGCCCGCCCCAATGAACTCACCACCGTGGAGGCCCTGGCGGTGGTCGAGCAATTGGCAGAAATGCAGGCCAAAGAGGTGGTCTTAATAGGCGGAGAGGCCTATTTGCATCCGGGATTTTTAGACATTGTCGCGGCCTTGGCAATCAAAGGCATTACGCCGGTGATGACCAGTGGCGGAATCGGGATCACTCCTGAGCTGGCCCAGGCCATGGCAGAGGCCGGGCTCAAGCGCATCTCTATCAGTGTGGATGGGCTCGAAGCCAATCACAATGCCATTCGCAAGCGCAAAGACAGCTTTGCTCAGACCACACAGGCCCTGAGGGCTGTGCTGGCAGCAGGGCTGGACGCCAGTGCCAATACGCATTTTAACCGTTGGAATCACGCCGACCTGGAGCCGCTCTACGCCCATTTGCGGGCCTTGGGGGTGCGCAGCTGGCAGATTCAAATCACCGCCGCTCTGGGGCGGGCCGCTGATCAGCCCGAGATGCTCTTTCAGCCCTGGGATCTGGTGCAATTTGTGCCCCGCGTGGCGGCGCTCAAGCAGCAGGGCCTGAAAGACGGGCTCTTGATCATGCCGGGCAATAATCTGGGCTATTTTGGCCCCGAAGAGGCCCTGCTGCGCTCGCCTTTTGCAGGCGGGGCCGAACATTTTCAAGGCTGTCAGGCGGGCAAATACGTCATGGGCATTGAGTCCGACGGGGCGGTCAAAGGCTGCCCTTCGCTGCAAACCGCAGCTTATGTCGGTGGAAATCTGCGTCAAGACACTCTCTCAGAGATCTGGAAAACCAGCCCCGAATTGGCCTTTCGCCGCAAAGCGATAACGGAAAGCAAAGAACAAGCGTTAGCGGAAATTAAAGAACAAGCGCCGCTTTGGGGCTTTTGCCAGAGCTGCCCTTATGCGGCGGTCTGCCAAGGTGGTTGCACTTTTACGGCCCATGCCCTGTTTGGGCGGCCCGGCAACAATCCCTATTGCCATTTTCGCGCCCGCAGTTTGGCCCAACAGGGTCTGCGCGAGCGGCTGGTGCTGCGCCAAAAGGCCCCCGGCCAGCCCTTTGACCACGGTCTCTTTGAGCTGATTCAAGAGCCCTTTGACGCGCCCGATCCTTTGGCGACTGAACACCCGCTGCGGCTGGCGCTTTAAGACCACTGTTAAAGCGCTAATCTGCCAAATAAGTGGCAATCAGGGGCTCTAGCCATTCAACAAAGACCCGCAAGCGCTTGGCCTGCCTGCGACGATAGGGGTAAACCAGTTTAAGCGGCATGGGTTCGGCGCGAAAATCGGGCAAAATTTCCACCAAGTGGCCATGGTCCAAATGCGGTTTGACGCCTGCCAAGGGGCATTGCACAATACCCAACCCCGCCAGACAGGCCGCTTCATAGGCCACGGTGTTGTTGACAGTCAGCACCCCTTTCATGGACTTCTCGCGGTAGGTTGTGCCGTCAAAATATTCAAAACCTTCGGGTTTGCCGCCCAAAAACATGCTGTAAAAGATCAGGTGATGCTGTGAGAGTTCTTCGAGACTGCGGGGCGTGCCAAATTGCGCCAAATACGCCGGGCTGGCACAATTCAACATTTTCATTTGACCCAGTTCATGGCTGATCAAACCAGGTTCGTTGCTTTTGCCTGCGCGAATCACGCAGTCGATGCCCTCGCGGATCAGATCCACGCGCCGATCGGTGCTGCTCAATTCAAGCTCAACCTGCGGGTGCCTTTCAAAAAAATCCGGCAGGGCAGGGATAACCAAATTGCGGGCCAGGGCCACAGTCATGTCTACGCGAATTTTGCCTTTGATCTCAGTGGCCTGGCTGCGAAACATCGACTCACTTTCGTCGAGATCGGCCAGCAAATCCAGGCAGCGCTCGTAATAGCTTTGGCCCTCGGGGCTCAGGGTGACCCGCCGGGTGGTGCGGTGCAAAAGTTTGACCCCCAAAAGCCGCTCCAATTCTTGCACTGCCATCGAAACCGTGGCTTTGGGCTGGTGCCGGCGCTCAGCCGCCTGGGTAAAACTTTTGAGTTCGGCCACGCTGACAAAGATTTTCATTGCTTCAATGCGGTCCATGGGGCCACTTTCCTGCGCAGATGCACAATTAAATTTTGGGGGTGGTTCAAATTTTATTGTTCAGAATTAACAAACAGTCTGTTAATTTTTTACCTATTTATCATTTTAAATAAATTATATATGCTAAAAGCACAGGGCAGCAAATGGGAGAAACCCAATTAAAGCTCAATAAAACCAAACAAGATCAGAACAAACAGCAAGGGAAGTCATTCTTATGAAAATTGCAATCATTACCGGCGGCAGCCGGGGCCTCGGAAAAAGCGCCGCTTTGGCGCTGGCCCAAAAAGGCGTGGGCGTGATATTGACCTACCGCAGTCAGGCCCAAGAGGCCGAAGCGGTGGTGGCAGACATTGCCTCTCAAGGTGGTCAAGCTGTGGCCATCCAATTGGATGTCGCAGAGATTTCGACCTTTGCCGGTTTTGCCGAAGCCGTCAAAGAAGTGCTGCAAAACCGCTGGCAGCGTGATTCCTTCGACTTTCTCGTCAACAATGCAGGGATCGGCGTACATGCCGCGTTTAAAGACACCAGCGAGGCCCAATTTGACCAATTGATGCAGGTGCATTTCAAGGGGCCTTTTTTTCTGACCCAGACTTTATTGCCGCTGATGGCCGATCAGGGCAGGATTATCAACCTCTCGACGGGCCTGACGCGCTTTGCATTTCCCGGTTATGCCGCTTATGCATGCATGAAAGGTGGCCTCGAAGTGCTGACCCGTTATCTGGCCAAAGAACTTGGCCCGCGTGGAATTGCGGTCAATACCTTGGCCCCTGGCGCAATCGAAACCGACTTTGGCGGTGGAGCTGTGCGCGACAATGCCGGATTAAACCAGATGATTGCCGCTCAAACAGCGCTGGGCCGCGTAGGTCTGCCCGAAGATATTGGGCCATTGGTGGCTTCGCTGCTCTCAGAGGAGAGCCGTTGGGTCAACGCTCAGCGGATTGAGGCCTCCGGCGGCATGATGCTCTGAGCAAGCTCAGGCATAGGCATACGGGCCCCCGGTCTCTAAGGCCCGCTGGTAAGCGGGGCGGGCCTGGGCCTTTTGAATATAGGCCCGGATATGCGGGTAATGGCCATCCAGGGCTGCCCGCGCCCCCCCGGCTTCGAGCGGAAAGAGCATCTGAAAGTCAGCAGCGCTGATCTCATCCCCTGCAAACCAGGCATTTTGGCTCAAATGTGCTTCGACGTAGTCCATATGGGTTTGGATATTGGGGCCCAAAAATGTTTTGTGGACCTCTGCGACAATGCCCTGGGCCACAGGCCGAATAAAAAAGGGCATGGGGGCGGTTTTGATCTTATCAAAGACCAGTTTCATGACCAAATAGGGCATGAGTGAGCCTTCGGCGTAGTGCAGCCAGTATTTACAGGGCCAATGGTTCGGGCTGTCGGCAGCAGGCATCAGTTTGCCCGCACTGTAGGTGCTGGTGAGGTATTCCACGATCAGGCCCGACTCAGCCAAATTCAGGTTGCCGTCGCTGATCACGGGTGATTTGCCCAGGGGGTGAATCTGGCGCAGGCTGGCGGGGGCAAATTGAGTGACCGGATCGCGGGCATAACGTTTGATTTCGTAGGGCAGCTCCAGCTCTTCGAGCAGCCAAAGCACGCGCTGGGAACGGGAATTGTTTAAATGGTGAACGGTAATCATGGGCAGGCCTCTTTTGTGGGGCAAAATAATGAATCAAATTCGCGCAGGTTTAAACCCTGTTGCTTGGCAATCTCCAGCGGGGTGTGCCCAAAGGCATCTGCCAGGTTTGGATTGGCCCCAGCTTTGAGCAACAGTCTAACAAAATCCAGCTGTTTTTGCTTGAGCGCTGCGATCAAGGACGTCTCTCCGTATACTTTGCCGTTGATATCCATGCCTTGGCGCATGAAGAGCGCAATCAATTGGGCATAATTGTGAAGCGCTGCTTGCCAGTCTGGATCCACAGCCGGGTTGGCTGGGCGTTTCCTCTGTTTAAGGGCCGCAGGGTTGTTTGCCATGGCATAGATCAGGTTGCCTGGAAACTTTGCCCCGTGTGCCAGCAGTGCTTCGGCCAGCTCATATCTGGCGTAGAGACTGGCGATTTGGAGGGCTGATAGTCCTTTGATTGAGGTGTTTTCTGTTTCTACCAAGGCTTGGATATCTGCGCCTTTGGCGAGTAAAAAATAGAAAGTTTCTCGCCGGTCAAAGCGCACAGCCAAACACAGGGGGCAGGCGGGGGTGTCGAGAGCTGCGCCTCTTTGCCAAAAGAAATTGGCGATGCGTGGGTCGGGATTGATGGCTGCGACATTCATGATCAGGGTTGGTCGGAAAGTCAATCCCAAACCAAAGAGGTATTCAACCATGCTGAGATCGGCATAAGCCGCTGATTCAAGCAGGTTATATTCCCAAAGCGAGTCATAGGCCAAGTGGGGATTGGCGCCGCGTTCAATCAGGGCTTTTAAGAGTGGAAAGTCTCGCTTAAAGACCGCATGCCACACCACACCTGATTGGCTGTCTATCTCTTGGGTCTGGGTCAGCAGCCAAGAGACCTGGTCTGAGCGATTGTGGCGCAGACTATATTCCAGGGCGGGGGTCATGATCGCCGCAGCAGGCGGTTGTGCGCTGCTGGCCAACAAAATCCGCTCCAAGGGAATATCGGTGTGTTGCAAAGCGCTGAGCAGTGGGTCAGCGCTTTGCAGGTGGGCGCCTTGCTCTTAGAGCAGA
>JBFWRL010000044.1:0-36060 GCA_050248915.1 Candidatus Sericytochromatia bacterium
AATACGAAATCGCCCCCCGGCCCGCCCGGTAATGGGCCTTTTGGTTCATGTCAAAATGCCCTGGTTGGCCGGTGGGCACCAAAGCAAATTCACGAATTTCGAGTTCTTCGGCGTAAATGCCCATCACCCCCCAGGTTTCATGGTCATGGATCGGGGTCTCAGCACCCGGCTGCCAGCCAAAGACCTGCACAACAAAATCCAGGCCTGGGCTGTGGTAGACCTGGTTGTCTGTCTGGCCATGGCGCAGGGCCCGCACAAATTCGGGGTCGAGCAAATTGTCATTGCTGAGCATCTTTTGCATTGCACCCGACACCACCTGCACCGCCTGTATCTGGTCCTGGGCCTGGGGCAGGCGGGCTTCGAGTTCGCGCACAAAATGGCTTAAATCGTAATGGGACATGGGCTAGAACCTCTCAGAAAATGAGTGCCAGACATTAATGTAAAGACGGACGCCACTCCAGGCGGGGAATAATCTCAGCTTCAAAAGCCAGCAATTCATCCAGGCGCTGTTCAATCACAGGGCGGGGGAAATAGTGCAGCAGCAAGTTGACAAAGAGATGGCCGTGTTTCAATTCACTGGCCCAGAGGCGCTTGTAAAAGGCCTTGAGTTCGGGCTCTGACAGGGCTTCTGCCACCAAATTAAAACGCTCGGCTCCCCGCGCTTCAATCACCGAAGAGATCAACATGCGGTCGAGAAAACGCTCTTCGGGACTGGTGCGGCAGGCATCCAGCAATTGGTTGACATACGGGTCTTTGATCTCTTTGCCAATTGGAATCCCGCGCGCTTCCATCAGGGCATAGACCTGGCGAAAATGCTCCAATTCCTCTTGGGCCAAACGGATCATGTGGGGAATAATCTCTGGGCGATCGGCGTATTTCATCAGCAGGCTCATGGCCAGAGCCGAGGCCTTGCGCTCACAATTGGCATGGTCCTGCAAAAAGGGCTCAAAATTGTCGGCAATCACCTGGGCCCAACCGGGATCGGTGGCACATTTGAGTTCAAAGTCAATTTTTTCGGTTTGTTTTTCGGTTTGTCTTGCGCTGCTTGTTTCTACCATGGTGCAATCCTTCAGAGTCGCCAGAGCCCCAGACCACTTTCACCCGTTAGAAGGTGTCTAAAACCTGGGAACGGGAACTCTGTGTTAATCTTGGATTCAAGTATACTCCAAACAGGTATCTCTGCGTGTCGCTCGAACCCCATTGGCTCACAGCTCCTCTGCCATCAGCCCACCCCCAACTGGGGCTGGTGGTGGTCATTCCCTGTCATGATGAACCCGATGTGCTGAGCACGTTGCAATCTTTGCAAGCGGCCACGCCACCCGGCTGTGCGGTGGAGGTGATTTGGGTCTTAAATGCCTCAGCAGAGGCCGATTCAGCGGTACACACCCAACACGTGCAAGACGCTGAGCAGATCTTGGCTTGGCAAAAGGCCCAAAAACCTTGGTTCGAGGTGATTCTACTCAATGCCGCTGATCTGCCCCCCAAAAACGCGGGGGTCGGTCTGGCCCGTCGGATTGGCATGGATCTGGCCACAGAGCGCCTGTTGAGCCTGGGTGCAAAGACAGCCCCGATTGTCTGCCTCGATGCCGATTGCACCGTCGCAGAAAATTATTTTGTGGCCCTGGAAAGGCATTTTTACAGCGAGGCCCCCAAGACACCGGCCTGTTCGATTGCCTTTGCCCATCCGCTGGAGGACGGGCTGTCGGCAGAATTGGCGGCAGGCATACTGCGCTACGAGCTGTATTTGCGCTATTACGTGCAGGGGCTGCGCTACGCCCAATTGCCCTGCGCCTATCACACGATTGGCTCCAGCATGGCCGTGCGCGCGGGGGTCTACCGGGCCCAAGGCGGCATGAACCGCCGCAAAGCGGGGGAAGACTTTTATTTTTTGCACAAGCTCATGCCCCTCGGCGGTTTTAGCCAAATCAACAGCACCTGCGTCTACCCGGCGGCCCGCGTCTCTGAACGCGTGCCGTTTGGCACGGGCAAAGCCATGGGTGAGTGGCTGAGTGCCCCCAACCCCGCTTACCCGGTTTATCATCCCCAGAGTTTTGCCCAGATCCAGCACTTGCTGCAGGGCCTGCAGGGACTCTATCCTTTGACAGAAGCCAAACTCAACCAATTTGAAAATGGGCTCTCTGCTCCGTTAAAATGCTGGTTTGCCCAAGAACAAGGCCCAGCCAAAATGCTGGAAATCCAGGCCAACAGCACGTCAGAGCGGGTCTTTTTGCAGCGTTTTTTTCGCTGGTTGGACGGCTTTGGGGTCTTAAAGCTGGTGCATTTTTTGCGTGCCCAGAGCGAAAGCCCCCTGCCCGAAAGGCCTTTGGCAGAAGCGGCCTTGACCCTGGCCCAGTGGCGCTCAGAACAAATCGGGCCAGACAGCAATATCGCTCCCCCGCCAGAACAAGCAGATTTAGCCGCCCTGCTGACCTTTTACCGCCAATTGGATCTGATGCCTTACAAACAGAGCTGACTGACCTCGTTGCGCAATTGGTGTACCCGGCGCGGGGTTAAATGCAACAGCTCCAGGGCCTTGGGTTTGTCGAGCAGGTCGCGGGCCAAGACAAAGCCACTCTCAAGCAAATGCTGTTTCTCCGCTTTGCTCAAGCCGGTCAGGGCCGTGAGCGGATAGAGCCCACTCTGATCGATCCATTTGCGCAGGCTGGTCTTTTCGGGGTAATCCCAGGCCAAGAGCTTGAGCCCGACACAGGCACTGTATTGAATCGCATCCCCCGAAAAACGGGCATTGGTGGCCACCCAGCCCTGAAAGCTCTTTTTTTGGTTGGGCAGGTATTTGCGCCACTCTTTTTCGACGTCATCAAAACGCGAATTGACATAGAGCGGGATTTTGACATCACATTTAAAGCCGGGTGCGTTGCGGTATTTACACTCGACCACCACCAATTCATTTTCTTTTTCGGCCACCACATCGACCTCGTGGGTTACACAGAGGCCCTGCAGCACCACCCCGACCTGCACATCGTAGCCCTGGGCCCGAAACAGCTCGCCGATATAGTTTTCAAAGGGGTACCCGGCGGGCCCCAATTCCATGATCGCCCGTTTGAGCTGGTAGCGTGCAGCTTGGGTCTTGTAACGCCGCCGCAGCAGGGCAAAGGCCTTTTTGTAGAGCACCCGCGAGGTCATGCCGCTATAGAGATCCATTTCCAGCTCGGCCATAATGTCTTCAACCGTCTCAGGAGAGGCCCCACTTTTGATCAGGGAGTGGCGCAACTTGGTCTGGGAAAAGTCTTCGCTTTCCCCCGACGCTTTGGTGATTTTGAAGTGGGAATGGGAGTGGTGCATAGGGGCTTCGGCCTTTCGAGACTGGGGTGGGGTCAAAACTGCTCTACAGCATAGCCCGGCGCAGGGGGAGACGTCAAAAGGTGGAGAGCGGGGGGTTGACAAAGCAAGCAATATCTTGTACTTTTTTGTAAATACTGTTGCTTTTCAAAAATAAGCGCAATCAAGAGTGATTGATGGACAAATTGTGAATGGAATCAAAGCAACCCGTACAAAAATACGAAGTGTAACTGCCCAGGGGTTTCCTTTGCATTTAGGCGAGCAACTAGATCAACAACGTTTAGCTCCCACCCGCACTTTTATTCGAGAATTACTTAACTCTAATAGCAATCATCAAAAACAAATCTGCCAACCTTTTAGAAGATAGGAAAAGGAGTAACTATGGCTTTTGATGTGCCACAAGCTTTTATAGATGCCTGTTATGAAGGTGATATCGAAAGTGTCAAGAGATTTTTTGCCCAAGGATTGGCCATTAAAAAAGCTCAAAACGATTTACGCATCTTCGATGCCTTAATGCACATCAAAGACAAAGAATTAGCATCACTTTTAGTTAAACATGAACTCGATCCAAGACTGTACAAAAACGAACTTCCAATACAGGTTGAAGAAGATATTATTAATTTTATTCAAGCCCATGATGATGGGGTAACTTTGGCTCATCCCTACCCAGATGCAGATTTTATTGATGTATTAATCACCATGGGGGCGGATATCAATGCCCTTAGACAGGGTTCTTGCCAAACAGCCTTAGACATTGCCCTGAGTATCAAAAACACTCAGGGGGAATGCTTACACATTCAGGCTGTTGAGTTGCTTCAAACCTATGGAGCCAAACGTGCCTCTGAGTTGAGTGATGATGAGTGGCTGGAAAGAATGAATTTAACAGACCTATGTCGTCAAGGGCTTTTGCCCGCCGTTCAAGGGTACCCAGATGTCTCTGATTTGAAGAATCCACTGCGATTTAATCATCTGCTACATAGCCTAACTTATTGGTATCAGAATATTGCTTGGAGAGGAGAGCATTCACAACGCGATTTTGAGGGTGTGTTTAAATTTATATTTAAATTTTCTGTTTTATTACAAGAAATTAATTACAATTTTGCTTATTTGTGTGCATATTATTTTAATGCTTTGCTCAAAAAATTTAGAAGTATAGATTATTATGCTCAGTACCACCCTCCTTTCCCACCCTTTCCGTTAGACCCTTATTTTCCTGTGTTTTCTTTAACCCGTGTGATGACCTTATTTGAAGCCCATGGCGCAGCCATCAACGGCGTCACAGAAGAGGATCAATACAAATCACTCACAGTCAGCACTGCCCTGGACTATGTTCTGGCAGCCCAAGCTGAAGCCCGGCAGCTTTGGGAGAAAGAAGCCGACCGATACAGTCCTGCTTTGTTCGCTCGGTTGACCCCGCGTCAGCAAGAAGTCAGGTTGCAAGAGCGCAAGCCACGCCAAGAGCGTCTGCAGCGGATTATGCGGGATAGCGAAGAGGCCTTGGCTTTTTTAATCGCCCACGGTGCCAAAACCTATTCTGAACTCTCGAATGAGACCGAGAATGCGTGAATTCCTGCCCTTGTGTTACGCCGGGATGGGGAGCGTTCGTGTCCCCTTTTGCCCAAAACCTAAACCCCTGCGAGGTCTTATGCGCTAACGACTCAAGCACTTATTGCCCCTGCTGCTCTGCCTGCACCTGCAGGGCTGTGTCTGGACCGTTTACAATTGGCGCGAGATCCCCGATCCCGACACAATCGAGCAATACCCATCCAAATCGGAAAAGCAAGAACACTACCAGAAACACGCCATTCAAGACTTGAACTTTAAGTCTTCGTTTTTCATTCCCTTCCGGATGGCATTTTCAACGATACGGCATTGTAACGATTACAACAGGTCAAATAGGCATGGATTCTCGGTATTGATACTGGGCTTGAATGACCAGAAAAAACTTAAAAACAAGTTATATATCGTTTAACATTTGGAAAAGTCTCGCAGGGTTCGCTCTTAAACTGACGATAATCAGGTATCGACACAGCCCCATGGGGGTTGGGAGTATGTTTATTAAAGAGGAACCCATGCCAACGGTGCAAACCCTGGGCTGGGTCCAGCGTTTAACGGGTCTGGGCGAAAGCAAGCCCACACCGCCCCCCAAAGCGCCGGATCCGTCTATCAACCCGTTTCAGAGCACAGATCACCTGAATTTATCCAGGCGTTCCAGTTTTGGGCTTTCGACCATTCGCCTGATTGAGCCGATGGATGAACTCTCGGGCGTCAAAAGCACAGCCAACCTCACCCCGCGCCAATGGCAATTGCAGCGTTCTGCCGATTTTCAAAACGTCTTCCGCCATTTTGACGTCTTGCCAGGAGACACCCAAAAAGGGGTGCTCAGCAAACTCGAACTCTTTATCGACAAACACCCGGATTTTCTCAGCCGTTTGCAAAAAGTAGACAACCCCAAATACGGGTCCGGTTTTCAGTTCTTTTTTATTCCTCAAAAAGACGATCCCCGCTGGCAGGATATCCCCAGTGGGGTGCGCGGAACCGGCGGTGATGTCAGCTATACGGGCATTGTCTACTCTTCACCGGCAGCCTTGATCAAAAAAGATGGGTTTGTGTCCCGCGGTCTGCAAGCCCTCTCTCGGGCCGCCATGGAAGTCGTGGGAGATGTCAAACCCAGTATCGGCGCGCTGGATGTGGGCGGCATGTTTACCGACTCCTCTGAAGACACCTTCGCCCACGAAATGGGGCATGTCTTACACAGCTATTTCCTCAGCAACCAGGAGCAATTGGAGATCTGGGCCATTTATTCGCTCTCCAAATCTGCAGATCAGGGTTTTATAACCGACTACTCCCGCACCAATCACATGGAATTCTTTGCCGAAGGCGTCGAAGCCTATTTCCAACAGGACTCCCAAGGCCAGTTTAATGCCCGTGACCACCTCAAAGAGACCAACCCGCGCCTGCATGATTTTGTGCAACGGGTGCTGGATCCACAAGTGGGGCGTGGAACAGCCCAAGACCCCGCCGTCTCTGCTTGGCTGATCGCCAAAACCAAGGGCCTCGATGCCGCTTCAGCGCTGCAAAGCCTGGGCATTTCGGGTGCAAAAAAAGACTGCAAATGCGCCCAACACGGGCATTAAAGCCACTGCTCCCTGCTAATTGCCCAACAAAAAACCGGCGTCGTTTGTGACGCCGGTTTTTAAAGTTTTTAAATGGCCTAGCTGCGGCCCATGTCCCGCATATGGCGGAAGACCGCTGAATAGTCACCGTTAGTCACAAGTTTGTTCAGCTTCTCGGCCTGCAGGGCAGGGGGAGCCGTTTTGAGACCCGGATTGGCTTTTTTCTCAGCAGCAGTCATCGCCTTGAGCTTGCCATTGAGCGCACCGGCTCCATAGCGATAGGCCAGCAAGAGTTTGGCTGTGCCTGCATTATTGGCACCCGGGGCGACGTCAGCAGCGCTCACATCATGGCCTTTGGCTTTGAGTTCGCGCACAAGTTGGCCCTTGAGATAACGCGCGGTCTGGGTCAAACAGACTTCGGTATCCGCAAGTTTGGTGCGGGCCGAGCGATCGGGGGCAGAGGTGGGCTTCATACCCGTGATGCCTTGAGCGCTGCTATTGTGCCTGGTATTTAAGCCACAATCGGATTCCTGCATCGCCATGGCAAAGAGAATGCGGGGATCGACCCCCTCTTTTTGGCCCACTTTGACACAGGTTTCGGCAATTTTTTCAAACTTGGCGCGGTTGGCAGCACCACTTTTGCCTGTGAGTTTGGAAGCCAGACCACCGGGGCCATTGTCAGCTTCAATTGCCCCCATCAGGGTTTCTTTGGTCACAGGACCGCCACTGTCTGGAAAACTCACGGCCGTCACAGCAGAGCCATGGGCCAGAAAACGACCGGTTTGGTTCGTGTCACGGGATTGATCCGAAGGGGTTGTGATGCCCGTGGTCTGGCCCCCCCCTTGTGTGCCCAATTGGGGGGGACGGCTCAACGGTCTGGGAGATGTAACGGGAGCAACAGCACCATTTCGACGGGATGCACCTTGTACCATGGTAAACCTCTTAGTCCAGGAAGTTCTGGATCTGTTTGGCCTGACCCTGAGCAGGGGCAGCGGGAAGGGCAATGGTATCACCCTTGTAGAGCAGATGTGGGTTCTGAATCACGTCTTCGTTCAGGTCCAGGACTTTTTCCATGTATTTTTCTAACTCATTGCCACTCACTTTGTCTCCCAATTGGGATTTGGCAATGGAGGTCAGATTGTCTCCGGGTTGAATGGTATAACTTTTGTTATTGGGCAAAGCGAGTTCCAGCCCCACAAGCCCACCCAACAGGCCACCAATAATCGCCCCAGCAGGGGGATTTCCAGCCATTGTCACACCGGCTGCCGCAGCAGCCATGCCCGCTTTGATCGTTTCTTTCAGGGCGGCTTGTTTTTGGACCTTTTGAGCCTCTTGAGAGACTCTCTGACCTGGAATGGTGGAGGGCTGTTTAATATTGATATTCCCCATGGGGGTACTCCTTTGTACATAGTGGCGGTTATCTTAGTTATACCCAAAGTCTTGCCAATCTGAACAGGATCCAGGGATTATTTTTCGCGGGTTTCAAACACTGGGGTCTCTGTTTCCACCAAGCGCATTTGGGGGTTGGCCATAAAAAAGACCTGGGCCGGAGGCATTTTGACCCGTCCGGGGTATTGGCTGCGCAAACGGTAGTGAAAAGACAATTCCTCACCGGGCGGCAGGGGCCGCGTCTGCAAGTTAATATATCCCGGCGCCTGTTGAATCGACGCCAGCCAGCGATTGTCTTGTAAAGTGTCGAGCAAAGGCAAAAAACCGCTGGGAATACCCAATTGAATCCCCAGACGCTGGGGCTCAGCATGGCTGTGACTGATTTTAAGCAAAACGGGCACTTCTTCATCGGGCACCAAGCCCTCATGGGCCGGGGCTTCGAGCCCCAATTGGATCAAGGGATGCGCTTGGCGATAACTCTGTTCCAGCACATACAATTCCTGCTCCCGGCGCACCGTTCGGCCCAGCCATTCTTGCTCCAGGCTGAGGGGATATTTGCCCGCGTAATGGGCGACAAAAGGCAGCCAAACACGGCGATTTTCGCCAGCGGCCAGACTGAGTTTTTGCCAAGTCTGCTCGGCAAAGCGGTAATTCAGATCTTGGGGCAAAGCTGTTTGGTTGTGAAAATCCAAAGCCAATTGCAATTGATCGCCTGAGAGCGCGTATCTGGGAGCATAGAGCTGGGGAATCACTGCTGGGCGCGAGTACACAGGCACTTCCCAGCTCTGGCTTTGGCCCAAGCTGTCGCGCAGGCTCAGACGCCAGCGCTGCGGCCCGATCTGAAAGGTGGGGGGCAGCAGCAGTTCTCCGGGCAATTGTGCCAAGCCCTTGTGCGTCAATTGCAAAGGCTGGCTTTGCAGAGCGGGTGTGTCTTGCTCCGTTTGGGTTTGAGCTGCCAGAGCAGCATCAGCTTCCAGGGGTTCAAAATACACGGCGCCCCGTGTCAGCAGCACCAGCGGGTGCAAGAGGCTCAACACAATCAGACCACTGAGCAAATAGGCCTGGCGCAGATCTTCCCGGCGGGGGGTCGCAGGGAAAAAGCTGATGCGCAAAACTTGGCTCAGGCCCCAACAAGACAGAGCCAGAGACAACCAATAAGCCGGTAAAAGCGCGGGTTGATAAATACCCAGTGAAATGCCCAGCAATATTTGCAAGGGCCCCCAAAGACTGAGCCCAAAGGCACCATTGGGATGGATTTTGGTCCATTCTGGGGCCAAACTCCAGAGCAGGGTCAACCAAAAAGTCACCATCACAAAAGCAGAGATCCAGGCCGGAAGGGCCGGGCCAATTGAAAGTAATTGTAAAGCCGAGAGCCAACTCAAAACCAAACAAAAGAGCAAAACCAAGCTGCCGCTTTGGGCCGCCAAAAGGGCGCGTTTGAGGCGGCGCACGCGCTGTTGTGAGGGAAAAGGCACGGTGGGTTGCTGCTCACGCATGTGTCTGAGCAGCTTTAAAAACCACAGCAGCGGTGCAAAGGCCAAAAGGCCCAAGACCAAATAAAAACAGACACTGCCCAGATACAGCAGCGGAGCCACCGAATGGCCCCCCGAAGCAGGCAGCAAAAACGGTTTCACCAAGGGCTGCTCAAGGCCCTCAGGCAGGGCTGGGCCCTCACTCATTTGCAAAGCACTCAAGGAAAAAGGGCCTTTTCCAGGCTGAAATGAGCCATTTGCAACCGGCAGACGCACAGCCACCGAACTGAGGGCATCAGGGGCAGTCGGGCTGATAGCGAAGGGCTCTTCGCCCACACGGCCAGCAAAGGTCAGCCAGCGGGGTTGCGGATCTGAGGCCAGCAAGAGCAAAAGCCAATGTGGGTCGGGATCTGTGGCCGGGGGCAAGCGGAGACGCTGGGCCCCTTTTTTTAAAACCACTTGGCCCTGACCGAGCACCTGTGAACCCTGGCCCCAGGCATAAGTCAGGAGATCGGATTCCGGGCTATACACCTGCCAATCAGGGCTCAAATGGCCTTGGGCATTGACCTCTGGCTGCAGACTCAGGCCTTTGCGCAAAACTGTCACAGGCAATTGGATCTTTTGTAAATGCCCTTGGGCATCTCCAGCCGTAAACTCCAGCTCGGACTGAATGTCTTGGGCCTGTAAACTGACCTGGGCGTACACCCCCTTGAGCGCAACGGGCTTGCCCTGGTAACGCAGCCAACCGCCTTTAACCGCCCGACCCTGGCCATCGCGCAGGCTCAAGAGCAACGTCTGATCCAGCCCCTTATGTAAGTGGGGCATCAGGGCCCGGAGATTTAAATCCGGGCGGGCAACAGCGGGCGGCAAGGTTTGCACCTGCAAGGCCGTCTGGGTCAAGAGCCGCCGAGGCAGATGCAATTGTAAGTGGTAGTGCCCAGGCAGACTTTGGGGCGGAATTTGCAAAGAGGCCGAAGCCTGGCCATGGGCGTTGGTTTTGATGCTGTGGCGCGACAACACCTGTTGGCCCCACAGCAGCCGCAATTCCAACGGAATATTCGCCCAGATCTGCTTGGCCTGATTTAATTCGACCTGCACCAGCAGAGTCTCACCGGCCTGAATGACCTGCCGATCGGGGCGAAGCTTGGCTTGCAGCGCATTTTCAACCCGCAATTGGGATTCGGGCAAAAGCAAATGCCCGCTATCGGTGGTCAGTTTAAATGTCCAGGGGCCCGGTGCCAATTCGGGCAAATCGAGCTTCCAACTGCCATTTTTTTGGCTCTTGACAGGCAATAAATACGCATCCGGGGAAGCGGGAGAGCTGAGCGAGAGACGCATGGCCACTTGCAGGGGCTGGTGGCTAAGTGGATCACTCACACTGCCATAGAGGGTATAAGGGGTCTGGGCCGGTAAACGCATCGGCAAAACCATTTGCAAACGCGGAGGCAAATGGCTCAGATCAGCCAAGAGGCCCAAAAAGTGGGGGTAGCTTTCGAGCAAAAGAAAATACAGCGGAATCACAGCCAGAAGCATCCAGCTTGAAATGGGGGGCTTGCGCATGAAGTGAGCGAACCTCGCTGCAAAAAATAATAACTTCCCCTGGGGAAGTTATCAAGAAAAAAAGGCGGGCAGAGAGGGATTCGAACCCTCGAAGCAGCTCATCACCGCTTACAGACTTTCCAGGTCTGCTGAATCAACCACTCTCACATCTGCCCAGAGATGTGTCAAATCACAACGGAGAGGGTGGGATTCGAACCCACGTGACCCTTGCGGGTCTAACCGCTTTCGAGACGGCCCCGTTATGACCACTTCGGTACCTCTCCTGAGGCGCATTGGTTGGCACACTGCACGCAGTACACTGGTTGCAGTTCAGCCAATACAGTGAGCCAGTATAACACAGAGTTTTTAAGGGCGAAAAGGGAATGCGGGAATTAGGGCTGCTTCTGCAGAATCATCAGACCATTCCAGAAGGTCGGATGGTGCATCATGGCCGTGGGCAAATCTCCCAAGAGCCGGTAGCCGGGTGTGGCGCGCAAAAAATCCAGGGTGGCTTGGCGGGGCTCTTCAAAATTGGTATCGTCGACCAGAATCAGGGCACCGGGGGCCAAAAACGGATCTGCCAAGACCAGGGATTGGTATTGGTTGACGTAGTCGTGGGCGCCATCATAAAAATACAGGCCAATTGGCGCAGTTTGTGTTTGACTCTGGGTTTGAAGCTGCGTCTGGAAATAAACCTGGTAATCCAGTTCAAAAAACTGCTGATGCGGGCCCGAGTAAAAGCGCTGCCAGTTTTGGTAAAACAATTCACGTGGGCCGCCAAATTCAGAAAAATTGTCGACCCCCACGCAGGGAACTTCGGGGGCCAAAAGCATGCCTGCAAAGAGCGTAAAACCATGCCAGACGCCAATATTCAGGTAGATCTGGCCCGCTGGTAGGTGTTTGAGAATCACGCCGATCAGGGCTGCAATTGGAAAGGTGGACATGCGTTTGAGCTCCGCCAAAGGCCGTGCCTGTCCAGCAAAAAAGGCATATTCTGGCGGAAGAACCGTATTGGCAATCTCAGATTCAAAATCCAGCCCCATGATAATATCCAGGGGTCGAAAATGCAAAAATTGCAGGCTTTGCACAAATTCTGTCAAATACATGCTCTCTATCTTACCCCGAGCCCCCCAAAGCTGAGGATCGGTTTTGCAGGTTTGGCATGTATAATTGAAAAACAACCCCCATTTGCATGAAAATGCCCTTCAAGGAGAAAAGATGGCCTCGCTTGTAGACACCCACATTTTTAATCAGCCCAGTTCTGTGGTGGAATCTTGGTATTGGGCCTTTAAATCTACAGACTTGAAAAAAGGCCAGGTCAAAGCCCTAAACTTTTTGGGCCGCGAATTGGCCGTCTACCGCGGCGAAGATGGGGTTGTGCGTGCCGTGGACGCCTTCTGCCCCCATATGGGGGCCCATTTGGCCGAAGGCAAAGTCGATGGCAAAGGGTTGCGCTGTTTTTTTCATGCCTGGAAATTCGACGAAAACGGCCAGCTCGCAGACATTCCCTGCCGCCAAGCACCCGGTATCCAGGCCGAGATCAAACACCATCCCGTCTGTGAGCAATACGGGGTAATCTGGATTTATACCGGCGAGAATCCCAGCCACCCCGTGCACTATGTGCCCGAACTCGAAGGCGTCGAAGTGGCCCACGCCTTTGGCAATCAATTTGAAAAAGGCTGCCACCCCAGCGTGGTTCTGGTCAATGCCATCGACGCCCACCACTTTAATTCGGTCCACAATCTGCCCGTGCGCGTGGAGTTTGACTGCCAACCCCAGGGGCCGAATATGGTGCAGTTTAACAATACCACTGTCATGCCCCAGACCAAGTGGTACCTGCGCTTTTTCAGCCGTTTTTACAAAGGCCCGCTGACCTATTCGCTCTGTTATACCTCTGGCAGCACAGGCTCTGTTACGGTCGGCCCCGACTTTTTGCACTGCCATATTATTTTTGCCCTGCGCCCCACCCCCGAGGGCAAAACCCAAGGTCTGACGATTTTGATCACACCCAAAACGGCCCACAAGACCAAATTGGGCTGGCTCAATGCCTTTAATCCGATCATTCTCTTTGCCACCATGCTGGTGGGCAATTATTTCGCCACAGGGGATACCAAGCTCTTTCAGACCATCCAATTTAAGTTCAAGCGCCCAATCAAAGAAGACTTCTCGATTATTAAATTTATTCAGCACCTGGAAAAACAAAAGACCGCGCGCTGGGGCTTTGGCACCTACGATTCGAGCGAAAAAGCCCTCAAAATGCTGCCCGACAAAGTGGAGCCACCTCAGACCCCCGCCAAGATCATTCAACTCAATGAAAAAATTGCCCAGAATTTTTAAGCCGGGCCAGGCCTTTCAAACGGGCTTTTTATCACCCGCGTGAACAGTGCAAGCAAACGGGCCTGGGTCACAGGCGCTGCCACAGGCTTTGGCTATTATACGGTGCTCTCACTCTTGGATCAGGGCTGGCAGGTGATTGCCTCGCTCAAAAATCTTGAGCAGGAGGCTCCCGCTTTTGCCGAGACCCTGAAAAAATACCCCCAGGCCCTGCAATTGGTGGAACTCGACCTGACCCAGCTGGAAGTATTGCCTGCTTTGCTGTCTGAGCTGGCCTTGGATCAACAGGGCCTGGATGTATTGGTCAATAACGCCGGTTTTGGCACCTATGGCGCAATCCAAGACCTGAGCGAGGCCCAGATCCGCCTGCAAATGGAAGTCAATTTCTTTGGGCCCCTGCTGCTGACCCGCGCCTTGCTGCCTGTCTTGCAGCGTTCACAGGGCCGGATTATCACCGTCACCTCGATTATGGCCCGCTACGCCATGCCCTTGGTGACAATGTACTCCGCCAGTAAATATGCCCAAGAGGGCCTGAGCGAAGGGCTGCGCCATGAGGTCGCCCAACTCGGCATTCAGCTCTGCACGGTGCAGCCGGGCGGCTACCGCACCCCCTTTTACACCTCTTTGGTTTGGGGCGAAAAGAGTTTTGCGCCCGACTCGCCCTACCGCGAAATGGGGCAACACTTTCAGAGCTTTATGCAACGCCTGGCCGAGCGCCCCAAAGCCCCCCACCCCCAAGAGGTGGCCGACGTGATTCTTCAACTCAGCACCCGCCCCCAGCTGCCACGCTGCGTGGTCGTTGGCAAAGACGCCAAGTTGATCGCATTTTTGGAGCGGCTTTTGCCCTATGGTCTGTTTCGCTTTTTGATGAAGGGGCTGAATAAGCAGGTGTTAGGTGTTAGGTGTTAGGCAAGACATGGGTCAAGCTGGTCCCAGGCTCTCAGAGTTCGGCGGAGCGGCTGTTTCCTAAAAACCGAACACCTTCCCGTCTAAAACCGACCATCGCTTCAATCCCCTCGCGCTGCTCGGCCTCTGGCTCGACCTGCCCCTGGGCGACTTTGGCCTGCACCTGTTCTAACCACTGCCGGGCCAAGGCATTGCAGGCTTCAAAGCGGGCTTCAAAATCGCTGTTGGGCTGCAATTCGCTGCGCAACAGGTAGCGGCGGCTGGTCATGTATTCCCGCCAAAAGCGGCGGTTGAGCTCCTGCAGGCGCTGGGTGGCTTCGGCCTGGGCCGGGTGGGCGTGGCGGTAGATCGATAGCGCCACAATCAGGCGGTTCCAGTCCCCCGCCTCACGTTTGGCTTCGGTCATCAGATCACTTTCGACCTCGGCGACATAAATGCAGACATAGCCCACAGCCAGATAAGCCGACTGCAAGAGCAGGCCCCAACCGAGATAGCGCACAGGGTCGAAGAAACAGCAGAGCGCGCCCAGCAGCACCAGAGAAGTCAAAAAGGGTTTAACCCAGGGGGCGTAGCGGATCTGTCTCATCACTGCCCTCCCACTTTTTGTTCACGTTCTTGCACCCATTGAGGTGGGGGCAGGCTTTTGTCGTAGAGCCAAAGGGTATGCGGGTATTTTTTGATGTAATTCTGTTCGTATTCACGCATTTTGCCAGTCAAAATACGAAAGTTAATATTGATCACGTAAAAATACGAGGGGCCGTAATCGGGGGTGGTGCGGGAGATGCGCCCGTCGTTGAGAAAATGGCTGGAAAAGCCGCAGCCATAATAGAGGCTCAGATACAACAGCACAGGCCAAAAAGTCTGCTTAAAACAGGCCATGTACAGCGCCCAAGGCAGCATGGGGATTGAGACAAAGGCCCCGAAAAAGTGCATCCAGAGCACGAGGCGATTGAGATGCAAATAGAGGAAAAAGTCCTCAAAATTGTCGAAGTCGGCATAGCTGTAAACGTTGATATATCTTTTGCGAAAGGCGCGTGAGGTGGTGGCTTTCATGTGGTTTGGCGTTTCTGGGCCCAGAGATACAGCCCTGTAAACAGAGCGGCATTGCCCACCGAAAGTGCGCCATAGAGCAAAGGGATCCAGCCCACGGCCAAAGCGGTCTCTTTGGGCAAATTGAGGGTGATCATCGCAAAGGCCAGTGGGGCGTTTTGAATCCCGGTTTCGAAAGACAGGGTGCGCGCCACCTCAGGGCTCAAACGCGCGACCCAGCGACTCAAGGCAAAAGAAAAGAGAATCCCCGAAAAACTCAACAACCCCGTGGTAGCAAAGACGGTGAGATCCTGTTTTTGCAGAATTTCATAGATTTTGGGATACCAGATCAGCACCATCAAGACGATACTCAGATAGCCAATCCGGGCCCCCCATTTTTCAGTCAAAAGTGCCAGACGTTCGGATTTGAGCCGGATCGCAAAACCCACGGCGACCGGAATCAAAGAGGCAATCAGGGTCACCATCAGGTTCTGGAGCGGAATTTGAATCTGCTGGCTCTGGCTCAAAAGCTGAGAGCCAAAGAGCATCAGCAAGAGCGGCGTGACCACAAACGCCGCCAGGGTGGTGCTAAAGGTTAAAAAGACACTCAAACTGACATTGCCGCGCGCAAAATACGTGAACATATTCGAGGTCGTGCCCCCAGGGCAACAGGCAATCAAAAGCAAGGTGCCGCCCGCCAGCGGATCGAGCCCCCAAGCGAGAATCAGCAGACAGGCCAGGGTGGGCAAGAGCAAATACTGCTGGCCCAGGCCCCAAAAAAACGAACGGCGGTCATTCCAAACGCTGTGCAATTGGGCCTTTTCAATCGAGCAACCCACCCCCACCATCAGGCAGAAAAAGGAGATAAAAAGCAAAACCTGTTCAATTTGGCTGAGCATGAATAAGGTTTAAACGCGCTTTAAAAATCCCACTCGTCGGCCTTGGCTTTCTTGGGCGGTGACGGTGGCTGCATCGTATTCATGCGTTTGATTTCAACTTTTTTGACTTCAGGCTTTTTGATCTCAGCTTTGGGGGCTTCGATTTTTTTGAGCTCAGGCTTTTTTAATTCAGCGGTTTTGCCTGTGAGGGATTTGGGGGCTTCGAGCGGGTTGCGCGGCGGCACAGGGGGAAGTTTGACCTTTTTATCGCCAAAAGCGGCATGTTCGGCTTTTTCTTGATCCTGTCGGCGCTTTTCGTCTACCAACAGACGGCGCTTCTGTTGGCCCGAGTGTTTGTCATCTCCCGATTGTTGCTGCGACATGCCCTCACCGGCATTGTCATCAAACATCGAAAACTCGCCTTCGTGGTCCTCTTTTTTGAGTCTGCGCCCAGACTGGGCTGAGCGCTGCCAAGCCGTGTCTTGGGCCTCATTGGGGCCTGCTTGACGGTAATACGTGACAGCCGCCTGCTGACCTGCGGCATTTTGGGCCTGGGTATTCTGGCTTTGGGGGGGATCGGGCACATGTTTGCCTGCCAGCGTTTCAGCCAGAGCTGAAGCCATCGAGCTGCGCTGCAAAAAGCTCAAACCCGCCGGGCGCTCAGCCTGATTGGGCTGGCCGTTTTGCAAGAGCTGGTGAATGCGTACCTGGGTGGTTTCTGAGGTCAAAAGCTGCTGACGCTGCACGTTTTGGGTTGTGCCTGTGGGGGTTTGTGAGACCCGCACGGTGTCTTTGGGGGCCTGCTGGGTCTCGGCTGGCTTTTGCACCTGCGGGGCCTGGGGGCCCTGGATCGGGCGCAGGTTCTGAAACTGGGCCCCTCCGCCGCCTTGAATCGATGGCATTTTGTTTTTCTCCCTGTGCTTTTCCCAGTTTTGTGGCGCTTAGCCGGTTTGGCGGGCCAAAGCCGCCTGCAGCTCTTGAATCCGCTCGCTCAAATGATCATATTGGGTGGAGAGGGCCCGCAGGGGCACCCCACGCCCTTCCAACTCATCCAGGGTATCTGCAAATTGGTCACAATTGTCGAGCAGGGTATCAACATGGCCCTGCATCTCCTGCCATTGGGCGGCATTGATCGGTTTGGATGCGATTTCGAGGTACTGCTGAACGAGTTGATCGTTTTCCAAAATCTGATCGCTCAGCGCCAGCATCTCGCGGGAAACCCGCAAGGCGTCGCGGTATTGTTGGGTGCGTTCGCGCATGGGCTGGATCTGATCACGCAGGCGGTTCTTGGTCTGCAGATCGCGGCTGCGATTGGCCTGCACTTGCAACTCTTCGTAGCGGTTGAACCAATAGACCTGTTTTTCTTCTAAACGGGCCAACATATGGGCGTTGATGGTGGGCACAATGGTGCTGGTTTTTTCTTCCCCCAATTCAGTCAGCGCCTCTTTGATCTGGGTGTCGAGAGAGATCGCCGGGGCAGGTTCATCGGCAAAGGCAATGCGCTCAATCTCTTCGGGTTTGAGGCGCGCGCCTTTGATTTGAGCAATTAAAATATGCACATCTTCGTGGGTGGGCTCTAAACGCAGAGCCTCTTCGAGATAGTGCATGGCCCAGACCGGATCATTAAAGCGCCAGAGCAGATAGCCCATCGCAATATGGGGTTCAACCGAGCGACGGTTAAAGCGAATCGCCTCCATGAAACAGTCCGCCGCCTCTTGCAAAAGACGTTTGTTGCGAAAGCCATCTTCTTCCGAAAGCAAGAGGCATTCCATACCACGGGAGTGCTGTTCGAAGCTCTCTTCGTGGCGATCGCGAACGGCCGTTTTGCCGGAAGTGGAGGTAGCTGTGCTGTTTTCTGACATATATCCCTATTATAACGGCCCTGCTTGAAAATTCAACTCTGAGAAAGCGCTTTGCCCATCCATTAACAGAAACTCGGCCCATAGGCCCACATCACCAGGGTGTGGCGCAGTCCTGCGGTCACGGGTTCAACCCTGTGTAACATATACGCCGGAAAAAAGACCACCGTGCCCTGTTCTTGGTTGATGTCTTCCTCCATGCGCAGCCCACTGACCAATTTGAGTTGCCCCCCCTGATAATCACTGCGGGGGGTCAAGAAAGCCATCACACTCAGCTTGCGGGCGGAGAGATCGTCATAGCCCAGATCGACGTGCCAATCGTAGAATCCCCCCACTGGGTATTCAATCACCTGGGCCGGGGAGAGCAATTCAATGTTGAAGTGGTAATAATTCTCATTCAAAAATTGCACCAAAGGATAAATCCGCTCATGAATCCAGCGGGTGCTGTCATCCAGAGGCAAGTAGGTGGAGGTCGAGTTGCGCACAGTATCAAGGGGTTCGGGTTTGCCCGCGAGGCCCGATTTTTTGGTTAAGCCCTGCAGAGCAATCAATTGTTCACATTCAGCCGGGCTAAAAACCTGGGGATAAAAACAGGTGTTAAAGAGATAATTGTTTTTCCAATTGGCCTGAATTGACATGGCTATTGGAAACAGGGGCCATGGGCCCACATCACCAGGGTGCGGCGCAGGCCCCGACGCACAGGTTCAACCTTGTGCAAAATATACGAGGGAAAGAAAACCGATGTGCCCTGCATTTGGTCGGGCACCGCACGGGCATTGGCACCCACAATCAGCTTGAGCGCCCCCCCTTCGTATTCCGAGGCATCGGATAAAAAGGTCACCGTGCTGAGTTTGCGCGAAGAATACTCTTTCCCGCCAATGTCGATATGCCAATCATAAAAGCCGTTTTCAGGATAGGTAATGATCTGCAAAGGAGAGAGCATCGTGAGCCGAAAATGGTAATAATGGTCGTTGACTTCGGTGAGTTTGGCGATCAGACGATCGGCAATCCACTGATTGTCTGAGTCACCCGGCACAAAGGTGCTGGTCGAGTTGCGAATCCGGTTTTCGGTGACAGCTTCGTCGGTGACCAGCGATGGCCCCGTATACCCCTGAAGCGCAATAATCTGCTGGCACTCCGCAGGCGTAAAAACACCCGGCACACAATGCGGTTTGAGCAAATATTCGTTGCTGTCGAGATCCATCCTGACCCCCTCGAGATCTTTTTACCGCCTTCATCATACCAGACTGGAACAAGCGTCACCGACAAAACAGCAGCCCAACAGGTATCATGCCTGAAAACGTGCGTGCTTAAGCAGGAGTAGAGTAATGATTAAATGGTGTGTGCCCGCCATCATGATTGGCCTGGGCTTGATCCAAGTCGCCCAGGCCCCAGCCCAGAGCGGCAACCCCAATTACCAGAGCTGTGGCATCCAAGTCAAAACCGACAGAGCGCGGTCGCTCACTGAGTGGAAACCGGCGATGAGCGAATACAGCCTGCGCCACTATGGCGAAAAAACCTGGGAACTCCAGCCAGCGGCCATTGTGATGCATTATACTGCGGGTGAGACCTTTCCCTGGAATTTGGTCAACAGCAAAGATTTTGCAGGCGAAAAGCCAGGCCTGGCCTCACATTATGTGGTTGATGGCCATCAGATTTGGGAATTGCTGCCGCCTTCGGTGCGCTCCAGAGCCACCTACGGGATCAATCACCGCGCTATCAGCATCGAAATGGTGGCGCGGGATGCCGCCGATCTCGCCAAGCGCAAAAGCACCCTCAAAACGGCCACTGAGCTGGTTCGCTGCCTGATGAATCATTACCAATTGGATCAGAGCAAGCTCTACTCGCACCAGGCCGTGGCGCGGATGAATCCCCAAGAAGTGCCCGAAGTCAAAGATTTAATCGACGACAAACCCTACCACAAGATTGATCCGGGTGAAGCCAATATGCACACCATCCGGCAGGGTTTGCGTCAAAAACCGTAAGTTGAGGTAGCTGCATGTTTCGACTCCATTTAAGCGCATTAAGCGCGGGTTTGGCGCTGGTTTTAAGTTTGGCAGGCCCAGCCCTGGCCCAAAATGCCCCACACCCCCATCAGCTATCTGAACTCCCGGCCAAAGCCGAGAGCCACCAAAAACGGGCCATTCCCGTTTACCGCTTTGGTCAGGGCAGTGCCGAAACGATCTTTCTCTTTGCCGCCTTTCATGGCGACGAACGGCAAGGCGTGTATATGCTCGAACAATTGATGAAAGAGTTGGCCGCAAAACCACAATATTACGTCAACAAGACCATTTTTTGTGTGCCCTTGGTCAATCCCGATGGCTATCAGGCCAATAGCCGCACCAATGGACGCAAAGTCGATCTCAACCGCAACTTTCCGACCCGCGATTACACACCCAACCTCAATGTCGGCACACGTTATTATGCCGGTGCCCAGGCCCTCTCAGAGCCCGAAAGCCGTTTGGTCTACGAATTGATCAAACCCTATCTCAGTGGCGATAAAAAAAATCTCAAAATCCTGAGCATTCACGGCCCCCTGGCAGTGGTCAATTACGACGGTCCGGCCTTGGCGTTGGCCAAAGCGCTTGCCGCACAGAGCAAATTGCCAATCAGCGGCAGCATTGGCTACGCCACACCAGGCTCATTTGGCACTTTTTACGGCAAAGAACACGGTATTCCTGTGATTACCTTTGAGACAGGTTATGAATCCCCCGAAAAAGCCTGGGCCCGCTACCGAACAACGCTTTTGGCGCTCTTGCAATATCCCAACCCCCAATTGGAACTCCCAGCACTGCCCAGCACCCTCCCGAGCAGACCCCCCAGCCCCATTCCCAGCTTGGCTCCCAGCGAAGCCCCCAAAATCGAACCGAAAACCGAACCCAGGGCCAACCCCACCCCCATGTCAACAGCCCGTCCCGCCATCAGCCCCCTGCCAATGGCCACCCCGACCCTGATCTCCCTGGCCTCACGGGAACTCTCTCCGCTCACCCCCCTCCCGGCCCCCAAACGGCGCTGGTGGCTCTTGGGCCCGACCCCCAGTCCTCTGCCAACAAGCCCCCTGAGCGGAGTCGAAGGACCCACGCCAGAGCCGACCCCCAGTACAATCATCCTGGCCACGCCCACCCCAAGAGCCACCCCCATAGCGACGCCCATACCAACCCCTGTGCCCACGGCAACGCCCTACCAACCGGGTCAACTCAAATTGCCCCCAAGCCTCTCCAAACAAGCCTATATCCGCGTAAGCAAAAAAACACAGATCTTGCAGGTCATCGATCAGAACCGCGTGGTGGCGTCGGTGCCTGTTTCAACTGGCCTGGGCAGCAAAGATACCCCCGAAGGCACATTTCGGATTATTTCCAAAGTGCCTTTTCCCTCCTATTACGGCAGCCCCCATCTGGGCCGCCGCTCTTACCCCTCCAAACACCCCAATAACCCACTGGGCACGCGTTGGATGCAACTGAATGTGGGGCACTTTAAAACAGGTGTAGCGATTGGTTTACACGGCACCGACGAACCCAATCTGGTGGGCAAGGCCATCTCTGGCGGCTGCGTGCGCATGCACAACCGCGATGTAGAACAACTCTTTCAGATTTTTCGGGTGGGCATGAAGGTGATTATTTCTGCCAAATAGCCCGCATGGGCGGATGAACGCCGTTAGAGCCAGTTCAGACTCAGGCGCTGAACCACAGGCACCCCATGTTTGAATTGTTTGGGGGGCTCAGGGGGAACATTTTCGACAAAGCCCAGGGAATGTACAAAGCTTCCCTCTTTTTCAAGGCGGCCTGCTGGCAGTAATTTTTCGGCGGCTTTGCGCTCGGGATCGGGCGCAGAGCGAAGGCGCTCCACAGGCTGCTTGCGCAGTTCGGGAGCCACTTCCAAGCCATAATTTGCGGGGCCAAGAGCGGGATTGAGGTTCATTGTGGGATTATAGCACGCAGCCAAGCGGAACTTTCGTGCCAAATTACGCGCCCCTCTGGAGATCTCACCCCGCTTCTGATATAGTTATAGATAGGCTTTGTAGACTGTTTGTCCTCTTTTTTGAGCTTGTTCTGGGTTGATTCTGGGCTTGTAAAGCACCGCTTAAGAGCAAAATCCGCTTAAAAAGCCCCCGGCACCCAATCAAAGATCGTTAAGTGATCTTTAAATTTGCTCTAAGCTTAAAAGGGATACCACAAGATCTGAAGCCTGTTCCACGACAATAATTGTGTAAAGTTTGCCAAGAATCCCTGGAGGAACCCGACCATGCAGAGCCTGAGACCCCTCAACGAAATCATGCCCCAACAGCCCCAGTACCAGCCCCAACCTGTTCAGCCCCAGTATCAACCGCAGCCCCAACCCGTGCAGCAGCAGCCTGCCATGCCCGGCAATATGCGTGTCGAACAGCTGACCAGCTCTGCTCAGATGCAGGGTTTCCAGAACAATGGGCGTGTAGAAGTTGTCATTCAGGATCGGGCTCGGGGTCATTTCGTTATTTCTGCAGATCAACTCAATATCGCCATGGTCGATCAACAGACCGGTGGCATTGGTTTGGGCAACGAACTCCGCATTTTCGACGCAAACAACGATGGCTGGCTGGTTGAACAAGAACTGCAAAGCGCCATTGGCTCTTCTCCCGCCATCGGCGAAGGCACCTCCAAATTTGAACATGTCGCCTCTGCCACTCTCGGTGGTGGGATGTTTGGCGCTGCTGTCGGCGGCATCGCTGCCAAAATGGGTTTTGATATCGGCAGCAAACTCGGTGGCAAATTTGCAGGCACCAAAGGCTGGATGATCGGCGCTGGCGCTGGTGCAGCCGTCGGCTTGGTCGCTGGTTTTGTCACCCACAAAGGCACCAAAGGCAACGACTCTCAACCCGCTCCGGTCAATGGCTATCGCCCCGAGACCCAGTGGAACGAAAGCCGTTTCGCCAAAGCCGTCCTCTAAAAAACAAGGCAAACAAAAGCCCCGGTGTATCCGGGGCTTTTTTCTTGGGCAGCAAAAGGATGCCGTTGAGCCTAAAAGTCTTCGTCGTCCTCAAAATCCACAATCGCAAACTCTTCACCCGATTCAGGTTCAAAGACCTCGTCTTCCAATTCCTTTAAGAGCGAGATCGAACTGGCCTGAGTCAGTGGCTTTTCTTCAATCGGTTTTTCGCCCAGGCGCATCGTCATGGTCGCAGAGGTCACGGGCTGCCCCAATACAGGAGCTGCGGCCCGCTCTTGGGTAAATTGCTGTTCAATTTGGGCCAAACGGGATTGAAAGCTATTCGAAAGCCCGGTTAACAGGCTGTGAAAATCCAAAAGGGCGTTGAGTAATTCATCGACCTGATCATCAGAAAGAGCTTGGGAGCGGGCCATGGTTGCCATTTAAGCTAAATTACCTCTTTGTCACGCGAATGAGAGAGCCATCTTTTTTTTACCCGCTTGCAAACAATTTTAAACAGCTTCAAGCCGGAGGGTGTTTTTGCCGCGCAGTATATTCTTTCATCGCAGCTTCAATTTCATGTCGGCGGGCATACCCCATCTCAACCAAGAGGGTGCCAATTTTTTTATGGGCATGTTCGGGCTGATATTTTAAAGTTAAGACATGGGAGAGTTGCCATTGCTGGATCAGGCCCATATTGACCAAAACCAGCCCCAGCGAGTCGCTCGGGGGGGCCTGCTGTTCTTTGAGCACTTCTTCCAATTGGTGTTGGGTGATATACCCCAACAGCACCAAAATCTCCCCAATCGGCTTGTGCAAAATGCGCGGCAAGCGAAACTGATAATCCATGGCATCTTGCAACTCGTCCTGGGTAATAAAACCTTTGCGAATCAGCAATTGCCCGACAGGCTCACCATCCCCTTCAGCAGTCGACGCCGCTGCCGCAGCGGGCATTTTCTGAGCATAGCCTTGCTCAGCGGGGGGCGTTGTAGCCATATTTTGATAAGAGGGCAATTGTCCGGTGGGATTCTGCTTTTTATAATAATGTTGCAGTGCCGCTTCGATCATCTCTTTGGTGGTATAGCCCATTTCGAGCAAGACAGTGCCCATGCGCTTTTCTTCGCCGCTGGATTCGCGGTTTTGCAAGGCATCCGCCAATTGCCCCTCTTGGATCACCCCGTCTTTGATCAATTGCTGCAAAAGCACGTCTTCGATCGGGGGTTTTTCACCGAGGGCCACCTGCATATCGTCTTCGCTGACAAACTCAAGCGCTACAATCACTTCGGGCAACGTCATCTCTTGTCCACGGGGCAAACGGCACTGATACTGCAAGGCCTCTGTCAATTGCTGGGGCGTCAAAAGGCCCTTTTCAATCAGAATTTTATCAATGGACTCAGTGCGTTTGGGAAACACAGGAACAACCCTTCTCACTTTTATCTGGAAACATCAGCCCACCCCCTGGCTCTGACGAAAATGCTTCAACATGGTCTCTTCAATGGCATCTTGATTAGTATAGCCCAATTCCACCAAAAGAGCGCCCAAAGTAATATGGGGCCGTCCGGGTTCAAATTGCACACAGAGCGCGTGGGCGAGCTGCCATTCGGCAATCAAGCCATATTTTACCAAAATTTGACCGATTGGCAGCTGTTTAAACTCGGGCTGAGCAGTAAGCGCCTCTTGCAATTGGGATTCGCTAATCGCCCCCATCAGCACCAAGATATCCCCCAAGGGACGGTAATCTTGGCTGCCGCCACTTTTTTGAAAATCCAAAGCCGCTTGCAATTGGGCCTCGGAGATATACCCTTTTTCACGCAGAATTTGGCCCAAGGGTTTTTTGGCGGGCGTATCAGAAACGGGGGCTGAAGTCGGCGGAGCTGTCGAGGCGGGCACCTGCGCAGGTGTCGCCAGGGCTGCTTCAATTCGATCGCGGCTGGTATAGCCCAGTTCGAGCAATAAATGCCCCAATTTTTTATGCGCGTGTTCGGGGCTGAACTGCAAACTCAAGGCATGGGCCAATTGCCCTTCGTTGATCACCCCTGCATTGACCAAAAGATCCCCAATTCGGTTGGTCTGCTTCTGGGGCTGACTGGCCAGGGCATCGTCCAATTGTGCTTGGTCAAGATAGCCCTGTTCGATCAAAATTTCGCCCAGGTGTTTGTGCAAGACCTTGGGCAAACGGCGTTGGTATTCCAAAACCTGATCCAATTCACTTTGGGTGATCCAACCTTTGGCCACCAAAATCCGCCCCAAAGGCATGTGTACTGTCGGTTCAGGAGAACGGGCCTCCTCTTGATAGATCTCTTCTTTTTCCGTTTGAGCGGGTTTTAAACCCTGTAAAGAGGCATCGTTGCGCACAAAGAGCTTGCTCTGTTTGAGCTGATAATTGGAGATGGTCTGCTCAATTTGGGCATTGGAAACCAGCCCCAAGTCGACCAATATGTCGACAATATGCTGGGTGGGAAAGGCATTGAGAATTTCCATCGCGTGATGCAATTGCTGAGCTGAGAGAATGCCCTCCTGGATCAGGATTTGGGCAATCGGATCATCCAAAGCGTTATACGCCTCCCCCAAGGCATGGCGAATCTGGGCTTCGGTCACAAATTCAAAATCAATCAAAACCTGGGGCAATGCCGTGTATTGACCGGGAGGCAAACGGCATTGATACTCCAATGCCTGGGTCAATTGGTTTTGTGTAATCAGACCCTTTTCGACCAGCTTGGCGCTGATTTCCAGATCGGATTTTTCTTGCGACATAGATCGGGCACCCTTCTCTGAGGCTTACACGGAGCCTGTTATCATTGTATCAGGTGTCTGGCATCTGACGTCTGTGATCTTTTTAAAGAGGCCCCTGTGACAAAAGCCCCAAAACAAGTAGCAACCCCCTTTTTGACGGCAGGAAAAGAGACAACAAGCCTGTTCGGGCAAGTCTTGCTGGGCGCAGGACTCTGGCTGTTTTTACTGCTCTGCCTGGCCCCCCGCGGTTGGGAGACGCTGCTTGCCGGTCAAACCATTCCAAGTCTCTGGCAAAATGTGTACCTGCTGGGCCTCTATCTCTGGCTGGGGATCTGTTTAAAACTGGGTCTGCAGCGCTCAGGCCAAAACAAGCAGGCCTGGGGCCTGGGGCCGAACTGGTTTAAACACCTGGCCCCCGCCTTTGGTTCTGGCCTGCTGATATTTGGCTGTTTGTGGCTCTGGGGCTGTGCTTCGGGCCAATTAGACCTCAAACACTCAAGAGAAGTGTTCGGGCGTCTGTTTGTCGCAGAATGGCCACAGTTGCTGCTGCTCAGCCTGGGCAGTCTGATCGCGGCCTGGGCCTTGGCAGCTATCGAAGAAGGGCTCTTTCGCGCTTGGTTCTGGCAAGTTTGGTTGCCGGTACTCGGTTCTCGCCCGCTCTTGCTGATGCAGGCCCTGCTCTTTAGCGCCGTTCACGGGGAGAGTTGGTGTAATGCCAGCTTGGCTTTACACCTCTTTTTAATTGGCCTTGTGCTCGGCGGGCTGCGGCACGTCACGGGCCGATTGGGAGCCAGCATGGGCCTACACGCGGGCTGGATCTGGGCGGTTCTCTGCCTGAATCAATGGGGGCTGCTGACCACACCCCAGGGCACTTACAATCCCCTGCACGAAGGGGCCCTGGGGGTGATCTGGTTGGGGCCCCTGGCATGGATCGCTTTTCAGTGGCGGAAAAGCGAGGCAGCAAGCGCAAAGAATGCCGCTGGATCGGCAAGTGTGGCATAATGAATCCGCAATTTTTTAAATGACTGAAAGAGGAACTTAAGTGCATGATGGATTTACAGGTTGTCGCAAAACCTTTGCAGGAACAAGAAACAGAAATGTTGGTCCTGACCGTTTTTGAAGACGAATTAAAAAAACAGGATTATTTCCTGGCGCTGGACGAAAAGCTCGGCGGCAAAATTGCCCGGATTATTGAATCGGGCGAAGTTCAGGGAAAATTTCGCGAATTTACCATTTTGCACACCGAAGGCATTGGCCCCAAACGGATTCTGATGATGGGTCTGGGCAAACGCAAAGACTTCTCTCTCGATCGCATTCGCTCAATTGCTGCCAATAGCTCGCGCTACGCCCGCCGGATTCAGGCCAAAGAAATGGCCATTCACGATTTCGCCTCCTGCGATGTGAACCCCGCTGACAGCGCCGAAGCGATCATGGAAGGTGTGCTCTTGGGCATGTATCGCTTTGATAAATACAAAAGCAAAAAGAAAAACCCCTCCAAATTATTGGAATTTGTGACAGTCATCGCCAGCAATGAAGAGACGGTTGCCGCCCTACAGGCCGGTGCCCACAAAGGCAAACACCTGGCTGAGTGCGCCAATTACGTTCGCGATCTGGTCAACGAACCCGCCAATTACATGACCCCCACCATTTTTGCCGAACGGGCCCAGACCCTGGCAGAAAAAGCCGGTATTGCCATCAAGGTCTTGGATCAAGCAGAACTCGAAGCCGAAGGCATGGGCGCATTTTTGGCCGTGGCCAAAGGCTCCGACGAGCCCCCCAAAATGGTCGTGATGGAATACACGGGCAAACCCGGTGCCAAAAAAATCGGGATTGTGGGCAAAGGCGTGACCTTTGACAGCGGTGGCTATGATATCAAACCCTCTTCGGGCATGTTGCGCATGTATGGCGATATGGCTGGTGCAGCTGCGACCCTGGGAGCCATTCACGCGATTGCCCTCGAAAAACTGCCGATCAATGTCGTGGCTGTGATGCCCCTGACCGAAAATCTGGTCAATGGCAAAGCCTTCAAACCTTCGGATATCCTCACCTCGATGTCGGGCAAAACCATCGAAGTCTTAAATACCGACGCCGAAGGCCGTCTGCTGCTCTGTGACGCCCTGACTTATACCCAAAAACACCACAAACCCGATGTCTTGGTGGATATCGCCACCCTGACCGGGGCTGCCATTATTGCCTTGGGCCGCACGGTCTCAGCGGTTCTGACCAACGATGACAACCTCTATACCCGCCTCTACAATGCCGGAGAGTATTGTGGCGAGCGCGTCTGGCAATTGCCCCTGTATGAAGAATTCCGCTCCCAACTCGTGAGTGATGTGGCAGATATTGAAAGCGTCGGGGGCCGCTCGGCGGGTACCATCACAGCGGCTGTTTTCTTAAAAGAGTTTGTCGACGAAGGCCAATCTTGGGCCCATATCGATATCGCCGGCACCTCTTTGATGGAAGAAGAAATTGCCCGCTATGTCAAAAACCCCTATCTGCCCAAAGAGGGCGGCACGGGCACCGGCACCCGCTTGCTCTATCACTTTGTCGAATCCTTTGTCGAAGCTTAAGCGACAAAGCGCTCAGCCTTTTTAAAGGCCTGGGCCCGCTCCAAATGAAGACCCGCTTTAAAATAAAAAGCGGGTCTTTTTTCTTGGCCAGAAGATGTGGGCAAACAGTTAAGAAAAGAGTGAAGGGCGCGGTTTGCGAGCTTCACTCGGCCCGCGAAAGATGGCATGGGCTGCCCATTTTAAGAGCAAAAAGACCGCCGTGGCAATCGCCAACAGCTGCACCAAACTGCCCGCAAAGACCACACCAATAAACATTTTGCTGATCAAGAGCACAATCGCAAAGGTGCCCCCCATCAAAATCAGCAGGCCCGAAAGGCGATCAAACCCCGGTAAGTCTTCAAATTTGACCTGTTTGGCCATGATCATCAGCGTAATGGTCATCGCAATTGGGGGGCCAAAATAGACCAGGGCATTGGCATCCAAGAGATTTTCACGGCTAAAAAAGAGACTATATGCCACCACAATACAGGCCAACATGCCAGGCAAGCAGGTCAAATAGGTGATCAGGGCATAAAAATAGCGCCAGGGAGCAAAATTGCCGCGACCTTTGCCATGAAACAGCGGCAAAACCAGCGCCGAAGCGGGCAGCAGCGACAAAAACAGCCAAAGGGAAGAGGGATGACTGCCCAACCACTGGATCACTTCACGCACACTCATGGATTACAATACCTCTTTGCCCATTTGCCTTTATCATAACAAATTCAACCGCCAGAGATATTTTAAATGTATTAAATACATTTTTTATTTCTGTAAAAGCGTATAATAGAACAGATCGTTTAGAAAAGAGAATCCCATGTTTTCGCTGCAAACCCTTTTTACCCACTCCCACCCGATCATTGCCTGTATTCATCTGCCCGCTTTGCCCGGTGCGCCAGGTTATGGTGGCAGTATGAAACCTGTCTACAAACAGGCCCTGAGCGAGGCCGCGCTGTTTAAACAGGCGGGTGTAGATGGCCTGATCGTTGAAAACTTCAACGATGCGCCCTTTTATCCCGATCAGATTCCCGCCGAGACCGTGGCAGCCATGGCTGCCCTGACGCGCGAAATTGTCAAAGCGAGTGATTTGCCTGTGGGTGTCAACGCCCTGCGCAACGACGCCCCTGCAGCCGTGGCGATTGCCACAGCCGCAGAAGCCCAGTTTATCCGGGTCAATGTGCATTTGGGGGCTGTGGTGGCTGATCAGGGCCTGATTCAGGGCAATGCCCATCTCAGCCTGCGCCTGCGGGCCCAGCTCAAATCACAGATCTTGATTGTGGCCGATGTGGGAGTCAAACACGCAGCCCCCCTGGTCAATCGCGGCTTGGCTGCCGAGGCCCACGAATTGACTGAACGGGGACAGGTGGATGGACTGATTGTCTCAGGGGCCTTTACGGGAGCCGCCACCAACAGCGCCGATCTGGCTGAAGTCCGTGCCCACAGCCATTTACCGATTTGGGTCGGCAGCGGTGCTTCGCCCGATAATTTAAAGGAACTCTGGCCGCTGGTGAATGGCCTGATTGTCGGCAGCACCTTTAAACAAGCGGGCCAAGTGCGCAATCCCGTGGATATGACACGGGTTGAAACCTTTATGCAAAGGGTCAGAGAGCTGCGCGCAGAAGAGGCCTAAAACACACCCCAGAAGTACAAATTAAAGCACCAGTGCGGGCTTGGGATCGGGCTCTTCGAGCATTGAATTGCCACGAATATGGGTGATCAGCCAGACGGGCAGAACGGCTTTCATGCTGCCAGGGGGGTTGATAATCTCAATCACCTTTTCAAAGACATTCCAGACCGGCATGGTCAAAGCCCGGCTGTCCTGCTCGCGCATGAAGTCTTCAAAATTGCTGATCTCCCAGGCGCAGGTATGCACCTTAACGGTCTCTTCGATCTGCACCAGGGTATTGCCCATGGCCCGGCATTTGGCCGGACGCACCGGATAAATCCCACATTTGTCCATGACCAAAAACGGGCAAGTGGCGTGTTTGAGCGATTGGGCCAGGGTCTGATAGGTGTCGCGAATTTGCTCGGGAGGAATCTCGCCCTCGATCATGCGCTGCTGCAAGAGCAGGGAGTCGCGGTACTCAGCGGCATAAAAGCGCGCCCGGCGCACGATTTCGTCTTTGATAATCTGGGGAAACTCGTTGATATAATACAGGATCAGTTCCCACTCTACAGCGGTGACATAAGGCGGATGCAGGCCTTTGCAGCACATTGCACAGTCAATTTTGCAGCGGATATTGCTGTATTTGTCTTTGACCTCGTCCATGAGATAGTCCATGATCTCGTAGACATCTTCGAGACAGGTGATCTGTTTGAGGGTCTGGTAACCTTCGGTAATGGTGGCCGCAAGACCTTCCTTGCCTTCGGCGGGTGCAATCGGATTTGCCATCTCTTTTTCTCCTGCGCGCTAAATACTGCGGGCCAAAAACTGTCCCGCGCCTTGTTCGCCCGTGAATTTGCCATTATCGCAGACAATCTGTCCTCGCGAGAAGGTCATTTCGGGATAACCTTGTAATTCCAAGCCTTCGTACAGACAAAAATCGCTTTCACTGTGTAAATGGGAGCTGCTCATGGTTTTTTTCATTAAGGGATTAAAGACCACCAAATCGGCATCTTTGCCTACGGCAATCGAGCCCTTACGCGAGAGGCCAAAGATCCGGGCTGGATTGGTCGACAAAAGGGCCACCAACTGCATCAGGTCCATGTGTTTGCCGCCCACCGCGTGATGATACAAAACCGGCAAGAGCAACTCCAAATTGGCAAAACCGGTGGGAATACTGGCCAGGTCTTCGCCCAATTTTTTCTGTTCCTGGGTAAAGGCCCAATGGTTGCTCGAAACCAAATGAATGGTGCCCGCTTCAATGCCCTTCCAAAGATTTTCCAGATCGCGCTGACTGCGCAAGGGGGGCAAAACGGTATAATTGCGGGGCTGAGACCCGAGATAGGCCTGATCGGTGTGGGTCAGGTAATGCAAATCTGTGCCCGTAAAGATCCGGCTCTGCAAGGGATGATTCTGCAAAGCCTGATTCAAGGCATCGCGGCAACTGAGCTGGCAGAGATACAAGCTGCAACGGCTGGCTTGGGCCAAAGTCATCAGGCGAAAAACCCCTTCGGCCTCGGATTGGGTGGTACACAATTCCGAATAATGGGCGAAGGCATCGGGCTCAGACAGGGGGTAGCGCTGGGCCGCTGACTGCAAAAGCGCCTGATTGCCACAATGCACCATCAACATGCCCCCCGCACTGCCAATGGCGTCCATCAACTGCAAAAGAGAGGCATCGGTGTGCACCATTTGTGCGTCGGGGCCAAACAAAAAGGCCTCAAACGAGGGAATGCCCGCGTTGAGCAACTGAGGCAATTCTTCGAGATAACTGGCCTGGGCATCGGGCAGGCAGACGTGCAGAGCATAGTCCACGGCAGCCTGAGAGTCGAGCAGCTGTTTGCGCTGCTTGACTGCATCAGAGAGGCTTTCATCGAGCTTGGGCATAACGGTGTCAATAATCGTGGTCACACCCCCGCAGGCCGCTGCTTGGGTGCCTTTAAAGAAGTTATCAATCGAGCGGGTGCTGCCAAAGGCCGATTCAAAATGGCTGTGGACTTCAACCACACCTGGCAAAATATATTTGCCCGAGGCGTCAATATTTTCCATGCCAACAATGTCGTGGCCGATGGCGGCAATTTTGCCGTTGCGAATGCCAATATCAGCCCTAAAAATATCGTTGGCCGTGACAATCGTTCCGTCTTTGATGCTGATATCCATGCGTGGAGTTGCACCTGTTTTTGTTCTTGCTAGATTTTAATAGTGTATCAGCCCCGGCGCAAAGATCAAACGGGAAGGCCAATAAAGATTAAATATTAATTAAATTAGATTTAATTTATGGTTAATATTCCCCCTCGGACTCGCCAGTTTTTGCCAGAATAGACTACATAGATAGTGTAAAGCCATCTCGCAAGGGAGTAGATTTCAGTGAATGCACTGACAGAAAAAATCAGATCGGGCCTCTGCCGCTTTGTTGGAGAAATCCTGCTCGAAGCAGGCTTGGTCTCTGAACAGGCCCTGAACGAATCCATCGAAATTCAAAAAAGCACCCACGAACTGCTTGGTCAGATTTTGGTGCGCAACGGGCATTTGAGCCAGCAACAATTGGTAGATATCCTCGAGATTCAGCTCAATAATCGCTATGATCGCGCCCAGCGCTTGCATAAACACCTGGGTGAAATTCTGCTCGAACACCATGCGATCAGCCGCTGGCAATTGGCCCGCGCTTTGCAAGAGCAGGGATTGCGCGAAAGCAAAATTGGCCAAATTCTGGTGGATTTTGGCTATACGACACGGGGCAAAGTCGAACAGGCCCTGAGTGATCAGGCCATTGGCGCCGTACCAGGCCAAGGCGCCCGCCGCGTCAGCCTGGGTGAATTGCTTTTGCAAAGCCACCGCCTGACCCCCGATCAATTGCACCAAGCCCTCGAAGAACAACACCAAAGCCACGACTATCTCGGCAATGTGTTGGTGCAAAAAGGCGTTTTAAACGAAGAAGAACTCGAAGACGTGCTCACCACCCAATTGTGGTTGCAGTACAGCGCTGGTGGCAGTGGTCGCCAGGGAAGCGATCCGCTTAAACCGGTCCAGAAAAAGATCGGTGAGATTCTGGTCGACACCCACCAATTGACCCGCGAACAGCTCGAAGTGGCTGTCGAAGAACAGCACCGCAGTGGCCTGCGCCGACTGGGTGATATTCTGGTCGAAAAGGGCCTGTTGCCTTTTAAAGAGTTAATGCGCGCCCTGCGCCTGCAAAAACGCTTGGCGACCTTGGCCATGAGTTCGGCCCTGGGTGTGGCCCTGTTGGCTTCCTGTGGCACGCCCCAGGTCCCCCTGCAACCCATGCCCTATGGCAATATCACCGCCAATATGGTGACCCAATCTGTATCCGCCAGCCAAGTCATGACGGGGCCGTTTAAAACCCTGCAAGTGGGTGACGGCCAACGCATCAAGATCTACCAAAATGGCAGCAAGGTGCTCGAAAATGTGCCCTTTTTCCACCAGGGCCAAGACAATACCTGTGGCCAAGCCGTTTTGGCCTCGTTGCTAAATTATTGGGGCACCCCCATGACCTACCAACAGGTGGTCGATCAAGCCAATCCCAGCAATTTGCCCACCACCGATGACGCCATCACCAGCTATCTGCGCAAAAAGGGCCTCAAAGCCCAGGATTTTCGCGGAGGCGTCTTAAACAACCTGATCGAACAGATCAACAAAGGCCGCCCCACTCCCGTGCTGCTCGACTTTGGTGGTCTCTCCCAGGAGCATTATGTGCTTGTGGTAGGTTATAACCAGAAAAAGGGCACGTTGGTGCTGCATGACAGCCTCGAAGGCCCCTATGTCGAAATGGACATGAATGTCTTCCAAAAAATGTGGGACAATCGCTCCATCCGCCAAATTCACATCTTTGGCGGCGACAATTACAAACGCCTCTATTTTGACGTCTTCCGCTGAAGTCGGGAGCGCTTTAAAAAAAGCCGGTTCTGGAAACGGGACCGGCTTTGGGGTTTTACCCCCCCCTCTCCAGGTGCAAAAACACTTTAAAGATATTTACAAACAGGGCAAAGCGCATCGCGCTGAAAATATCGCCAAAATGGCAGAGCGTCTGGGGGTTTCCAAAGACCAATTGGAGCCGATGATGACCTGGCTGCTCGACAAAAATATCGTGTTTGGACTCGCCTCAGAAATAGGCAACGCGGAATTGTTTTTCCGCCGCTTGGGCTTTGAGGGCGCTCAAAAAGTAGTCAAACAGTTTCAGGACATTCATGCGGGTCAAAACACCCGCCTCAATGACAATGAAAAATCCTTTCTGATGCGCTCGTTGATCCGCGATATTGGCGCACCGGGCATGATTGGCCAAGGCGGCAAAGGCACCTGTGCCGCGGCATCAATCCAGGCCCTGACCGCCAATATGCACCCGCAAAAATACTTGGACATGACCCTGGCCCTGGCAGAGGGCAAAACCTTTAGCTTGCCCGATGGCAAACAGCTCAACCCCAATGACAATTGGCGTCTGCCCGGTGAAGATCGCCAAATGAGTGAAGCGATTGTGCAAAATGCCCTGATGGATCTGATGCTGGGAGCAGGCAAATACAAAAGTCATTTAGATACCGGCGCAGATCAGGCCTCTCCTCGGGTGGGCCAGCAAAGCAGCGCCATCGATCGGCTTTATGGCAATCAGCTGGATTATACCCACAAAAATGTGCCAATGATCTGGCCTTTAAACCGGTTTGCCCAAAACACCTCACTGGAACAGGTCGAAGACGATCTCAGCCGTGGACGGGGACTGGTGGTGAATATCTGGGGGCATGCCATGGCCCTGGTGGGGATGGATAAATCTGGGCCAGAACCGAAAGTGATTATTCAAACCTATGGCGCACAGATTGAAATGCCAGTCTCTGAATTTAAACCCTATCTCATGAACGTGGTCTATGTCGATGATCCCGGTGAAGACAATCGCCAGCTCAAGTCGGGCGAGCGCAAACATATAGGGCTGGATCTGGCCCTGTTGCCGTAAATTTATCTGCTGAAAGAGGTGAAACAGATGTTCTTCCGCTATTTGAATATCATCCCCAAAAACGGGAATGAACGCCATGCGGGAAAAGGAGATTGGTTTTTTCAGCGCATAGCGCCCATGGTCGAGAGCCGCGCATAAGACCGATTCGGTTTGAGCGGGCTGGGGTTGAATGGATTAATTGGGGGGAGGTGAAACCTCAGCATGCAAACGCAGTCCCAGGGCGTTCATGACTTTGAGTATGGTGTCAAAGCCAGGCACACGCTCACCAGAAAGCGCTTTATACAAACTCTCGCGGGAAAGTCCTGCATCACGGGCGACTTGGGTCATCCCCTTGGCTTTTGCGATATCTCCCAGGGCTTTGGCAATAAAAGCAGCATCGCCATTGGCTTCTTCGATTGATGCTTCCAGATAAGCGGCCATTTCTTCAGCGGTGCGCAGGTGTTCAGACACATCGAATTTGCTCACCTTGATTTTGGGATTCATATTTTTTTGATCTCCTTTGCTAATCTCAAGGCCCTACGGATATCTTTTGCTTGAGAATGTTTATCTCCGCCAGCAAGTAAAACAATCAGATCCGCTCCTTGCTGCAGAAAATAAACACGGTAACCCGGCCCATAGGCAATTCTCAATTCAGAAACACCTTCACCAACAGGTTTGACATCTCCCGGATTTCCCTGAGCCAAACGCTCAATTCTCACAAGCACACGGGCTCGGGCACGTATATCTGTGAGCGAGTCTAACCAATGAACGAAGATATCTGTTTTATGAATTTGAACCACACTCAAATCGTATCCCACAGGATACGCATTTGTCAAAAAATTAAGCTATCCAAAACAGGGTATTGTCTGCAATCGCACACAGAAGCCCCTCTTTGAGAAAGGAAAGACGCGGACTTTCTTGGGTCTGCAAGGCCAATTCAAAAACCGTTTTGCCGTTTTTGTCCAAACACAGAATATTTTTTTGATCCACAACATAGATCAAGCCATTTTGAGTGGTGATGGGTTGGTTCAGGCACAAGTGCTGAAAAGGGGGAGAGTATTTTTTTTCCCACAGGATATATCCTCGGGAATCCAACGAAGCAAGGGTATTTTCAGATAAGGCGATCCAACCTGTGCCATAAACAGCAAAACAAGCCCCTTTTTCATAAGCGCCTAAAATATGGCCCTGCTGATCAAAAAAAACAGATTGACGGCCATTAGAAACAGCCGCTTGATCCCATTGATTCAAACTGACCAACCCATCAAATCCATTGTCTTGGGAATGCCATTGAATCTCTCCCCAAAGATTGACCCTGCAAAAGCCGACCCCTGCATAATCAGCCACAGCTAAATGCCCGTCACTGTATATCGCTGGGGGCAAAAGGTCGTAGCCATAGACCGCTTTGCTTCTTCTGAATTCGGTCTCTTGCAGAAAGAGCAGACCCGTATCAATCGTGCTGAAGACCCATTGTCCATCGTGTGTCAGATTGGGAGAAAATCCTGAATCATCAAGCATCAT